>NZ_JBSICB010000010.1:0-164624 GCF_058245615.1 Chryseobacterium sp. UF-290
AAGATAAAAGATAAAAGATAAAAGATAAAAGATAAAAGATAAAAGATAAAAGATAAAAGATAAAAGATAAAAGATAATATCATTAAGCATCTATAATCCATATAAATAACAGCTATTAGTCAGGAGAGGATTTTAGTTCGCCTTTACTATGAAAAATCTTCCATTTGGTTTCAGCCGAAACTTAAAATCAAAGAGAGTGCTGATTTTGGGTAACGAGCTGTTTCTGAGAATGTATTGTTTCAATAGGATATTGAGATTGCTTGGCTTTGCCTGCAATGGCGATTGAAAGTAGTAGATAAAAATATAATGGAAAGCAGGGATAGCAGCTTCTTAAAAAAGAAAACCGGACAAATGACTGTCCGGTTTAAATAATTATTTTTTTTACAATGATTTTTTATGTTGTAACTGACTGTAAATATTTTGAATCAATCCGTCTGCTACAGAGATCTTCGGTACAAAGATGCGGTTGATATCTGCCCAGGACATGATATTGTTGAAAATATTCAGGGCATGCACCAATACATCGGCTCTGTCTTCTCTGAGGCTGTGTTTTGTCATTCTTTCCTCTACAGAAAGCTCATTAAATTCTTTATAGACTTTCTTAAGGTGAGATAAAGACATGGGCTTACCATCTTTGGTCTTGCTCATGGAGAATACTTTGTTGATGTTTCCTCCTGACCCGATGGCTACAATTGGTTTTTTGGTGACGATATTTTTTTTGATCTCATCCTTCATTTCCTTCCAGTTGTCCAGAGTAACCAGATTGTTGAGAAGGCGGATCGTTCCTATATTGAAGGATCTTTCGTACACCATTTTACCGTTTTCGTAGAAGGTAAGCTCGGTAGAGCCTCCGCCCACATCGATGTATAAATAGGCAAATTCTTTATCGAGACCTTCTGCTACGTGATTTTCATAGATAAGGGTAGCTTCTTCGTCTCCTGAAATGATTTCAATATTGATTCCGGATGTTTCCTGAACCTCCCTGATAATGTCGTTCCCATTGGCCGCATCACGCATAGCACTTGTAGCGCAGGCCCTGTAATGGTCTACTTTATAGATCTTCATTAGGTCGCTGAAGATTTTCATGGAATCGATGACCATTTTTTCTCTATCCGGACCTATTTTTCCGATGGTAAAAACATCCATTCCCAATCTCAGCGGTATTCTCAGCAGGTTGAGCTTAATGAATTCAGGTTTTCTATTATTGATTTTTACTTCATTGATAAGAAGGCGGGCTGCATTACTCCCTATGTCTATCGCTGCTATCTTCATTTTTTGTTGGTTTTAGCTTTTAAATATTTATAGGTTTCTATCTGTGAACGGCATTCTTTTTTATCATTTCTTATATATTCATTGCTCAGTTTTTTGTCTAATATCCTTGCTTTGACGTTATCTCTGAGTTGAATGTCCAGGATCTCTTTCAATTCTTTTTTAAGGTTTTTGTCTGTGATTTTGGCGGCTGCTTCAATCCGGTAGTCCAGGTTTCTGGTCATCCAGTCAGCGGAAGAAATATACATATCTTCTGTGCCTTTGTTGTAAAAATACATTACCCTTGCATGTTCCAGATATTCGTCTACGATGCTTATGGCTTTTATCTTTTCTTTAAAATCCTTTTGATTGACAGCACAATAGATCCCTCTTACGATTAGCCTGATAATGACCCCGGCTTTCGCTGCATCATATAGCCTTTCGATCAGAGCTCTGTCACTCAAAGAGTTGACTTTGACGATGATTTCTGCTTTTCTTCCTGCTTTAGCCTCTTCAATTTCTTTTTCGATGTGGTGAACGATCTTTTCACGCATAAACTGAGGACAAACCAATAAATTCTTACATGTTTTCAGAACCGGAAGATAATCTTCTTTAGGCTTTTTCAGAACATTGAAAACCTTATTGATATCCGCCATGATGCCACGGTCGGAAGTCAGCAGCAAATGATCTCCATAGATCCGGGCGGTCTTTTCGTTGAAGTTTCCGGTACTTACAAATCCATATTGGATGGTTTTGTTGTGGGCTCTTTTTTTGATGATGCACAGTTTGGCATGCACTTTTTTGTTGGGCAGTCCGACAAGAACATTGATACCTTCAGGTTCCAGCATATCTTTCCATTCCAGGTTGGATTCCTCATCAAACCTTGCCTGAAGCTCCAGCATTACGGTTACTTCCTTCCCGTTTCTGGCCGCATAGATCAATGCATTGATGATCTTTGAATTGCTTGCCAGGCGGTACGCCGTGATCTGTATAGATTTTACATCCGGATCCATTGCAGCTTCGCGGAGAAGGTCAATGACCGGATTGTATTTATGATAAGGGAAGGTAAGCAGGACATCTTCTTTTAAAATAACATCGGTGATCCTTTCGCCATGCTCAAAGGCCTGGTGGGTAAATGATGTTCTTTCTACAGGTCTTTCATAGGCCTCAAAAACATCTGGAAAATCCATGAAATGTTTGAAGTTATGGATCTTTCCTCCCGGGATGATGCTGTCTTTTTTTGTTAAATTCAGTTTTCTGATAAGAAGCTCCAGCAGGGCCTTATCCATATCTTTATCAAATACAAAACGGGTAGGCTTTCCTTTCCTTCTGTTTTTAAGTCCTTTTTCTATCTTTTCTGCGAAGTTGGTTCTGATGTCATTATCCAGGTCCAGCTCAGCATCTTTGGTTACTTTAAAGGCATTGGCTGCAAATTCGTCATATCCGAAATAAGAGAAAATATGCGGTAGGTTGAATGTGATCACATCTTCCAGAAGCATTACATTTTTTTCTTCCGGATCTTCTGTAGGCAGCAATACAAACCTTCCTACAAAGCGTGACGGAATTTCAATAATGGCATAGTTGCTGGAATACTGCCAGTCTTTTTTTCTCATCGCTACCCCCAGATAAAGGCTTTTATCTCTCAGGTAAGGCATGGGAGTATTCTCATGAAGCAGGATAGGGATCACATTAGATTCTACCACCTCATCAAAATATTGTCTGACAAATTCTTTCTGTCTGGCGGTCAGGTTTTTTGAACTCTTGATGAAAACCTTATGATCAGCCATTTCAGCCAGGATATTTTTCCAGGTTTTATCGAAATTCAGCTGCTGTCTCATCACAATCTCATTGATTCGCTGAAGAATCTTGGAAGGTGGCTGGTAAAAAGATTCAGCAATTACCTTTTCCTTAAAATCCATGGCACGCTTTAATCCGGCAACACGCACTCTGAAAAATTCATCCAGGTTGTTGGAGAAAATTCCGAGAAAACGTATTCTTAAATGCAAAGGAACTTTTTCGTCCATAGCTTCCTGTAAAACCCTTTCGTTAAAGGCAAGCCATGTAATATCTCGTGGATTAAAGTGTAATGACATTCTAAATGTGTATATTTTATCAAAAATAATAATTCGTAATGTTTCAGCCCCTATTTCTTAGATTAAACTTTGATTAATTTTAATCCGTTTGAACAGGATATTCTTTCAGCTGGCAATAACCTTTATTGACCATATAATATAATGATAATATCTTTTTTAGATAATGATATGATGTACCAATTTAATTTATTTAAAAGTTTCATAAATTACGGATTTTCGTAAAATAATTTTAAAATGTTAAAATATTTTTGTTACTAATTTGATATTTAAAATTATGGCAAAATTTATTACTAGAATTGAATTGCATAACGCTGATTCTGATGATTATGAGAAACTTCATGAAGAAATGGAAAAAGAAGGGTAATGAAAATAGAATAACTGACATTTCCTCTTTTAAGACGAAAAGAAAGTAATTCTTTTCTGAATCAATACTATAAGCCCCGGTACAGCCGGGGTTTTTATTTTTATTCTGTCATTTTGTCACAAATTTTTGAATGGTACAGATATTGAGAAATTGAGAGTGTAAATAAAATTAAAAATTAGAAAAAATATAAAATATTATGAGTAAAATAATTGGAATTGACTTAGGAACAACCAACTCTTGCGTTGCTGTAATGGAGGGAAAAGACCCTGTTGTTATCCCTAACGCAGAAGGTAAAAGAACAACTCCTTCTATCGTAGCCTTTACAGAAGATGGTGAAAGAAAAGTTGGTGATCCTGCAAAAAGACAGGCTGTAACGAATCCAAAGAAAACTGTATACTCTATCAAAAGATTTATCGGTACTCATTTTAAAGAAGATGCTAAAGAAATCTCAAGGGTACCTTATGAGGTTGTAGCAGGACCAAATGATACAGTAAAAGTAAAAATCGACGACAGAGAATATACTCCACAGGAAATTTCTGCGATGACTCTTCAGAAAATGAAGAAGACTGCTGAAGATTACCTTGGACAGGAAGTAACAAGAGCAGTAATCACTGTTCCTGCATACTTCAACGATGCACAGAGACAAGCTACTAAAGAAGCTGGTGAGATCGCCGGTCTTAAAGTAGAAAGAATTATCAATGAGCCTACAGCTGCAGCATTAGCTTACGGTCTTGATAAGAACCATAAAGATCAGAAGATCGCGGTATATGACCTGGGTGGTGGTACTTTCGATATCTCTATCCTTGACCTGGGAGATGGTGTATTTGAAGTATTGTCTACCAATGGTGATACTCACTTAGGAGGTGATGACTTCGATGATGTGATCATCAACTGGATGGCTGAAGAGTTTAAAGCCGAGGAAGGGGTAGATCTAAAAGCTGATGCTATTGCTCTTCAAAGATTGAAAGAAGCTGCTGAAAAAGCAAAAATCGAATTATCTTCTTCTCCACAGACTGAGATCAACTTACCATATATCACAGCTACAGCCACAGGCCCTAAGCACTTAGTGAAGACTTTAACTAAAGCTAAATTTGAGCAATTGTCTGCAGATCTTGTAAGAAGATCTATGGAGCCGGTTGCAAAAGCATTAAAAGATGCAGGTTTATCCACTTCTGATATTGATGAGGTAATCTTAGTAGGTGGTTCTACAAGAATCCCGATCATCCAGGAAGAAGTAGAAAAATTCTTCGGTAAAAAACCATCTAAAGGGGTTAACCCGGATGAAGTTGTAGCAATTGGTGCAGCAATTCAGGGAGGTGTATTGACAGGAGACGTAAAAGATGTATTGCTTCTTGACGTTACCCCGCTTTCTTTAGGTATCGAAACTATGGGTTCTGTATTCACTAAATTAATTGAAGCGAATACAACGATCCCAACTAAAAAATCTGAAGTATTCTCTACAGCTTCTGACAACCAGCCGGCTGTAAGCATCAGAGTAGGACAAGGGGAAAGACCTATGTTCAACGATAACAAAGAGATCGGTAGATTCGACCTTACAGATATTCCACCGGCACCAAGAGGAGTTCCTCAGATCGAAGTAACTTTCGACATCGATGCCAACGGTATCTTAAGTGTATCCGCTAAAGATAAAGGAACCGGTAAAGAGCAGTCTATCAAAATCCAGGCTTCTTCAGGCCTTTCTGACGAAGAAATCGAAAGAATGAAAAAAGAAGCTCAGGAAAACTCTGCAGCTGATGCCAAGAGAAAAGAAGAAGTTGAGATCTTCAACAAAGCTGACGGATTGATCTTCCAGACTGAAAAACAACTGAAAGAATTCGGTGAAAAGCTTTCTGCTGACAAAAAAGCAGCGATCGAAGCAGCTCACGGAGAATTGAAAACAGCTTTCGAAGCTAAAAATGCTGATGATGTAAAAGCTAAAACTGAAGCGTTAGATGCCGCATGGATGGCAGCTTCTGAAGAATTGTATGCCGCTGGTCAACAGCCTGGTGCTGATGCAGGAGCCGGAGCTCAAAATCCTGGAGGTAACAACAATGCAGGAGGTGAAGATGTACAGGATGCAGACTTCGAAGAAGTGAAATAATAAATGTAAGAAACACTAACATTTAATTATCATAAAATCAAGCCCGTAGTAAACAATGTTTTATTGCGGGTTTTTTATTGTTGTACAGTAATAATATTGATGATGTGTTGGGAAACAATATACATTTAGAATAAGGGATGGCAATATTTACGTTGGGAAAAGAATATTGTGTATCCCGGATTTATTTTCTCCAAAGTAAGTATTATGTGGATTGGAGTGTATTAAAATGAACTTATTATAAAATTATGCTTCCGGAGGGGGAGAAAATACAGGTAATAAAGGGGACAGATGAAAAGAATCATCTATCGGCACAAAAGACCTGCCACTAAGGTCAGGTTCAAAAAACTTAAGATAGTCATAGACTTCTAAAGTTTTCGGAAGTACCTTTTCGAAAACAGTAAAAGAAGTTGGGTTAGAATGTTCCTCTTCCTCGTTCATGATTACATTTGTTCTTAAATTATCCCAACCGAAAACAGCAGCTATGCTCGGCAGCGCTGTAAAGTTTAGGAAGAACAATAATGTAACAATACTCCAGAATTTCATTTCACATTCTTTTAAATAAAAAAACTATTTAGTTTTTCTGCTCATTACCCAATTGGACGCGGTAAGATTGTAGATTTTCTGGATATCTTTCAGTACTTTTTCGAAGTCGATCTCCAGATCAATAATTCTCCCTGTCCTAAGGTCAAACACCCACCCATGCACCACAGGATATTCCTCGATCAGATATCTTTCCTGCACACATGCCATTTTAGTTACGTTGATGCATTGTTCCAGAACATTCAGCTCTACAAGTCTGTCATAACGTTTACCTTCATCTTTGATAGCGTCTAATTCGGCCTGGTGTAACCTGTACACGTCACGGATATTTCTCAGCCACGGATTCAGCAATCCCCAATCCTGAGAAGTCATCGCCGCTTTCACCCCATCACATTGGTAATGACCACATACGATAATGTGTTTAACCCTGAGATGTTCCACCGCATATTGAATGATTGCAGTAGAGTTCATATCCAATGTATGGACAATATTGCCAATGGTTCTGTGGATGAAAACCTGTCCCGGGTTGACTCCCATGATCTCTTCTGCCATTACCCTGCTGTCTGAGCCTCCGATGTATAAATATTCGGGTGCCTGCGTTTTAGCAAGTTCTTTAAAGAAGTCCGGATTCTGAGAAAGTTTAGACTCTATCCACTTTCTGTTGTTTTCGAAAATAACTTCGTACGATTGCGTCATAATTTATAGTGTTAAAAGATTATAAACTATTTGTTCGCTTGAATCATTTTCAAATTCAATAGATGAATCGATAAGGGTACAAAAGTATAATTTCTGTGGTGATGCTAAGGATTTTTAACAAATTTTAAGATCTTAAATACTGTTTGCTAACGTTGATGCATAATAAATGATGGACATATCGTAAACGGTTTATGTGAAAAACAGCTATTTATTTGTGTTTTTATAATTTAGTCATCATAAATTTAAATTGCTCTGACACTAATATATCGTTGAAATTTCGTTACTTTCATCATGCTGTCGGGGTATTTTACACCATGCAAGCAAAATTTATTTATGAAGTATTTTTAAATCGTATTACTCTTTATTTTATTTCCGTACTACTGCAAGAAAGAAAAGGAATCCGGAGAGTAATATAAGGTTCGGGACCATACGACAGAATCGGATTCCGATACAACTTTACAAGATACCGCTCAGATTACGGGTGTTTAAAAAAGACACTTTGAATGAAGTCATGTCAGTAGAGGATATCCGATTTAATGGACAGCTGAAAAGGCTCTTCAGCCTTAGTGAATTTGAAAAAGTTTTCGGAAAAGCCGACAGCATCAGACTGATGTCAGAAGAAGCTCCCTGCTCCTATGTTTTTGAAAACTCAGACGGAAGTAAGGAAATGGAAGATAAATATTTATATAAAAGCGGTTCACGGTTTGAAAATAATGAACAGAAAGTAGCGGTAGATGAGTTTAAGTTTTTAAAGGGAAACCATATATTGTATAAAGGAATCAGAATAGACGCTAAGTCTACCATTCATGATATCAAAAGGATATTTCTGAATGTCATAAAAAATATGGGAACTATGGATGTTTACTATGAAGGGAAGCTTCAGGTTATTCAGTTAAGAGAAGATGAAAAAGGTATTTCTGACGGACATATTAATATATTTTTTAGAAATGACAGAATATATTATTTGCATTGGTGGTTTCTCTGTTAATGAATTAAAAATAATGGTATTGAAGCCATAACACTAAAGTTATATTATTTTATTTAACCCGTTGTGCATTTTGAAAAATTAATCACAAGAACACAAGGTATTTATTTTTAGCACGTTATGTTTAAAGGCACAAAGTTTCTAAATTCGCTAAACATTAAAATCTTAGATTTTTTGTGCCTTAATGATTATTTTGCTATTTTTTATGCCTTTTCTGTTTGTATTGATTTTCAATTATTTCCATTTTAAATCAAAATGCACAACAGGTTTTATTTAGTTTAAATTTATTTTAAGAACCTAGGTTGTTATTTTTATTTAGAATTATTACATATAAATTCGTATATTTGTGACTTATATTAAAATAATACCTATGAAGAAAATCTCATTATTTTTAAGTCTCTCATTTATTTCCTCATTTATAATTTATGGATGTAATTCGGAAATAGATTCAATAGAAACAAAAGAAAATACTCCTCCAATTATTTCAGCTGTGAAGATTAACAAGAGTTTTAAAGTACAAGTTAAAAGAGGAAGTGATATAAAAATTTACGATACACTTAAAGTTGGAAATATTTATACTTATAATGATGGTGGGATTTTATTTGTAAAAGATAAAATTTCATCTAGTGATCCGAATTCACGATTTTCACCAACTAAATGGTATATTGATTGTGAACGATATATTGGAAGCTACCTTGAAATTTGGGGTTGCAATACGAGTGATCTTACAATATACGATCCAAGATTTGTTGGTAAGGACTATTTATCAGAAGATATATTAAATGATGATTTATACTTTTGGATACCAGTAGACCCAGAAGCAGGTCTTTACAAAGGTCCTATGGTTTATCAAACGAATTCAATGCCATCACAGAATTACTTGAGATGTTGGTATGAGAATAGCCCAACCGATGTTGTTGAACCTTATACAGGTCAAAATATTAACTAAAAAATAAATTATTTTTGTAATAGAAACTAAAAATGAGTATGCTGAATTGCATTCTCATTTTTTATCTTTACCTCATTTCAATTAAAATTTAGAATATACATTTAAAAAACTGAGTGTTTTATTAAAATAGAAATGAAAGACAGATATCTCGCTATTCTGGCCATCATCGGAATAGCATGTTTATTGAGTAATACTTCTAATGATCCCACAGGATATACTGTGGAAGAGCTGCGTACATTATACAGCAGCGGAGATCAGTCTAAATGGCCTGCTCCGCATTTATTCAATGAGGCTAAAGAAAGTTTTCAGGATATCGGACCTTTGCCTAAAATGAAATTTCCTGAGGACAATCCCTATTCCGAAGATAAAATGGAACTCGGGAAAATGCTGTTCTTTGATCCGAGGCTTTCTAAGAGCGGACAGATCTCCTGTGCCAATTGTCATAATCCTGAAATAGGGTGGTCTGACGGAAGCAGGGTTTCTTTTGGACATGACCGCCAGACAGGAACAAGAAATGCCCCTACTTTGGTGAACATCGGATACGCCAAAACTTTTTTCTGGGATGGCCGTGCAGCAACATTGGAAGAGCAGGTGAAGGCCCCTATAGAAAATCCGGTGGAAATGAACCTGCATATGTCCCTGGCGGTAAAGAATATCAGAAAAATAAAGGATTATAAGCCTTTCTTTGTAAAAGCCTTCGGAAATGGGGAAATTACAGAAGATAAGATCTCAAAAGCAATCGCAACATTTGAACGTTCCCTGATCAGCCCGCCATCTAAGTTTGACAAATTCGTTTCCGGGGCAAAAGATGCATTGACGGATTCTGAAGTGAACGGCCTGCATTTATTCAGAACAAAAGCGAATTGTATCAATTGCCACAACACACCTTATTTCTCTGATCAGAAATTCCATAACCTTGGGCTTACCTATTATGGAAGGAAATATGAAGATCTGGGAAGGTATTTGGTAACTCAGAAAAATGAAGATGTAGGAAAGTTCAAAACTCCGACATTGAGAGAGGTTTCTGAGAATAAACCCTACATGCACAACGGACTTTTCCCTGAGCTTGCCAATATTGTAATGATGTACAATGCCGGAATGGGAAAGGAAACTCCAAAAGGAGATCAGATCAATGATCCTAAGTTTCCTCATAAATCGGGAATGGTGGAAAAGCTTAATCTGACAGATGAAGAAGTTTTTGATATTGTGGCCTTTTTAAAAACCCTGAATAGCTACAAGTATAAGATGCGTCCACCGGAACTGCCAAAATCATAGTATTAAAGTGGTTCAATAATATTATTTGATTTATATCATAAAAACTCTTCCAAAAAAGGAAGAGTTTTTTATTTCGAAAGCTCAATGGATAATCATTAAAGTATTTCCACTTCTTCCGGAATTGCGAAAAGAATCATACAGCCATTTTCAGATTTGACTGAATGTTTGAAACCAGGAGGTGTGTACAGATAATCTCCTTTTTCCAGAGTAGCTCCGGCAATCAAAGCATCTCCTTCCAGGATGAAAAGTTCCTCACCTGCCGGGTGATTATGATAAGGATAGCTGGCTCCCGGTTCGAACTTTAGGAGTATGGTCGTAGACCGGTTTTTCTCCGGATCAAATTTTAAAGACTTTACGAAAATCCCATGGTAATGAATCCCTTTTTCAATTAAAGGCTGCCATTCTTTCTGTTCTGTTTTTACGATGTAGTCGTGGATGTTTGTGTTCATGATATACATTTTAAATTGTTATTGTGATAAAAGTTGATCTATGGTCCATTTGTAATGAGAGAAAGTACTCAGCAAAAATGCTCCGGAACTGAATACAAAGACTGAATAATCCAAAGGATCTTTCAAGCCAAAAGAAATACTCATGGCAATAGAAAACAGGAGTGTAAGGGAGGAAGCACAAAGAGCGGCTTTTCTTACCCGGTATCCTACGAGAAGTGAAATTCCAATGGTGAACTCTGCAATGGTGGATAATACCGCAATAGTGGGAGCAAAAGACTGTGGTAAAAATGAATTCGTTTCAGCAGTATATTGAATATAATTTTTCCAGCCCGAAGATTGGGCTCCCCAAAGATTCAGCCGGCTTGCTGTAGCTGACAAAAATCCTGCTGATAATGCTATTCTTAATAGGAAGACAGCGATGTCCTGTTTTGTTTTCATACTTCTGATTCTTGATGCTGATTACAAGTACAAAATTCCGGGAAATCTGCTGTCTAAAGAATAGACAATTTCAGAAAAAGCATATAATATTTTAGCTCTTTACTGCTTTTTGGTAATCCTTCGGAGAGTATGAAGTATGTTTTTTAAAGAAGTTGGAAAAATAAAAAGGATCATTGAAACCAAGTTTGTAAGCGATTTCCTTAACGGTTAATTTTTCGTAAAGCAATAGTCTTTTAGCTTCTGAAATAATGAGACTATAAATGACATTCTGGGCTGTTTTATTGGTGTGAAGTTTTGAGGCTTCATTCAGTTTAGCTTCTGTAGTGGCCAGAATATCCGCAAAATGGGATACCTGATAATTATTTTCGAAATTATCCCGGACGTTCTCCAGAAATTTTAAAAATAAGGCATCGGGTTTCCAGATTTCATGTCCGTCAGCAATCTTGCTGCGATTGATTTCTACTAATAGCAGTTCTACCAGAGAATGTGCAGAGATCAGATACTGATAAGGCTTTTCCTCAATTTCCTTTTCAATAAGGTTGAGGGTTTTCATAAAAAATCCAGGGTGATGAACCGTTATTACTTCATTCATCCCGAAATGGCAGAATAATCCGTTGTGAAAAATGAGCTCTATGTCATTGTCATTCTTACAGAAAAAGTCAAGAGAAAAATCAAGAGCTGTAAGTTCTCCTTCAACGGATCTTATCTGTTGAAACTGTCCTGAAGTGATGGTAAGAGCTTGGCCGGCTTTCATGATAAAGATATTTTCGTCAATCAGAATTTCAGCGCTTCCGCTATTACACCAGAGCAGGGTGTATCTGATCACTCTCCTGGGCTCAGAATGCTCTGTTTGATTTGAAATTTTTTTTATTTCGATCATTTCTTAAACTATTAAAATTGGAGTTTATGTTCTGCCAGATGTGAATCCATTATTTCTGGGATGAAATTTTTTTTTCAATCTAAATTACAAAAAGCTAATGTAAAGATATTATTGGGCAACAGATTATTCCGTCGGGCTTTCATGTTGAAGTATTTTCAAAATTGATATGGATCATATCCCTTGCATTTCCTGATTACTCCACAGTAAATTTTATAAAAGTTATAGGATGATTGATAATTCATGAAAGTTTATAAAGGAAATAAATTATTTGTTTTTAATTTATATATTTGTTTTTATTTAGAATAATTAAAAAATAAAATTACAGAGAAATAAAAAATGCACGAAAAACCGGTTAAATAAGGATTTCATGTAATATGGGATATTCTGCTATAAAATCAGTTTAACAAAAAAATATATATAACAACAAAAAAAGCATCAGGTAGTTTCAATATTTAAGTCATGGTACTATTAAAACTCATCTGTTAAAAACTAAAAAATTATGGAACAGCAAAATAAAAGAATTCTTGCACTGGATTTAATAAAAGGAATGAGTGTTATAGGAATGATTATTATACATACCTTACTCATCTTTGCGAACGTGAAATCGCAATCAGAAACGGCTATTGGTAGTTTTATCGTCTTTTTGGGCAGAGGAACTTCTATTTTTCTGATCTGTATGGGAGTGACATTTATGACTTCCAGCCATCAAAGTCTCAAAAGTGCATTAAAGCGAGGCGGTTTACTTTTGGCAGCTGGCCTTTTTATGAATTTTATGAAATTCATGATCCCTGTAATATTTGGATTTGCCCCGGAGAATTTTATTCAAAAATATGGATGGAATGCTCCGATAGAGCAGCAATATGTTTATCTGGTACAGCTGGGAGATATTTTACAGCTGGCAGGAATGTCTTTACTGTTTGTTGGCTTTATAAGAGAGTATGTGAAAAATAAATATGTTATTCTGGCGATTGGTTTATCAGTTGCATTGGTATCAAGGGAAGTGAGCTGGATCAATATTGACTATCCTGTTATCAATTATATTTTTGACCTTCTTTTTAGCACCGATTATCCCGCTTATGTGTATTTCCCTGTTTTTCCGTGGATGTCGTTTATAATTATCGGGATGTTTTTTGGAAAATGGTATCTGGAGCTTAATCATGACAGGACCCGTTTATTCAAAAATATGCTGTATGTAGGACTTTTGTTTATAGCTGTTGGAGCACCTTTGGTTTTTATTTATGGTGACTATAATTACAACGGTTTTTATCATATGGGGCCTGGTGGTGTTATTTATTTTGCAGGCTGGACCCTGATCTTTTTATGGATCATTGACCGTATCACTTCAAAGGTGAAGGAGAATGGGTTTATCAGAATCCTGAAGTACTGCAGTCGAAATTTAACGTCAATGTATATGATCCAATGGATATTGATCTCCTGGGGAAAGGGGATTTTCGGATACAGGCAGCACGGAATTGAATATGTATTACTGCTGATCGTATTTTATATCATTCTCACATTTTCAGTTCAGTTCTTGGTAGATATTGTGAGAAAGAAGAAAACGCTGATTAGCTTCCAGCGGATTTCACCGGATAAAACTGCTCTGAAGTAAAATGAATCAGGAGGCAAATTTGCAATAGGCGAATTTGCCTTTTTACCTTTTAGCCCTTTTGCCTCCCAAGCCTTATTAACTTATTTCCCAAAATACATCTGGTCCTGCTTCTGCTGTTCATTATAAATGATCTGGAAGCTCACAGGCATATATTGGTAAAGAAGTTTCCAGTGCTGGATCTTGGCATGCTTTTTAAAGCTTTCGAATGACCTTACGAAAAGGTTTTCGATCATGGTTCTTACGTAGGAATTTCCGTTTCTGTAGAGCCAGTCCATCAGCTTGATGTGATGGGCAATGATGTTAATCTTCGATTCCTGAAGCAGGTTCTTCAGGTAATTGACTGTAGCCTGCATGATCCCGGCGAAATTATCCTGTACAGATAACTGTGTGATCTCATTGCGAAGTGGCGGATAGAAAAATTTTAAGTATTCAACAGCTATTTTTTGATTAATAGTTTGCATTTGTACTTTCATCATAATTAAGATTTTTCAAACACTTATTATTGCAGCGAAATGTATACCAAAATTTAAAAACAGACAGTAAAAATAAATACCTCTGCAGTCACAGCGATGTGAGGGAATAACATCTACGGATTATATCTGATAATCGTAGTTTTTCATGTTTTTTAATCTGAAATCTTTCTGTTTTTATTTTTCGTAATCTATTGATTGTGAGTTATTTTTAATTTTGTTTAATTTAAACACTTTGTAATGAAACGGATAAAAAATGTAACAAAACCTTTATATATGTGACTGTAAATTTGTCCCGAATAGATCTTCTGAAAAATGAGGGAAAGCTGACTAAATATCACTTTTATGTATTCTGTACCGTAAAATACTGTACAATTGTCAGGAGAGCAGGTAAAAATATTCTCGACAGCATTTTTTTAAGACAGCATCTCCGTCAATGTAAATTTTGTCCACTTTTAAGCTCATTACCTTCATTTCTTATCCTGAACACAGTTTAAATAGCAAAATCAATACTCTAAAGTGTTTATAATAAAAGCATTTTTACCTTTTGTGGTTAATAGAAATCAATTTAGATAGTGGTGAATCAATAATAGTTTTAAGTTTCGTGTAAAGGATAGAATGAATATCTTTGCAGTCCAAATATTCAGAAAATGTTTTCAAAAATAATAGTACACAGAGTGGGAAATAAGATCAACGGAGAATCGCTGACGCTTTCCCAGGAGGAATTGAAGCTGGAGGAAGGAATGGCAGAGCTGCTTGAGAATTACTTCTTAGGCTCTTTCAAATCAGAAGAGACTTTCCATTTTTACAGTGATACTTATCTGGTAAACAACCCGGTTTACAGTGCGGTATCCGAAATTTTTGAGGATAAATCCAAATTCCTCTGGGAATCTGAAAATATTGCAAAACACCTTTTTGAAGCTGCGGAAAACCCGAGAGTTCAGGGAGGAGAATTATTTATCGTATTGTTTGAAGAAGAAAGCGACCGCCCTGATAAAGTGGACAAGATCGGGATCTTTAAAACCGAGAAGAGAGAATCTTTCCTGAAAATCAATCCTGCAGAAGAAACTTTTGATATTGAAAAAGACCAGGGAATCGGTTTGTCTAAAATCGACAAGGCTGCTTTGATCTATAACAACAATAAGGAGACGGGGTATGTTCTTTCCGTGGTTGACAATAACAAAAACGGTGATATGTACTACTGGTTTGAAGATTTCCTGAAAGTAAAGCAGCGTGATGATGAATATTTCCATACCCAGGAAGCACTGATGGTGTACAAAGATTATATCACGAAGCAGCTTCCGCAGGAATTTGAAGTATCCAAAGCAGATCAGGCAGATTTCCTTAATAAATCGATCAACTTCTTCAAAGAAAAAGAAGAGTTTAAATTGGATGAATTTGCCAATGAAGTACTGGGAGATGAGCATGTGATTGAAAGCTTCGTAAACTTTAAAACAGATTACGAACAGGATATGCAGGTGAATATCGCAGAAGAATTCCCGATCAGTGAAGCTGCTGTAAAAAAGACCCAGAGACACTTCAAAAGTATCATCAAGCTGGATAAAAACTTCCACATCTACATTCATGGTGACAGGCAAAAGATCGAGATGGGAGAAGACGACAAAGGGAAGTATTACAGACTATATTTTGAAAAAGAGGTTTAAATCGAGATTAGTTAATCCATAAAATAAGAAAAACCGGGATATTCGCCAGCACTGAGCTATGAATATCCCGGTTTTTCTTTATCCATATAGTTACATCCTTATTTATAAAAATTTATAAAAGCAAATTTACCTATTCTCTCTCACCTTCCTCTTCTCTTATTCTCAGCCTCCTTTGCTTTCTCAGCCTTCTTCGCCCTTTTACCTTTTCCGGAAAAACAGCGCTCTGTTATACTCAAAGTTCATTCTGGCAATATTCAGCACGGAAATTCCCTGCGGACATTCCACTTCACAGGCTTCCGTATTGGAGCAATGCCCGAATAATTCACCATCCATCTGAGTGACCATATCCAGTACACGTTTGCTTCGTTCCTCTTTCCCCTGGGGAAGAAGTACCATGTGGGTGATCTTTGCTGAAGTAAATAAGGCCGCACTGCCGTTTTTACAGGTGGCAACACAAGCGCCACACCCGATACATGCAGCAGAATCAAAAGCTGCTTCGGCAATTTGATGGGTAACCGGAATGGCGGTAGCATCAGGAGCCTGACCTGTATTGACTGATACAAAGCCTCCTGAAGAAATAATTCTGTCAAAAGCGGAACGGTCTACTTTTAAGTCCTTTTTTACAGGAAAAGCCTCTGCCCGGAAAGGTTCTATCAGAATCGTTTCTCCATCCTTGAAAGATCTCAGGTGTAACTGGCAGGTTGTTGTATTTTTTAAAGGACCGTGGGCAATTCCGTTGATCATCATTCCGCACTGTCCGCAGATTCCTTCACGGCAGTCGTGATCAAACTCTACGGGCTCATCGCCTTCAGTGATCAGTTTTTCATTCAAAGTATCCAGCATTTCTAAGAAAGACATGTGAGGATTCAATCCTTTGAGGTCGTAGCTGACCAGCTTTCCTTCACTTTTTCTGTCTTTCTGTCTCCATATCTTAAGATGTAAATCCATAATTTTTGTTTTTTATTTGTAGCTTCTTACCGTTGGCTGAATTTCTTCAAAGATTAAAGGCTCCCTGATCAGTTCAGGTTCGCCGTTTTCACCTGTCCAGGCCCATGCGGAGATGAATTGATATTCCGCATCATTTCTCATGGCTTCCCCGTCGGGAGTTTGAAATTCTTCCCGGAAATGGGCACCGCAGGATTCGTTACGGGTTAGCGCATCATAGCACATCAGTTCCCCGATTTCGAAATAATCGGCAACACGGCCTGCTTTTTCCAGCTCGGAATTCATTTTATCACCCTGCCCGGAAACCCTTACCTCTTTGTAAAATTCCTGTTTCAGCTTCCTGATCTCCTGAATGGCATGTTTTAATCCTTCTTCATTTCTGGCCAGGCCACAGTAATCGTAAAGCAACTTTCCCAATGTTTTATGGAAATGATCTACTGTTTGGGTTCCTTTGATATTGATCAAATTGTGGATCTGGTTTTTAACTGTATTTTCTGCCTGCTCAAATTCCGGAGCATCCACTGAAATTTTTCCGGTGTGAATTTGGTCTGCCAGATAATTGGCAATGGTGTAGGGAGCAATAAAGTATCCGTCTACAGAAGCCTGTAGAAGCGAATTGGCTCCCAATCTGTTGGCCCCATGATCCGCAAAATTGGCTTCACCTAAGGCAAACAATCCGGGAATAGTGGTCATAAGCTCATAATCTACCCAAAGCCCGCCCATTGAAAAATGAGCAGATGGGGAAATCATCATGGGTTCTTTATACGCGTCATATCCTGTGATCTTAAGATACATGTCGAACAGGTTTCCATATTTTTCCCGGATCTTATCTTTTCCCTGCTCTTTGATCGCTTTAGAAAAATCGAGATATACCGCGTTTTTTAACGGCCCGATTCCAAAACCGGCATCAATTCTTTCTTTTGCGGCACGGGAAGAAATATCTCTTGGAGCCAGGTTTCCGAAAGCCGGATATCTTCTTTCCAGGTAATAATCCCTTTCATTTTCAGGGATATCGTTAGGGAGTCTGTTTTCATCTTTTTTCAATGGAACCCAGATTCGCCCGTCGTTACGTAACGACTCAGACATTAGGGTAAGTTTTGACTGATAGTCACCGGATTGCGGGAGGGAAGTAGGATGCACCTGGATCCAGCTTGGAGAAGCCATTAAAGCTCCTTTTTTATGGGCTCTCCAGATGGCGGAACCATTACATCCCATCGCTAATGTTGATAAATAATAGATCTTTCCGTAACCTCCTGTTGCCAATACTACGGCATGGGCTGAATGTCTTTCAATTTCTCCTGTGTCTAAATTCCTTACGATAATTCCTCTGGCTTTGCCGTCAATGGTAACAAGATCAAGCATTTCATGTCTTGAAAACAGCTGTACAGAACCTTTTCCAACCTGTCTCATTAGCGCCTGATAAGCTCCCAGAAGTAATTGCTGCCCGGTCTGTCCTCTTGCATAGAAGGTTCGGCTCACCTGGACACCCCCGAATGAACGGTTGTTGAGATAGCCGCCATATTCACGTCCGAACGGTACTCCCTGTGCGACAGCCTGATCGATGAGGTTCAGGGAACATTCTGCCATGCGGTATACATTGGCTTCACGAGCTCTGAAGTCGCCACCTTTCAGAGTGTCTGCAAACATTCTGTAAACGCTGTCACCATCATTTTTATAATTTTTAGCAGCATTTACGCCTCCCTGTGCAGCCACGGAGTGGGCTCTTCTGGGGCTGTCCTGAAAACAGAATGCTTTTACATTATATCCCATTTCCCCCAAAGATGCGGCAATAGAGCTTCCTGCAAGACCGGTTCCCACAACGATTACGTCCAGTTTTTTACGGTTGGCCGGGTTGACGAGTTTGGCTTTCTTTTTATAATTTTCCCATTTATGTTCCAATGGGCCTTGTGGTATTTTTGAATCTAAAATCATGATCTTTCTGTTTAATGATAAGTAAAGAAGACATACACCGGCATCAGTGCAAAGCCTGAACAGATAATAACCGAGTAGGTGATTCCGGCAGTTTTGAACCATTTTACAAATTTGGGATGATACAATCCCAGGGTTCTTACGGCGCTGTGTATTCCGTGGATCAGGTGATAGCATAAAGCGATCATTGACAATACGTAAATAAGGACATACCACCACTCTTTAAATACTGTAACGACCAGAATATACAGATCTTTATTACCATTGTCATCCAGAGGAGGATTCCCGAATTTGTAGATATACCAGAAGTTCTGGAAATGGATCACCAGAAAGATCAGAATGAATGTTCCCAGGAGTCCCATATTTCTGGAAGACCATTTGCTGGCTCTTCCACGTCTGTCAGACTGGTAGCCGCCGCCTGATCTTTTATTTTTTAATGTAATGATCAGCCCGTCCAAAGCATGCAGGATGATACTGGCATACAAAACATAAGAGACTATTTTGATGATGATGTTTCCTGATAAAAAATGCGAATAGGCATTGAACTGCAGGTGAGCCTGCTCCTGTGGAAGAAAAAGCTGAAGATTTCCGAGAAAATGAATCAACAGGAAGAATCCCAAAAAGAGTCCTGTAAGGCACATCAGCATTTTTCTTGACAATGTTGATAACATATATTTGATTTAATAATTAATAATATCCTAAGACTTTCATCCATAATCCACCCACAACCATGTAGATGATCAGCAGAACGATTCCTATTTCAAGACCTCTGAGCCACCAGGCTTTCAGATCTACATATCCGCTTCCGAAGAATACCGGGGCAGGACCGTGTCCGTAATGGGTAAGAACTCCATAGATTGAACCTAAGAAACCAAGCATCATCGCCAGTAACATGGGTGGGATTCCCAAAGAAACACCTACTCCCAACAATGCGGCATACATGGCTGCCACGTGGGCTGTAGCACTTGCAAAAATGTAGTGGCTGAAAAAGTAAACGACAATGATCACAGGGAATGCAATCTGCCAGCTCAGACCTCCGATCTTTACTTTGATGAGATCACTGAACCAGCCAATGAAGCCTAATTCATTCAAAGAGCTTGCCATCATGACCAAAACCGCGAACCAAACAATGGTATCCCAGGCTCCTTTTTCACCTTTTACATCTTCCCAGGTCAATACTGAGGTCAATAACAATAAGGTTAAACCAATAAATGCCGTTGTAGTAGCATCAATAGAAAGCGCTCCACCGAATATCCAAAGACCTAACAGAATGAAGAATGCCAATAGCATCAGCCACTCATTTCTGGAAATAGGTCCCATTTCTTTCAATTTCTGGGCAGCCATTTTTGGGGCATCACCTGTTTTTTTCAATTCAGGCGGATATAATTTGTAAAGTACCAAAGGAACAACAAAGAATGCTACGGCACCTGGTAAAAAACCAGCAGCAGCCCAGGACATCCAGGTGATGTCAATTCCAAGGTTGGCTGCAAATTTCTGACACATCGGGTTACTCGCAGTTCCGGTAAGGAACATGGATGAAGCGATGAGGTTCATATAATAGCTGTTCAATGTTAAGAATGAACCCAGTTTTCTGTGAGTTTCCGGTTTTTCAGGAACGGAATCAAAGCTGATGGCCATAGATTTCATGATAGGGTAGATGATTCCTCCCCCTCTCGCCGTATTACTGGGGATAGCCGGCGCAAGACACACATCGGCAAGTCCTAATCCATACGCTAATCCTAATGAGCTTTTACCGAAAACCCTGATGAACAAAAATGCGATGCGGTTTCCAAGACCTGTTTTGATAAATCCTCTGGCAATGAAGAATGAGATCCCGATCAGCCAGATCACTTTATCTCCAAAGCCTGAAAGTGCTTTTGTAATTGATTTTCCCGCATCCCCGGGGGCAACGACCTGTGTAAGGGCGGTAAAAGCAATGGCCATCATACACATTGTGCCCATTGGCGCAGCCTTTAAGATAATCCCTAAAATAGTTGCCGCAAAAATGGCAAACAGGTGCCAGGCATCCTGGGTAACACCTTCGGGTACAGGAATAAACCATATGACCAACGCTACGGCAAATGTGATCGCAACGTTTTTAATATTAATTTCTTTCATGATATGAACGATTTAAGGGTTAAAATCTACTCTGTACCTGAACAATGAATAGATTGTTGTTGTATTGTGAAGTGTTTTCCACCTGGTGCTTGTAACGGTCAAACTGTACTCCCAGCTGAATTCTTGCCCCGTAGTTTTTCAGGAATTCTAAACCGAACATCGGAGTGATCGTTTGTCTGGGGTTTGAAGCCATTCTGAAATTGGTATCAAGGTATTCGTAACGGCATGATAATTCGAAGGCGCTAAGATTTTTATGATGGATCTCATATCTCAGATTGGGAAGAAAATAAGCACCACGAATTAAATACTGATCTGGATTATCCGGTCGTAGCTCAGGAGCAATGGAGTTGTATAAAACGTGGTTGGTCGCCTGTTTGGCTTCCAGTTGCATATCAAGGCTCCATCTTGGATCAAATTTGATCAATGAGCTCATATCAACACCTACTGCGTATACTTTTTTGCTGAATACTTCCCCGATACCTCCGTTTAAACCGACATTGAAGCTGTACTTCTGAGATAACCCGAAAACAAGGCGGGTAGAATACTGTTTACCGTTGTCATTGTCATTGATCTGGTTTTTTCCGTTTCCATTCACTACGGAAACTGCATACTGAAAAGGTATCTTTCCCAGTTGAAGCTGCCCCGTTGCAGACATTCCGATCTGGAAACTCGTCCAGCCCAGCTTTCCGAATTCAGAGTATTGGTTGGACCAGTCTAATGATTTGATGATATCAATAGGATAAGTTTCTTCGATACCAAACCATGGTCTGAACTGTCCTACGGTCAATGCCATCTTGGGACCGAATGTATATTTCAGATAAGCATTTTCAAGGACTCTGCTTTTAGGATCATTTTTAAAATCGGCAAGATTTGCCAGAGCAACGACTTCCGTGCGTTTGCTGATCTGTGCCCGTACCTGGACCCTCATGTATTTGAGCATGAAATTATTGCTTGTTCCTGAACCGTCAGCGTGATGAAGTCCGTTCACGTCAACATCCTTACTCATGCCCATCAGATAACGGGCCTGGAAAAGGCCTTTGATCTGTAGCTGCGGATATTTTACATTGTCTTCTTCCTGCTGGGGAGGTTGGGTTTTTAGAGAATCCTGGATCTGTGCAGTCGCTGATAACCCGCAGGCGAGCATACAGAGGATCAGGCTTTTCTTTTTGAGTGAAAAAAAGGCCATATCTTTTTTGTTTTTTTATTTTGCGGCAAAAGTTTGTAAGACAATTACTTTTGTTAAGAAACTGTTTTAAACTGTTCCGTTAGACTTCGATTTGCCATAGACTGAATCTGAAGTGTTATTCTGAACGAAATGGTATATAGTAAAGACTCTTTGTCGGGCACAGCATGACAAAAGTTTGTCTTTTTTTGACTCATACTTCGAGTTTTCACAAGCTGATCCGTATTGATACGTTCAGACAGGTTCTTAACAATACCTTACATGTTTGACTTTATAATTTTTGCAGCTGATATTTTAGTTTAATCCTAAGAACTTGAATGGTGCAGATTCTTTAAAATCCGTATTGGATTTACCACTATAAGTCTGATAGTTACCCAGGTCCAGCTTCATGACTTTTCCTTTTGGGCTCAGATCAAAATCTTTAAGGTCTACCCAGAATGTATTCGGCGTGAAAACGGTCTCAAAATAATACACCAGATTCTTCTGATCGGAAACGGAACGCCATCTTGTGGAAGAAATATTAGGCTCTGTTGCTGAGGTGATGCCATAAGGCACTGAGCAGTTTCTGATCACACTGAAAACACTGGCTACGGCTGTACGGGTGTCAGCGGTCTGCGGAATAGCATTGATGTAGTAAGATGCTCTTACAAAACGGTCTGCCGCACGGTTGGTACCCGGAAGCATTACCGTTCCCGGAATACCTTTCCAGTAGTTGTTGAGAGCAAGCTGCTCCTCAAAAACAGGAGAATTGGTCATGACTGTGTAAGACGGATCATGATGGATTACCAGTTTTCCGTTGATGTATTCAAATACGGCATTGTCTCCTGAAGCGTCTGAAATGGAAAGGTGGATCGTCGTAAATCTTTCTGTTCCCGGAATATAATCACTTACAATAACGAAAGGTTCCTTTCTTGAAAATTCCACGGCTTCTTTCACTGTGGCAAAATTATCGAGATAATACTGTGCCCATAGCGAGATGGCAAGCCCCTTTTTACTTCCCTTTCCGTCGAATTTTGGGTACTGGGATTCACCTAACCATAATAAATTGGCAACCAGTCCTTTTTCATTCATTCCATCTGCTGAAGCGATGTCCCAGGAAGAGCTGATGATGCTTCCGTATTTGGAGGTCCATTTTACAGATTTAGGACCGGTTTGCCCGTTGCGGTCTATACCTTTCGGGAATACCCAGAGATTGGCCGGGATCTCATCACGCCAGTCCATAGAACGGGCTGTAAGAACGGTGTTCTGAGGACCTTTATAAACCACTCTTGTACACGCTTCTGATGGATTCCATAATCCTATGGAAAGGACTAAAGAAAATAAAATTAATGGGAACTTTTTCATAATAGTATTATTTGAATTTTAAATTTATATTGAATTTATTGTGAATAATTCAATGTATTTTTCTTCGTATTCATTGTTTTGTGATATAAATTTAGAGATTTTTGTTTAAATAACATAATTATTAAGATTAATAATATGTAATTCATGTTATGAATCATAGTTAAACGATGAAATATTTGATTATTGGAGGATTTTTTGTATATTTTAGAAATATCGCATTAAAAACAGATAAAAATGGAGAATGCTTTAAAGTGTTTTGATTGGCAAAAACCGTAAAATCAATAGTATACACGGATGAGTAATAGTTTTAAAATTACGTACCACAAAATAGAAAGCTGTTCAAAAAAAGTGCTATATTTGATTGATAGACTGAAGAGATATATGAATTTTATAGAATGCCATGAAGAACCCATCCATATTCCGGGCTCTATACAAAGTTTTGGTTATTTGATTGGCATTGATGCGGAATCCCGTACCATTACTTTTTTCAGCAGGAATATTTCGGATATATTCAAGATCGAGAGTTCAGAAGAACTGTTCGGAAGGGAGCTTACTGACTTTACAGAAAGCTTCCGGAGCATTATCGACTCAGAGATTTATACGTCATTGGACAGGTTTACCAGACGTCTGAATGAAACCTATTTTGATAAGATCTTCATTAATGATAAAGAATATCATTTTTCCGTTTACCGAAGCGGATCTTATATTTTTCTGGAATTTGAAGAAGTCGTGATCAATCCTGATAAACGGATCTCCAATAAGTATGATAATTTTTATATCATCGATGATGAGCAGGAACTGTGGAACCATCTTTTAGAAACACTTTCGAAGGTGGTGAACTATGACAGGATGATGGTGTATAAGTTTATGATGGACGGTTCCGGAAAGGTTATTGCTGAAAAGAAAAACGAACCTATGGAAAGTTTTCTGGGCCTTCATTATCCTGAATCTGATATTCCTATGCAGGCAAGAGAACTTTATCTTAAAAAAAGGAAAAGAATTTTCAGTAATGTGTATTCAGAAACAGTTCCGATCTTAAGTAAAACGAAGGAAAGTATCGATCTTACTTTTTCAGCATCGAGAGGCATGTCTCCCGTTCATGGTCAGTATCTTAAAAATTTAGGCGTTGCTTCCAGCTTCAGCGTATCGATTATCATTGATGATCATCTCTGGGGATTGGTAACCTGTCAGAATAAAGAACCGAAACACATCGATCTTGAAGACAGGGTGCAGGCCGGAATTTTCACCGCTCTGGCAGCCAATGCCTATTCATCATTCAAATCCAAAAGTGAGCTGAATTACCGTTTGGAGCTGAGTGATAAGTTATCTCAACTTAAAACAAAATTCTTAAGACATAATCATTTGCTTGATTCTCTTATCGAAAGTAAAACAGAGATTAAAAATTTACCTGAAGCAGACGGTTTTGCCATTGTTTCAGATGAAAATATCATAATAGCAGGAAGCACTCCTGACCATGAAACTATTGTCAGAATTTCACAATGGGCACTTGACAATACGACAGATAGCATCTACGTTAGCAGAAGCTTTCTGAAGGATTATGGAGAACTCCTGGAACTGTCTGAAAATGCCGCCGGAGTTATTATATATTTTATTGAAAGGGATAAAAATGAAATGCTGATCTGGTTCAGAAAAGAGTTTGACGAACATATCAACTGGGCAGGAAATCCGGAAAAAAAGGTTGGGGTGTTCTCTCAAAACGGAGAGGAAAGACAGATGATATCACCAAGAACTTCCTTCCGGATCTTCACAGAGAACATTAAAGGACATTCTAAAAGATGGAATTCCAGAAATATCAGTGCTGTGCAGGCTGTAAGAGATCTGATTTTAGAGACTTCCCATAAAAACTATAATGCGATCAAAAGGCTTAATGATGAGCTTAAAAAAGTCAATGAAGAGCTTGACAGTTTTTCATACACGATCTCCCATGACCTGGGAACTCCTTTGACTGTAATGAAGCTTAATGCACAGATGCTTTTGAACAATCTTACCAATGATTCTGAAAAGAGTAAAAGTAAGATCAATGCAATTATCGAGGAGATCGATAACATGGCTGAAATGATGCATGATGTATTACAGCTCAGCCGTGCCAAGCATAGCGAAGTACAGCTTGAAAGCCTGAAAACAATCCATACCATTCAGAAAATTTCTGAAAATGCGAAAATAACCTATGGCAGTCCGACCAGTGAGATCATTATTAAAGAATGTCCGGATGTGCTGGCTGATAAAACCATGCTTCATCAGGTATTTCTCAATATCATCAACAATGCGGTGAAATATTCTTCTCATAAAGATCAGCCGAAAGTGGAAATTGAAGGTACGGAAGACGGTCAGACCATTATTTACCGTATTTCTGACAATGGGATCGGTATTCCTGAAGAGGAGAAGCATAAGATGTTTAAGATCTTCAACCGGATGGACAATGCGAAGAAATTCAAAGGAAATGGAGTAGGGCTGTCCATTGTACACCGTATCATGAAAAGAATAGGGGGAAATGTGGATTATGAGAGCAATAAAGAGGGGACTTCTTTCATTTTAACGTTCAAAAAGCCTTACATTTGAGAAACTTTTAAAACGTTATTTATGGTATCCGAATATATTAAGCAAAACACAGCAGATTATCACGATGCAGCAGAAAAGCTCTTTAATTCTGAAAAGATTTTCAATAAAACTTTCACTTTAGAAGATTATAAAAAGATCATCCATACCAATTATCTGATGCTCCTTCACAGTGAAGATAAAATATTCAGCAGCCTTTCTGATAAATATGCGGAAAAGCTTCAGCTTGATGCAAGAAAAAAGCTTTCCCTTATTGAAAAAGATCTGAACAGTCTTTCGCTGGAAAGCGAAACTGTCTCTCATAATCTTGAATTTGACAACGAGCATGAGGCTTTGGGAGCAATGTATGTGATCGAGGGTTCTACCCTTGGTGGTAATGTTATTGCCAAACAGCTTTCAAAAACGGAAGGGTTTGATGAGGTTACCTTCAACTTCTTCGGATGCTACCAGGAGAATACAGGACCGATGTGGAAGACTTTCAAGGAAGTTCTGGATACTGAAGTGGCTGAAGAAAACTACAACGAAGTGCTTTCCGGAGCAAAAAAACTGTACACGTTTTTACTGAACGTCAATTAATTTATTTTAATTCTAATTAAATTCCTGAAAAATTGCGCATTTTTTCAGGAATTATTAAATTTGGGGAGTTTCAAATTTAAACTTAACTAACAAAAAATAATTTAAAAAGTAACAATATGAAAGTAACTGTAGTAGGTGCAGGCGCTGTAGGAGCAAGCTGTGCAGAATACATCGCAATGAAGAACTTCTGTTCAGAAGTAGTTTTGGTAGACATTAAAGAAGGGTTTGCTGAAGGTAAAGCAATGGATTTGATGCAAACTGCGTCTCTTAACGGATTTGATACAAAAATTACCGGAACAACAGGAGATTACAGCAAAACTGCAGGTTCTCATGTAGCAGTGATCACTTCAGGAATTCCAAGAAAACCTGGAATGACAAGAGAAGAACTAATCGGTATCAATGCCGGTATCGTAAAAGAAGTTACTGAAAACTTAGTAAAACATTCTCCGGAAGTAATCATCATCGTAGTGTCTAACCCAATGGATACTATGGCTTATTTAGTACACAAAACTTCAGGCCTTCCTAAGCACAAGATCATTGGAATGGGTGGTGCGTTAGACTCTGCAAGATTCAAATATAGATTGGCTGAAGCTTTAGAAGCTCCGATTTCTGATGTTGACGGAATGGTAATCGCTGCACACAGTGATACCGGTATGCTTCCGTTATTGAGCAAAGCTACAAGAAACGGTGTTCCTGTAACTGAATTCCTGAGTGACGAGCAACAAAAATATGTCATTGAAGAAACTAAAGTAGGTGGAGCTACACTTACTAAATTATTAGGAACTTCTGCGTGGTATGCACCAGGTGCAGCTGTTTCTGTAATGGTTCAGGCGATTGCATGTGATCAAAAGAAAATGATCCCTTGTTCTTTAATGCTTGAAGGTGAGTACGGCCAAAACGATATCTGCTTAGGAGTTCCGGCTATCATCGGAGCAAACGGAGTAGAGAAAATTGTAAACGTAACGCTTACTGCTGAAGAGCAATTGAAATTCGCTGAAGCTGCCAATGCGGTGAGAGAGGTGAATGGAGATTTGAAATTCTAATTACTTACTGACCAGCTTTACGCTGGGATTTAAATATACAAAACAGACTGTTTCTATGAAGCAGTCTGTTTTGTTTGTATGTTCCGAAGTGCAAACTTTGGAGAGTGGAAAGTCTCTTGAATATTTTTACTTAATCTTATTGATAGCTTTTACTTTAAAATTTACAGAGACGGTCTTCTGATCAACAGCATTTAATAAAAATCATAATACAAGCTCCATTCCCCGGTCCCAGTATTTTTAGCAAACATGAAACTGCCACTGTCTATTACATTCAAATAGGCCTTTTCATCTGATGAAATCTGGAAAACAAACTCAAAACCTTTTCCGAAGCCGTCTTTGAATCCGATACCGGGTTGGCAAAAGGATGGGTAACCCCCCAGTTTAGTACGATAGCTGTGATTAATAATTTCGAAATAACTATCGAAAAGTCCCTCTCTTTCAAGTTGAACAATTTCGGAAATCAAACGATAATCGATATCTTCAATGCCTCCGCCATCCCACAGAGGGGCATCTTTAGGAACCAACTGAGAGCTTAATGGAAATGGCTTTAAATAAGATGTTGAACTTTTCAGATCTTTAATGATAATATCTTCAATATTATCATATTCTCTGATCATCCAGTTGGGTCCCATTTTTTCAAAGGGTTCCGGGAAATCATATGATATGAATACGGTAATTAATTTCTTGTCTTTGATCTGTTCCGGTACAAATGGCTGATTGGGAAGATAAAGCTGTAACAACGGCATCATCTGGTTGTCGTTTTGATCTAAAGGAATCTCTTCATCTTCTGCATAGGCAAAGACACGTCCGATCCATGATTCTTCCAACGTGTTTTGTGGCCTGAATCCACCGGTAAAAAACTCTGTTGCGGGCCGTTCTATTTTATCTTTGATCTCATTTATATTCATTTTGCTGGGCTGTATTGAAAAATAAAAAACTAAAAATTGAAGAATAGGAAAGGAGCTTTGAAATATCCTGCTATAGTTCGGCGATTTTTTCGAACAGTTTCGGGTAAGTGATCACCAATCCATTTTCATCTACTGAGATATCAGCTTTAAAATCGGTCTGAATATTTTCATAAAGGTATCTGTCAGCAGCTGTACGTGTATACTGTTGGGGAGCTGGTTTAATTTGATGATTTAAAACATCAATATAAATAACGTTGATTTGTTTAGAACTATTTTCTGGCAGTTTTAAATGGTTTATTGGCAATGTGTTGGTGAATGGTGTCAAAGAAATATCGATATATTTAAAATCATTAAAATCAGGATGTA
Source organism: Chryseobacterium sp. UF-290 (assembly GCF_058245615.1). Taxonomy (NCBI): domain Bacteria; kingdom Pseudomonadati; phylum Bacteroidota; class Flavobacteriia; order Flavobacteriales; family Weeksellaceae; genus Chryseobacterium; species Chryseobacterium sp. UF-290. The sequence goes on from NZ_JBSICB010000010.1 coordinate 28,751, forward strand.
TAACACCGTTGATTTCCCATTTATCCTGCTGTTTTTTTCCTTTCAGCTGTTTTCTGACAGCGTTGATTTCGGATTCAATTGAAAATTCCAGAACAGTCCAGTTCTGATCAATAATAAGATTATAATTTACAGCATACATTTTATCCTGGTGACAGCCAATAATTTTTGATTCTACGATATAGTTCTTATCCGTTTTTTTGATATTGAAATATTCAAGGGATTGATAAAAGATTCCCTTCCAGATTAATGTTTTCATTTTATTTTGATCGTGTTTTATAGTAGTTCGGGTGTTGGAGAAGAATTGTCATTGATGAAAAATTCTTCTTTTTCTGATCCTGCTTAATGTTTCTCTTGCCACTCCGAGAAATGAAGCCAGTTGAGATAAGGAAACACGTTGCATCATTTCAGGATATTTGTGTTCAAGGTATTCCAGTCTTTCCTGTGCGGAATATAACTTGAAAAGATGGGAAAACTCCTCCTGTTTTGAAGCGAATCGGCGGATACAGTGACGTCCCAGTGCTTCAATCTCCGGAACTTTTCCGGCTATTTCGAATAATTTATCCTTATTGAAAATGATTGCATATACTTCTTCACAGGCAGCTATATTGAATTCAGACTTTTGTGCGTTCCCAAAACTGATGATGTTGGTCGCTATTTCATTTTCAAAATAAAAACCGGTATTTTTTTCTATGCCCTCTATTTCATAATAGCTTTTGCAGAATCCTTTATGGAGGTAAAACAGAGCATTGCATATCTCACCTTCCTGCAACATCAGTTCTTTCTTCTTATAAACTTTTTCTGATAAGGCAGGTTGGAGCAGGTCCCAGCTTTCCTCGGAAAATGTAACAAGTGATCGAATGTACAGAAGAAGGCTTTTCATATTTATTTTCAGGAATTTGGATCGTGCTATCTTTGATAAAAGGTGATGAGATAGCATCCATGTTTATTGCGAAATTAATGAAATTGTTATAAATGGTAATAGGATGGGGGATAAGACAATACTTTTAGAGCATCAATAAAATAAAAAGAGCGGTAAAAACCGCTCCAAATTTATCTAACAATCTATATTCTATATATAAACACATCCACATCCTGTTTCCCATTCCTGGCAAAGACGTGTTGGTTCATGGCAAGGGGTACCGCTGCCACCGCCGCCGGAAACTCTGTAACAGGTACCGTTACTGCAATAGTATGAACCAATCGTTGGAGGACAATTACCATCAATATCACATAGTGCATAAGGAGTGTCACCTCCGCTTATTAATACAAGCTGGCTTCTTCTTAATTTCTTTAAGTTTTTCATAGTAATTAATGTTTTAATTTGTTGATTACTAATGTATAGAAAAAATAATACACTTGCAAGGGATTTAATAGTTAAAATTTTTTTTGATAAGGGGCTAATCGAGAAAGACATTTATCTTTTTAAGTCTGTCTTTTGTTTTATAGGTTATTTCTTTTCCGGTGGCATCAAATATTCTAATATTTCCATTATATTGGGCCGGATTATCGATGTAGTTTCTTCTTGCGTCCAGATATTGTTTTTTGGTTTTGGCCTTTATAGTAGATAAATAAGGGATAGGAGCTATAATCCCGTCATTTTTTTTAACAGTAACAGCAGAGATCTCAATTGTTCTGCTCTTATTATAAACTTCCAATATGATACCTGAAAGCCCTTTAAAACGGAAAGGACCATCGGGGATGGGGAGATCTTCAGCGTACCAGGCGAAAAAAGTATCTCCGGTATCAGTGGTTGTTTGGGCCAGCCTACAGGTAAACCCCTGTATTTTTTTAGTTTCAGTAAGGATTTCCCATTTCAGTTCGGGTTCTTCAAAACTGAAAATGTATTTCCCAACTGCAAGGAAGGCTATAGTCTTCTTGTCTGACTGATAAATACTGTATTCCGTTTTGGGATACCTGGGAATTGCCCCTAGAGTGGTTCCAATAATGGCAGAACTGTTATTTTCTTTTTTGCCGGACAATGTATAATAGTAATCTTTTGCTTCCTCGTTAAAATAAATAGATTCAGTTGTATTGCAGAGCAAGGTCATTTCGTATTGATGGAAATTCTGACGGTTCAGACTATCTGAAATGATTTTAGTTTCATAATTGATTTCCATTATGGCTTTACCGTTTTGGGAAAACAAGGATGTATAGACAAGCAAAAAAATAAGTATACTTCTTATCATACGGTTATTCCAGGTCTAAAGTCATGAAAAGGGCTATTTCTTCAGCATTGTCATATAATCTGGTGTTGAATCCGGTAATATTGAATCCCATTCTTCTGTAAAACTGTATTGCAGGGTAATTGGTATTTTGTGTTTCAAGTTCAATCACTCTGCAGCCCAGTCTGCGGGCTTCTTTAATGGCATTTTTTATCAGCATAATGCCGGTTCCCTGTCTTCTGTACTTTTCGTCAACCAGAATGTTTTCGATGTAGAAGCTGTTGTTCCAGGTTCTTTGTTCGCAGATGATCCAGCCTATGAGTTCATTATTATCAAAAGCTCCAAATGAATTTCCATTTTCAATGATCATATTGAGCTCTTCAAGTTCATCTGAGTCGGTTTCCCAGATCTTGGTGTAGGATAAAGATTTTTCTTTTAATAAAAATTCAAAAGAACCTGAAAATTCGATGGAGGAGAGTGAATATATTATATCTGTTGAATAGCCGTTGTGTCCCCAGTTTAAGCTGGGATTGAAACTTAGTTTCTCTAGTTTTTTTATTTCCACAATATTGTTGTTTGGTTTTTATTGAATTTCCAGGTTGTTAACCTGAACTTTTGCAGTCAGTTCAGCAGGATTACCGGCATGCCTTCCATATCCTTTAAAAAAATTAAAAAATCTGAAATGATATAAATGCGCAGGAAATTTAACATACCAGTATACCCATAAAATCATAACAGATTTGATTGATGAATTGCATAATAACCAAAATTAAATAAAATTTCACATTCCAAAACTTTCAAAACGCTTAAATTTGTGGTCAATAAAAATTTACTTGGATGCTTAGGAATATTTCAATTGCGGCAGCTACTTTTTTGTCCGTAGTTACAATCAATGCGCAGAAGAACAAAAATACCCAACTGGAAAGACCCAAATTAGTCGTAGGCCTGGTAGTAGACCAGATGCGTTGGGATTATCTATACCGTTTTTATGGTAAATATGGAAATGACGGTTTCAAAAGACTTTTGAACACAGGATATTCTTTAAATAATGTACATATTCCTTATGTTCCTACCATTACAGCTTTGGGGCATACATGCATCTATACGGGATCTGTACCTGCTATCCACGGAATTGCAGGTAATGACTGGACAGACAAGGAAACGGGCAAAGGCGTATACTGTACAGCAGATGAAAGCGTTCAGCCGGTAGGAACAACGGACGTCAAAATAGGAAGTCACTCTCCGAAAAACCTTTGGTCTACAACGGTTACCGATGAACTAAAGCTGGCTACCAACTTTCAGGGAAAGGTTATTGGTGTCTCTCTGAAAGACCGTGCTTCGATTCTTCCCGCAGGACACACTCCAAACGGAGCTTTCTGGTTTGATGACAGTACCGGGAATTTCATTACAAGCACATGGTATATGAATGATCTTCCACAATGGCTAAAATCTTTCAACGCTCAGAATTTACCGGAAAAATTAGTGGCTAATGGCTGGAATACATTACTTCCGATCAATCAGTATACGGAAAGCTCACCGGATAACTCTTCCTGGGAAGGATTGCTGGGAAGCGCAAAAACCCCTACATTCCCTTACAACAATCTGGCTCAGGATTATCAGACGAAAAAAGATAACATCCGTTATACACCTTTCGGAAATACGCTGACGCTGAAGCTGGCAGAAGCTTCTGTAGAAGGCGAAAAACTGGGTGGAGATAATATCACGGACTTCTTAGCAATTAATTTAGCTTCTACTGATTATGCCGGACATAAATTCGGGCCTAATTCTATTGAGGTAGAAGATGTTTACATCAGACTAGACCAGGATCTGGCAGAGTTCTTCAAATATCTGGATTCAAAGGTAGGAAAGGGAGAGTATACTGTTTTCCTTTCTGCTGACCATGGTGGAGCACATTCTGTTGGATTCCTTAAAGAGCATAAAATCCCGACAGGCATCTTTGGAGAGGGGGCAGAAAAGAATCTTAACCAAAAGCTGAAAGATAAATTCGGGGCAGATAAACTGATCAATGCTATTGATAATTATCAGATTTATTTTGACAGAAAAGTATTGACAGACAGTAAGCTGGAATTAGATGATGTAAGAAATTTTCTTGTGAAAGAACTGGAAAAAGATCCTACTGTTCTATATGCCGTTTCTGTGGATAAGGTTCAGGAATCAAACATTCCGGAACCGATCAGGCAAAGGATCATCAACGGGATCAACAGACAGAGAAGCGGTGATATCCAGCTGATCTCCCATGATTCTATGCTTCCTCCGTATTCAAAAAAAGGAACTACGCACAATGTATGGAATTCTTACGATTCACACATTCCTTTGATCTTTATGGGCTGGGGAGTGAAGCAGGGAGAAAGCAATAAGGCTTACCATATGACTGATATTGCTCCTACAGTGTCTTCATTATTAAAGATCCAGTTCCCAAGCGGAAATGTAGGAAATCCGATCACTGAAGTTATCGGAAAATAATTTAACAAGATCTGTTATCTATAACTAAAGCTGCTTTCAATAAAGAAAGCAGCTTTTTTAATTTTAGGACCTGTGTAAATTTTAATAAAAAGTTCTTTTGTTATTCTGAATGGAGCTAAGTGGAATGAAGATTCTTTTTTGAAAATAGGTTGTTTGAAATTTTCCGACTTCACTTCGTTTCGCTCAAAATGAGAACCTGTACAATTGAAATTAAAAATTGAAACGGGCTCTTAAATTATTCAAATTAAACAGTGTGTGCTTGATCGGTCATTCACTTTTTGCCCAATACATATAAAAAACTATCTTTGCAAAAATTTTGGTTTCCAATATATTGGAATGAAAAGGGAATCGGGTGAAACTCCCGGACTGTCCCCGCAACTGTAGATCGCAACAAAAGTTTCTGTAAGCAGCCACTGTATAAAAACGGGAAGGTGCAGAAAGCGAAAGTCAGGAGACCTGCCGGAATTATAATCAAAAAAATATATTGCTTTCGGAGGAAAAGTAAAATAATATGGATATAAAAAGATCTTTAGTACTGTTTTTTTCGTCTTATAGCTGTTTTCTTTTTGCTCAGGAGAAAGCCGTTGATACTATTTATATCTTTGACAACCAGATGAACCGGGTGAAGCTCTTTCATCCCGTGAAAATCATCTCAACAGAGGACGTTGAGAAAAATTCAGGTAATTTGTCCGAACTTCTCAGATTCCAATCTCAGATTTATATTAAAGAAAATGGAAGAGGGGCTGTTTCCTCTCCTTCTTTCAGAGGGACCACAGCTCAGCAAACAGCTTTTGTGTGGAATGGAATAAACATCAATTCCAGTTTTTTAGGCCAGGGAGATGTTAACAATATTGCTGTGTTTGGCTATGATCAGATCGGAATAAAAGCAGGTGGAGGAAGTGTGATCTATGGTAGTGGTGCTGTTGGAGGAAGTATTCATTTGAATAATACCCTTGATTTTAACAAAGGTTTTCATGGGGCTTTGTTTTCGGAAGCAGCTTCCTTTGATACATATAATAATTTTGTCAGAGGGTCTTATAGTGATGATAAGCTTAGCTTTAAGGTTTCGGGAAGCCATTCAATAAGTAAAAACGATTATAAGGTTGAAGAGGATAATAGGAAGGTCTATACCAATGATAATGGCCAATATTATAATACTAATATCAATATATCCACTGCTTATAAAGTTGCCCCGCATCATCAGGTTTCCTGGATATCAGAGCTTTTTAATGGAAAACAGCATTATCCTGTTCATTTTGGAGATTTGGAGAATAAAACAAAATATGAAACCCAGAATATCCGAAGTCTGCTTTCCTGGGATTGGAATAATGCACGATTCAGTAATTCATTCAAAGCTGCTTATACGGAAGAGAACTTTCAATATTTTGGCGATATTAATGGTCCTGAGACTAGCGGAGGGGCAGGAAAGAATTATATTCTGAAAAATGATTTCAATTATTTTCTGAGTTCAAAATGGAATATCAATGTTATCGGTGAATTTCAGGTTAATAAAGGAAATGGAGAAGGTAGTTCGGGAATTGGAAACATTAGTAGAAAAGCAGGATCTATTGCCGGGTTGCTTCGTTATTTTCCAACAAAAGATTTGCGTTTTGAAGCTGGAATCAAGAAAGATTTTGTAGAAGATATCAGCTCTCCTGTTTTATTTTCTTTTTCAGGAAAATGGAGCACTGCAACATGTTATGATCTGGAATTAAATGTTTCAAGAAATTTCAGAGCACCTTCATTTAATGACTTATATTGGGCCCAGGGAGGCAATAAGAATTTAAAACCGGAAACCTCTTATCAATTTGAGCTGAGAAACCTTTTAAAAATGGGAGTTTTCAAACTTTCTGTTACTCCTTATTACATGAATATTCGGGATATGATCCGATGGCTCCCAACGTCTGCCGGATATTATGGAGCTTCGAACACCAATAAAGTAGAGGCCTATGGATTAGAGTCCCAGCTGGAATTTGAAAAAAAAGCTGGAAAGCATATTCTTAAATCTAATCTGGGATATTCCTATACAAAATCAACAGATCTTGATATTCAAAAGCAGCTGATGTATGTCCCTCGTCATAAATTTACCGGAAATATAGATTATGAGTATGATTTTGTGAAAGTATATGTGCAGGGAATGTTTAATGGATTAACATATACAGATTCTAATGAAACTCAAGAATATGCCTTAAATTCATATTTTGTGATGAATGCCGGAATCGCTGTAACATTTTTTAAAAATTATACAATGGGCTTTAAAGTAAATAATATTTTGAATGAAACTTATTATACCATGCTTTCCTATCCATTACCTAAACGAAATTATAGTCTTAACTTAAATATCAATTTTTAAAATAAATTAATTACATATGAATATTAGAAAAATTTTACCTCTTGTGTTTGCTTCCATGTTACTTTTCAATGTTTCATGTAGCAGTGATAGTAGTTATGAAGGTATTGACGGAGTGACCAGGTTCGACTCCGGAGTGCTCGTTTCTAATGAAGGAGGATTTACCACTACGACTTCTGAAGTTTCTTTTGTAAGCAATGATCTTGCTACCGTATTTAATAAAATATATGGAATAAGTAATAATAATGAAGCTTTAGGAAAAGTGCTTCAAAGCATAGGCTTCCATGGAGATCGTGCTTATTTGGTTTCTAATGTTCCCAATAAAATCGACATTGTAGACCGTTATACATTTAAAAAACAGACTACTGTAACTGCTAATTTGGATGGAGCAAGGTATATTGCTTTTTCAGGAAATCAATATTACGTAACTAACAATAATTTTGATACTTCTAAAAGAAAACTTAATGTTTATAATATTTCGGATAACTCTTTTGTAAAAAGTATTGACTTTACAAATGCTGCGGAAAAAGTAGTTGAGGCAGGTGGTCGTATTGTAGTACAAACCGATGGTGTAGGTTATGATGCAAGCTGGAACCCAATTCCAACCGGATATACTGTAACGATTGTGAATCCATCCACAAATGTGGTAAGTCAAACCGTAAACCTTCCAAACGATGGAATCATTAAAGATCTTATTTCATACAAAGGGAATGCTTATGTATTGGTTTCCGGTGATACCGATTCATTTATCTATAAGATCAATACTGCAAACGGAACTTATGAAACAACAACTTTGACAGCAATACCTAAAGTTCAGAAACTTAGAGCCGATAATGACAAGTTCTATTTCATTACTGATACCAATAAGGTGTATGCAATGGCTGTAGGATCTACAGCAGTACCCACAGCTCCTGTTGTCACAGCTGTAGGTAATGTATATGGATTTGATGTAATTGACGGTAGAATTTTTGCAGCTGATGCGAACTATACCACAGATGGTAAAGTAAATGTTTATAGTGCAGCTAGCGGTACTTTATTGAGAAACTTTACTGCAGGAATCGGAACAAATGGATTCTATAAAAACTAAATATGACGCTTCGGCGTATACCTTATAATTTTTTTTATTTTTTTTCATCATTTGTGTTTTTTTCCGGTCGGTTTCTTAGAAACCGGCCGGCTTTGTTTTCATCAATAGAATAATCAATCAGATGGTTAATCCCAGTTTTTCCGCTTCAGCAATCACAAATCTGGTTGCTTCTTCTTTTTCATTAGGAATCTCTCCTTCAAGGATCGCCTCCTTTACTTTCTCTTTCAGAATACCGATTTCACGGCCCGGTTTAAGATTGAACATTTCCATAATCTCTTCACCGGTAATAGGCGGCTGAAAATTTCTTACCTGGTCCTTTTCTTCCACTTCTTTGATCTTTACAGCTACATATTCAAAATTCTTTTTGAATTTCTCCTGCTTTTTAGAGTTCTTGGTAGTAATATCAGCTTTACAAAGCGTGAAAAGGTCTTCCAGGTTTTCGCCGGCATCAAACAATAACCTTCTTAATGCAGAATCTGAGGCATCATCTGTAATGAGAGCAATGGGACGGGATGAAAGCTTCACCATTTTCTGGACATATTTCATATCGCTTCCCAATGGTAGTTTCAATCGTTGGAAAAGAGATTTTACCATTTTTGAACCTAAGAATTCATGACCATGAAAAGTCCAGCCTGTTCCTTCCACAAATTTTTTCGTGGGTGCTTTACCTATGTCATGAAGCAGAGCTGCCCAGCGCAGCCAAAGATGATCTGTATTTACAGAAATATTGTCTACAACTTCAAGAGTATGGTAAAAGTTGTCTTTGTGAGTCTGTCCTTCTACCTCTTCTACACCTTTCAGTTCGATCAGCTCTGGAATGATCAGTTTTAAAAGACCGGTTTGCTCCATCAATCGTAATCCTACGGAAGGCTTTGCAGACATCATGATCTTATTGAATTCCACCATGATCCTTTCCATAGAAACGATTTTGATTCTTTCTGCTTCCTGTTGGATTGCATTTAAAGAGTTCTCTTCAATAGTAAAGCTTAAAGTGGAGGCAAAACGTACTGCTCTCATCATCCTCAGCGGATCATCGGAATAGGTTTGTGCAGGTTCAAGGGGAGTCCGTAAAATTCCTTTTTCAAGATCATCAATCCCGTTGAACGGATCGATAAGTTCACCGAAATTGTCTTTATTCAAAGAGATCGCCATTGCATTAATGGTAAAATCTCTTCTTTTTTGATCATCTTCCAGGGTACCACCTTCTACTTCCGGCTTTCTGCTGTTTTCAGTATAGCTTTCCTTTCTTGCTCCTACAAATTCCAATTCAAGGTCCTTATACTTGATCATAGCCGTTCCATAGGTTTTGAATACGGAAACCTTTAATTTCGGATCGATATCCTGTGCTACATTCTGGGCAAGCTCAATGCCGCTTTGTTCTGTAACAAAGTCAATATCCGTAGAAGCCTTTCTTTTCATCAGAAGATCACGAACATATCCGCCTACAATATAAACAGACTGCTTATTCCTTTCTGCTGCTTCAGAAATTATTTTAAAAAGTTTTAAATTCTTATTTTGGTTAAGATTAATTTTCATCGTTAATAATAGTGTCAATTTCTACCATGCAGCTCATTAATCATAATGGGCATACATTCTACTAATTTTTCCTGCCTCATTAAAAAACATGACCTCAACGGCATGTTTACCCATAATCGACTTATAAAATAATGCCACAGAATCTACTCCAGCTGTTGAATGGATCAGATCAAAGTGAAGATCCGGAAATTTATCCAGCGCCTTTTGCCCATATTCACGTACTGATTCTTTTCCTTTTAAAGAACTTTCTTTACCTCCTGCAGCCATAGCTATCATTGGAGTTGTGATCTCAATATCTTCAGAATAATGGGAGAGGATGTCCCCTAAATCATGAGAGTTCCAGGCGTCTACCCATATTTGAGCGAAATCTTGATGATTCATAGCACATCTATTTTATGAGTTGAGTTTGCAAAGATAGAATTAAAAAAAGAAATCCTGCCGATACGGACTGACAAGACTCTAAAAAATAAACAGATTGATTCAGAATTATTATTCCCTGAGAACTTTTATCCTGTTGTCACTCCATATTTTGATCACTGAAGAACCTGAATATTTTGAAACTTTCTCTCTGTCTTCTTCCACAGCATAGTCTACAAGACTTACCATCTCCGGAGAGATATCAGAAAACTTCAGCGGGCTTTTTTCACCACTGAAATTAGCAGACGTAGAAACCAAAGGCCTGTTCAGTTTAGAGATCAGCTTTTTACAAAAATCATTCTTCACAAGTCTGATTCCTATGCTGCCGTCTTCAGCAAGAAGTTCTTTGGGTAAACCTCTCGGGTTTTCGTAAACAATGGTTACCGGCTTTTCACTAAGGTCAATGATTTCCCATGCCATTTCAGGAACATCTACCAGATCCTGCAGCCTTTTCTCAGACTCCACAAGAATGATCATGGACTTGTTCTTTTCCCGTTTTTTGATGTCAAAAATCTTATTGACCGCTTCTACATTCGTAGCGTCACAACCAATTCCCCAGATAGTATCTGTAGGGTAAAGAATCGTTCCGCCGGATTTCAATATTTCGATAATGTGCTCCATTTTTTATAAAATTCAAACCAGTTGATAAAGGTAGAGAATCTGTGAATTGTAGACAAACTATCAGAATGTAAAATAATGTTGTATTCTGAATGAATATTTAAGTTTTGGCCAAAGTCAATGGATGGATTATTTACATAGAAAACGGGCTTTGGCCAGAGCTATCTTACATCCATCCCAATTTAGATAAATATCTTTCCTCAATAATAGTCAGGTGATGATAATTGTGTCCTATGATCAGTTTTCCGATTGTTTCTACAGAAATTTCATGACCATTGGCTATGCCTGTTTTATGTAAAGCAGATGGGTGAAGCGTTTCCAGCATGATCTGTGATGATTTTCTTATCAGCTTATATTCTTCCAGCAGAGATTCCAGAGTTCTTTCATCTGCAAAAGACTGATCAGCATATTCGTTTTCATCAAATCCCGGGAGATTGTTTTTATCCCCTCTTGCAAAAGCCAGCATTCTGTATTGAAAAACTCTTTCTGTATCTGATAAATGCAGCAAAACTCCTTTCAATGTCCATTTTCCTTCAGCATAGGCGAATCGGGATTGTTCTTCGGTAAGATTAGCGTAAATGCCTATTGTTTTTTCTGCTGATATTTTTAATTCTTCCAGCCAGTTTACGGACGGAATCTGATCTAAATATCTTTGAATGTATTTCTGAAAATCAGTCATATTTTTTATGTTATAGATTAGATATGTTGTAAGGTTCGGGATACGGTTGCTGAGATAATCATGAATACATTTTACATTATACATTTTACAAAAAATACTTCATAACTATTACGTATTGCCCATTATTTATGAATTGCTCCACTCATAGAAATTCACCGAGTCATAAAGCTCGAAGCCGCAGGACGGATAGAGCTGATTTCCGATGTCGTTGCTTTTCCCTGTTTCCAGTAAGATGCCACATGCTTTTGAAGACCGGCATAATGCTTTGGATTCTTCGATAAGTTCTTTGGAATAGCCTTTTCCTCTGTACTCTTTATTGACATACAGATCATTGAGCAGCCAGTAACGCTGCATTCTTGTGGATGAAAATATAGGATATAGCTGTACAAAACCTGTCAGTTTGCCATTTTCCTCTGCAACAAATAGCTCAGAATCTTTATTGTCAATCCTTTCCTTTAGAAAGCTTTCTGCAGCAGGAAGATCTGATTCTTTGTGATAAAATATTCTGTACTGATCAAATAATTCTACAAGTTGAGGAAGATCAGATAAAGTGGCTTTTCTTGTATTTTTCATGTTTAGTTTATGGCTATAATAAAATGAGAAGAATTAATAAATCCTTCCCATTTTAATGTATTGTATATTAAGAAAAAGCTTTTTCAAGATCTGCAATAAGGTCCTCAGCATCTTCAATACCAACACTTAAACGAACCAAGTCATCGGTAATGCCCAGTTCAGTACGTTTTTCAGCAGGGATAGAAGCATGAGTCATCAATGCGGGATGGTTAGCTAAAGATTCTACACCTCCTAAGGATTCAGCTAGTGTAAATACTCTTACTTTCTCTAAGAATTTGATGGCATCTTCTTTTCTCCCGGATTTAAAGGTGAATGAAACCATTCCTCCGGATTCCTTCATCTGAGATTTTGCCAATTCGTATTGAGGGTGAGATTCTAATCCCGGATAAATTACTTTATCTACAGCAGGGTGAGTTTCAAGGTATTTCGCTACAGCAAGACCATTGTCAGAATGTCTCTGCATTCTTAATGCCAATGTTTTGATTCCTCTCAATACAAGATAAGAGTCGTGAGGTCCTAGAATACCACCGCTCGCAAACTGGATAAAGTGAAGCTTTTCACCCAGTTCAGCATCTTTGGCAATAAGAGCGCCGGCAATAACGTCAGAATGTCCTCCAAGATATTTCGTTGCGGAATGCATTACGATGTCAGCCCCTAAATCAATAGGTCTCTGGATATAAGGTGTAGCAAAAGTATTGTCTACTGCTACTAAAATATCTTTTCCTTTCGCTACTTCCACTACGGCTTTGATGTCAACAAGCTTCATCAATGGATTCGTTGGCGTTTCTACCCAGATCAGTTTTGTTTGATCCGTGATGACCTCTGCAATTTTGGAAACATCATCAAAATTCACGAATGTGAACTTCAGCTGATACTTTTCAAAAAGTCTTGTGAACATCCTGTAAGTACCACCGTAAAGATCATCTACTGCAATAACTTCATCACCGGGATTTAATAATTTCAAAACACAATCAATAGCTGCAAGCCCGGAACCGAAAGCTAATCCTCTCGCTCCGTTTTCAATGCTTGCCAAAGAATCTTCCAATGCCTGTCTTGTAGGGTTGGCTGCCCTTGAATATTCATATCCGGAATGTACTCCCGGGCTTTTTTGTGCAAACGTGGAAGTTAAAAATACAGGAACGTTTACAGAACCTGTAGCAGACTCATGATGCTGCCCTCCGTGAATTACTTTTGTATTAAAATTCATATTATATAATTTGATAATTTGAAAATGCGGTAATTTGAAAATTAAATAATTAATAGCATTTCATTTTCAAATTCTCAAATTACCGGTATTTTCAAATTGCTTTTATTTTATTGCTGATTTCACTGCAAATTCTTCTGCAATCTCTTCCATCCACTGTGCGACATCCTCTTCGCCGGTTGCCCTCTGATAGGTGTTTCCTAAAGATACTAAGATCTGATGGATGAACATTTTCATTTGGTCTACAGGCATTTCTTTTGTCCAGAGATCAATTCTCAGAGCTTCCATTGCCTTGTCGTCCCATACAGAGATCATGGTTGCTTTGGTTTCCTCCTTTTCAATACCTCCGTCCTGAGCATTCCATTTAATGTTTTCAGGGATGTGATTTTCATCCAGCTCTACATCTATCGTAATCTGAGTCTTTCTCATAACTTTCTATTATTTCTAATTTGGTGCAAAGTTAATACTTCTTAAGTTTATCCAAAACTTCTACAAAATTATCTTCATCAGGAAATGGGCTATTAAAGTTAAATATTTTACCTTCCGGGTCAATAATGATAAATCTTGGAATAGATTGTATTTTGTATTTATTCATGAACTGCTCCGCATTTGCAAGCCAGTACTGTGGAATATTTGATGGTTTTGTCTTGAGATAGTTCAGCCATTTTGCTTGATCTTGGTCAAGACTGATTGACATAAACTGAATATTATTATAGTTTCTATATTGGTAACTTCTTGTTTCAAACACGGGACGAATTTTTTTACAAGGTCCGCACCAACTTGCCCAAAAATCTATTACTACATATTTCCCTTTATATTTTGAAAGCTTTTGCGATATTCCATTGTCATTGGAAAGCATCAAATCCGGAAATGGAGATCCTTTTTGTGAAATATTGATTTGTTCAAGCTGTGAGTAAAGCATTTTTTTATAATCAATATCATTTACTTTGCCAATCTCAGCTGCGAAAAGTTTGTTTCTGAGTACACTGTCTGTCTGTATTTCAATGTTTTTTAATAAATGTTTTGATAATAGCTGATCTTTAATTTTTCCCTTAGGCAGCTGGTCAATTTTAACAAATAAAATACTGTCCGGATTAGAGCGCTGATCTTTTTCTGTAAGCATCTGATCCAATTTATATTGCAGATAATCATCGTTTTTACTCAAGAGCGGAGTGGGTTTCAAAATATTTTCATTGAGCTCATTCAAAAATGTTTTTGTAGGAGCAAACCTGGGATCAGACCATGAGGTCATTCTTCTGTAATTATTTATTTCATTTAAATATTTAACTGCCATTAGCTGTTTTCTGTAAGCTTTATAATCTTCTGAAAGTGCATTATTCTCAGCATCTGCAAAATCATCTAAAATTCTTTTATTGTGTTTCCAGTCAGACATGGCTAATTCATAAAACTTTCCTGGATTATTATTTAAATTTTGGTTCTCCAGAGCGAGCCAGAATTCTAGCCCAAAAGAGCTTTCTGTCTTATTGTAAACCTGATCAGATTTTCTATTTGATTTTACATTAAATGTCATTCTGGTGTTGTTTAATTTAATATCAAAATCAAACCAGTCACCATTTCCCATAATAACTTCAAGTTTTTTGTTGCCGATTTCAAGAATATATTCATCCAAAGGAACGTTTTGCCGGGTAGACCAACTGAATGTGTTGTTTTTAACTGCTGCAGATCCGATTTTTTTATGAAAGTCCTTTGAAACAATCTTCACAGAATCAATCTTAAGATCTGTTTCTAATTTTCCTGTGATTGAAATTCCTGATCCATCGCTTGTATAAGGTTTGGGTTTTTGTAGAAAATAGAGCAGACCTGCTCCTGCAATTAATAAAGCAGCTGAAATAGCAATTTGCTTTTTATTTTTAAGGAAAGCATTCCTAAACCCTTTTTTGCTATACCAGAAATATCCGATAATAAGGAAAATAACCATCCAGAAAAAGCTCATATATTCTGAATAAGAAATAAAGTGATTCAGATTTCTTATTTCCGGAGCGTTCCAGAACGTGTATAATGAATTGTAAGGATTAAAGAAGAATCCCTTTTTTTCTACTATCGAATAAATATTGGAGGCCAAGCCTAATGAGCCAATAAGAAATGACCAGATAAACCCTTGAAAGACTACTGAAAAGCATAGCTGTAAAGCTGCAATCCCTAAAACGGCTGCAGTAATTCTTGTATAGGTCTTGAGCATCCATGATACGTCAAAAGTCAGCAGCTTTGCGGGATTTGGATGAATATAATATTCTGCTAATGATAAAATTATATTAAAAGTAAAATATGAGAAAATACAAATAAAGCTCAGTAATAATAAAATAATATATTTCGAAAAGTAAAGTTGAAATTTATTTACAGGCTGGGTTTCCATCAATTGCCATCCGTTATTTTTATGATCAGTTTGGGCAATTCTGTTCGCTCCAATAATAAGGAACAGCATCAGAATAAATAGCGTAAAATATTTTATGGGATTTCCTCCTATTGCCTCTTCAAAAATGGAGTATTTAAGCGCTTCTTTATGAATTGGATCCGGGTTTAAAAAGGCCGGAATAAAGTTTATGAGTGGTATTAAAGCTCCTAAAACAATAGCAATGTAAATTAATCCTAACCCTTTTATTTTTAGCCATTCTATATTGATGGCAGTTATTAACTTTTTCATTTGTGTAATTTTAATTTTTTGTAATTTCCATAAACCAGTCTTCCAAACCTGCGCTGCTTTTGATTTCAAAAATTTCAGCATTCTTTACAACCAGCTTTTTTACAAGACCAATAATATCCTCTTTTGATTGAGAAGTAATTTCTATGGTGTCCTCGTCAATTAATTTTGGTGAATAGTTTTCCGGAATTTCACTGATATACTGCGACGCCTGATTCAATCCAATTTTTATGTGATTGTATCTGTACAGTTCATTCAATTCTTTTATACTTCCTGTAAATTTTATTTCCCCATGTGAGATAATAGCAAGATGGGTAATCATTTTTTCAATTTCCTGTAACAGGTGGCTTGAGATAAATAGGGTTACTCCTTCTTCCTGGTTAAGCTTTATCAGCAGCTCACGAATTTCCAGCATTCCATTAGGATCCAAACCATTTACCGGTTCATCCAGAATCAACAGTTCAGGTTTTCCCAAAAGTGTCATTGCAATGGAGAGCCTTTGTTTCATTCCTAAGGAATATCTCTTCATTTTCAAATTTCTGTTTTCCCAAAGATCTACAAGATGCAATACCCTTTCACATTCTGTTTTGGGGAGGTTTCTTAATTTAGAAATAATAATCAGATTATCCCAGCCGGATAAGTGATCATAGAAAGCAGCACTGTCAATAAGGCTTCCAATTTTACCAAAGCCATCCGGATAAAGGTGTGAAAGATTTTTCCCGAAAATCTGTATGCTATTTTTTTCATCGGGAATACTTCCTATAAGTAACTTCATTGTTGTGGATTTTCCGGCTCCATTAGCCCCTAGGAAACCAAAAATGCTACCCTTGGGTATAGAAATGCTGAGATTTTTCAGAATTTGCTTTTCCTTTGAAAACCCATAGCTTAAGTTTCGAATTTCAATAATGTTTTTCATGTGTGATTTTTTATTTGAAGCAAAGCTATCTAATAAAAAAGTATTATGCAATGCAAGGTAGTGTTAAATTTATGATAATATCAAAAAAATATCCTTTAGTGTATGCTAAAGGATATTAATATTCAATTGTATAGAATTATTTTAACTTGGGTTTGTAACCAGACTGATTAAAAATTGTGGTCGCGTCCATTTTCAGAAAATCGGTCAGTTTTGTTTCCGGTTTTTCTTTAAGATATGCTTTACAGATCTGCCATCCTGTAAAAATTCCAATCTGCGGTGAAGATTCATTGTCGATTTCAGTATAAAACTTCGAGAATGGTCCTGGTGAAATAAAACGTTCTCCCAATCGTGGATCATCGCCAAAGATCAGGTTGCTTTCTACAAAATAGTTCCAGATATTGGCTTCATTGCTGGTGGCCCATTCGTATTGTTTCTGCGTATAGTTTATTTTAAGATAGTCAGGGAAATCAGGAAGAAAAGCATCCTGAAGGATCATCATTTTTCCGTTCAGAATAATCTGATCAATAAATTTTTGATGGTCAGGAGATTCTGTTAAGATATTTTCCGCAAAAAGCTGTGAAACCTTAGGAACGATGTTCTGAGGATTCATCGATTTCTGGAAATAAAGCTCCAGTCCTTTGTAATGAGCATTTCCGTCTCCAATAAAACCTGTAATATCTATAAACAGAAGGTTTCCTTTCTGATCATAAAAGATAGGGTCCTGAACCATTTGCAATGCTGATGAGAACAGGTATACTTTAGGGCTTTTAAACTGTGGAAAATAATATTTGATATGCGAAAATAAGTTCTGAAGCTCTTTTTGAAGCTTAGCCTGATCTATTTTTCCGATAGCTTCCCTATAGATCTTGATCTCTTCAGCATCAGCTCTTCTTTTTCCGAAATCTGCATCAGAAACACTCCCCTGAAACCAGGGGAATTTAGCTTTAAACTGGTCCAATGGAATCTCCGGATTATAGAATTCTTTGGAAATATCTGTCATTTCAACTTTCTCGGCAGTATCTTTCACCTCTACCTTCCATTGATTTTCAGGTTCTTTTTTGCAGGAGTCCAGTCCCGCAACTAAAATAGAAGAAAGCACAATATATCTAAAAATCTTCATTATTTTTACATGGAATTTAAGTTTACAAAAATAAGGATTAAATACACAATTTATGATGAAATTAAAAATATTTACAACCTTTAGCCTTATTTCGGGATTGTCTTTTTTATCAGGGCAAAAACTCGAATTTAAAGATAAAAACTTTGAAAAAGCGGTCCTTGAGAATTTTGATCAAAACAAGAACGGAACAATGGAACCTGCGGAAATGAATATGATTTCCAATTTATTTTTGGTTCAGAAAGGGATTACCTCCACAGATGATCTGCACCTTTTTAAAAATGTAAAGATGATTGTACTGGATGATAACGCCATTGCTGCTATCACTGTAAATAACCTGGAGAAACTGGAGCTCTTTTCATGTACAGGATGTAAAGCCTCTTCATTCAAAGGAGAGAATTTAAAGAGCCTTGCCTCTTTATATCTGGATAATAATCTTTTGGAAAGCGTTTCACTGAAAGGAACGCCAAGAATTGATCAATTAACATTATCTTTAAATCAACTAAAATCAATCGACCTGGCCCAGCTCAGGAATTTAAGAAAGCTGAACCTGGAACATAATAAGATCCAAAAAGTCGATATCTCCGGAAATCCGGCGTTACAGACTCTGAATGTGGGTGGAAATAAAATGAAGGAGACAGACATAAAGAAAGGAATGAAGACAGATGTGACCATTTTTGGGACCGATGAATAAACTAAAGCTATGATACTGGAAACAGAAAGACTTATTTTAAGAAAGCTTGAGGATACAGATTTTAAACGGATGTACCTTATGGATTCTGACCCTGAGGTGATGAAGTACCTTGGAAGGCCCGTGGCAAGTATTGAAGAATCACAAGAGATCATTAAAATGATCCAGAAACAATATGAGGAAAACGGTGTGGGTAGACTGGCTGTTATTGAAAAAAATAGTGGTCTTATGATAGGATGGTGTGGCTTGAAGTTATTGACTCAACCCATTAACGGACATGTTAATACTTTGGATCTGGGATACCGTTTTATCCCTGAATTCTGGGGAAAAGGTTATGCTATAGAAGCTGCAAAGGCCTCTTTAGATTTTGGCTTTAATGAACTGAAAGCAGATGCTATATATGCCTTTGCAGATTCTGAGAATACAGGCTCAAAACATATTTTAAGAAAACTAGGCTTTGAAAAAACAGGAGAATTCACAGATTCCGATGTCTTATGTTTCTGGTATGAGCTAAAACGTGAAAAATATATTGAATGATAACAATAAGAAAAGAAGAAGAAAAAGACTATCAACAGGTGTTTCAGCTTACAGAAGAAGCGTTCAGGGAAATGGAGCATAGTGATCATCAGGAGCAGTTCCTGGTTGAGAAACTAAGAAGATCAGAGGCTTTTATTCCTGAATTATCACTGGTTGCAGAAGATGATAATGGTACAATTGCTGGCCATATCCTCTTTACAAAAATAAAAATTGTGGATGGTTCAGAATCTTTTGAATCACTGGCTCTGGCTCCGGTTTCTGTAAAACCTGAATTTCAGAATCAGGGACTTGGAGGAAAGCTGATCATGGAAGGGCACCGCATTGCCAAAGAACTAGGATATGGCTCGGTGATCCTTATCGGACATGAAAAATATTATCCGAGGTTTGGTTACGAAAAAACAAGTAATTTTGGGATCTCTTTTCCGTTTGAGATTCCGGAAGAAAACGGAATGGCTATAGAACTTATAAAAGACGGATTAAAAAATAAAAAAGGGACAGTAAAATACCCTAAAGAATTTGGAATAGACTAAAAATATAAACGATGCAGACACAAAAAGTAATAGATCATATCGTAGGATGGTTAAAAGATTATGCAACGAAGGCCAGAGTAAACGGTTATGTAATAGGTGTTTCCGGAGGAGTGGATTCCGGAGTGGTTTCTACCCTAGCTGCCATGACTGGCCTGAAAACATTGCTGATCGAAATGCCGATCCGCCAGAAATCAGATCAGGTAACCCGTGCAAAGGACCATATGAACGATCTGAAATCGAGATTTCCTAACGTGGAGATAATGTCTGTAGATTTGACGCCTGCCTTTGAAGAGCTTTATAAAACATTTGAGGTAAAGGAAGATCTCTATCCTAACGAAAAACTGGCCTTTGCCAATACAAGAGCCCGTCTGAGAATGCTTACTCTTTATTATTACGGACAGCTAAACGGACTTTTGGTATGCGGAACCGGAAATAAAGTGGAAGATTTCGGAATCGGGTTTTATACAAAATATGGTGATGGCGGGGTAGATGTTTCCCCGATCGCAGACCTTTATAAAACAGAAGTATACACACTTGCCAAAGGATTGAATCTGATCAAAAGTATTCAGGAAGCGATTCCGACAGACGGGCTTTGGGATGTGGACAGAACGGATGAGCAGCAGATCGGTGCAACCTATCCGGAACTGGAAAAGATCCAGAAAGAATACGGAACCAAAACAGCGGAAGACTATGAAGGAAGAGATAAAGAAGTATTCCTGATCTTCGACAGAATGCACAAAGCAGCAAAACATAAAATGGAGCCTATCCCGGTCTGCGATATCCCGGAGGAATGGCGGGAAGGATAGATTTATCATTTCTCCATGTAACAATGCTCCTATTCATTGGTAAACTGTTACACTGGTAAATGGTTACATTAATAAATTATTGGAATGAACAGTAAAACAAGAGCCGTATTCTTTATGTGCCTGGGCTTGCTTTTCGGGATGTCTGTAATGTATATCTATAAGAATTTTATTGCAGATAAAACAGATCAGCCGGCCCCAGCAAAGACAGAAGCCATACATTATGGCGGTACTTCTGCAGGAGATCAGTATAAAGCCGGTAGCTCAGGAGCACAGATCTCCATTGATGAACTGACTGAAGAAAGAAAAGTGATCAGCTATGTTAAGCAGAATCATCGGTTACCCGATTATTACATTACAAAAAACGAAGCCAGAAAACAGGGCTGGAATCCTTCAAAAGGAAATCTTTGTGAGGTGCTTCCGGGAAAAGCAATAGGCGGAGACAAGTTTGGCAACAGAGAAAGAAAGCTGCCTGATGGAGAAAAGTACTTCGAAGCCGATGTAAATTACCATTGTGGAAGCAGGAATGCTGACCGTATTATTTATACGAATAATGGCGAGGTGTATCTTACCAAAAACCATTATAAAAGCTTTGAAAAACAATAATGTCATTGTGGGAAACAAAGCAACGAAATTGTATGACCGAAGACTTCGTTATTTAGATTGTTATAAGAGTTTTGAGAAACAATAGTTTTTTTTACCTGTTATCGGTTCTTTTTCTGACATTCTCATGTTCAGAAAAGGATAAGCCTGTCAGGGAAGCGCTGGAAAAACCAGCCATAACCATACTTATACAGCCATTCAAAGACATTAAACCCGAAAATGTGGTGAAAGTGGCTGAAGGGATCAGAAAAATATACCCTAACGTAAAAGTTCTTGATGCTATTGATTTTCCTGAAAATGCTTACTATAAAGAAAGGAACCGATATAGAGCGGATTCGATCATCAAATTCTTAAGTAGCAAGACAGAAAATGGCTTCGTAACTATTGGCTTAACGGCAAAAGATATCAGTGCGACCAGAGGGAAGATCAAAGACTTTGGAATTATGGGTCTGGGATACCGGCCGGGAAAAGCCTGTGTTGCTTCAAAATACAGGCTGAGTAAAGAAAATTCGGATGAGCAGTTTTATAAAATAGCGATTCATGAGCTTGGCCATACACAGGGGCTGCCACATTGCCCTCAAAAAATGTGCTTTATGAGAGATGCGGAAGGAAAAAATCCAACCAATGAAGAAACGGATTTCTGCAAAAAATGCAAAACTTTTTTAATCAATAAAAATTGGAAATTTAGTTCAATATGAAGACAGTATATATAGATTTTACAGACATAGGCGATTATGAGGATTTTTACGCCCAATTGAAGGAAAAGGTTCAGTTGCCTGAACATTTTGGGGATAACCTTGATGCGCTTTTTGATACCATTACAGGCGACCTGGAAATGCCGCTCCATCTTGAATTTGTTAATATGACGGTAGATCAGCTGGAAATTTTTGAAGACCTGCTGACCACACTGGAAGATGCTGAAGAAGAGGTTGAAAATTTTAGTTTCAGCTATTATCTTGAGCAGTATGAAGACGATGAGGACGAAGATGTAGAATCTGAAGAATAAAAAACAAGGCTGTTTCCCATATAGAAGCAGCCTTTTTTCATTCCCGCTGATTTCACAGATTGCCCAGATGTTTGTGATAAAATATAATTGCTACTAATGCACGAATAAAAGGATTCGTGCATTAGTGGCAAAAAAACATTACTGAAAATCTTTGATTTTCTTTTACCTTAAAGCCATTAGTTACTAAAAACTTCTTTGTGCTCTTGTATCCCAATCTTTAAAAAAGTATCTGTTTATTTTAAATTCTAGCATGCCAGGGAGATTACGCAGAATTTTTCAATAAACATCTGCTTGATCTGCTCAATCAGCGAGCATATTAAATTAAATTAAAATAAGTATCTCTTTTTTAGTGGTTAAAGTAGATTGTGTATTCCATCAATAAAGCAAGAATCTGATAAAAAGCAAAAACCTGCAGAAAAATCCACAGGCTTTTAAACGGGTTATTATCTGATAAAAATTTTACAAGATCAATGCGCATCAACTTCATATTACAGAAAAACTGAATATCAAATTTCATGTTGGGTAGAGCCCATTTGCGGTTTTGCAAATCCGCCTTTTCGCTTTTTCGCCCTTACAAAAACGTCGAATCAAAATAAAAAGGTAGCAGATCCTTCACGGCATGTACCTTTACAACCTCTTCATTCATGCTTGAAAAATAAAGGTCAATATTTTCGTTTTGCTTGGTTTCGTATTCTATTAAGCTTTGACGGCAGGCACCACAAGGCGGAATCGGAGGATTTTTCTCATGAAACTCTTTAGGCCCGCCTACCACAAAGATTTTTTTTACTTTCACATTGGGAAAGTTGGCGGCTACCCAGAACAGAGTTGTCCTTTCAGCGCAAAGTCCTGATGGGAAAGCTGCATTTTCCTGATTGTTTCCGGAATATATTTCTCCGTTTTCCAACAGTACCGCGCATCCTACAAAAAACTGAGAGTAGGGGGCATAAGCATTCTCACGGGCCTCTTTGGCTCTTTCGAATAGTTTTTTTTCTATATCATTCAGTTCACTGCTATTCTTAAAATATTCGTAACTGATCTGTATGTCTTTTTTCATATATTGTAGACTAAAAAAGGGGGGTAAAATTAGTTCTTTTTAATGAAGTGGGCAATATTTATTCTTCCGGAGGTAAAGTTCAATTTTTTAAAGGATAAAATGTTATATACACCAATAAAATTCAGAAATGTAGAGTTAAAGAACCGATGGGTAATGTCTCCTATGTGTATGTATTCCTGTGATAACGGGCTGGCCAGTGACTTTCATAGGGTACATTATGGAAGCAGGGCGCAAGGCGGAACAGGATTGATCGTTGTAGAGGCTACAGGCGTAGAGCCCAGAGGCAGGATCACAAACCGCTGTATGGGCATCTGGAATGATGAGCAGGCAGAAAAACTACAGAAAATAGTAGAATTCGTTCATCATAATTCAGAAAGTAAGATAGGAATCCAGCTGGCTCACGCAGGAAGAAAAGGCTCTACATGGAATAATCACCAGATCCCTCTGGAAGAAGGATGGGAGACTGTTGCCCCAAGTTCTATTCCTTATCATCCTTCAGAAAGAATTCCTCATGTGCTGAGTAGAGAGGAGATCAAAGAATTGGTAGAGTACTTCAAGAGAGCAGCCCGGAGAGCTGTAAAAGCAGGTTTTGATATGATTGAAATTCACGGAGCACACGGATATCTGATTCATCAGTTTCTGTCACCGCTTTCCAATATCAGGACGGATGAATATGGTGGAAGCTTTGAAAACAGGATAAGGTTTTTGCTGGAAATTATAGATGCGGTGAATGAAGAACTCAATGAAAATACAGCCCTTTTTGTGAGGATTTCCGGTACTGAGTATGCTGAAAACGGATGGGACATTCAAAGCAGTGTAGCATTGTCCAGGATTTTAAAAGAACATTCCGTTGACCTGGTTGATGTATCCAGCGGAGGAAATATTCATGGAGCAAAAATCTCTGTTTTTGATGGGTATCAGGTTCCTTTTTCCTCACAGATCAGGAATGAGGCAGGAGTAAATACAGGAGCGGTAGGTTTGATTACCAACGTGAACCAGGCAGAGGAGATTCTTCAGAAAGGCGATGCAGACCTGATTTTCGTAGCGAGAGAGATTTTGAGAAATCCTTATATAGCGGTTCAGGGGTCTTTTGAAATGAAAGAAGACTGTTTCTTTCCCCATCAGTATACAAGAGCGAAAATTTCTTCATAGCTTACCCAATTTATAAACCTGTAAAATGAATATTGAAGACTTTATGCTGACCTGTCCCAGTAAGAAATTCCTGGGAGTAGAATGCCCTGGATGCGGGGCACAGAGAGCTGTTGTCCTCGTTTTTGAAGGGAGGTTTTCTGAGGCTTTTCATATGTATCCTGCAGTGTATACCTTGCTGCTATTCCTTTTTATCTTTGGCTTGAGCTTTATTGATAGAAAAAGAAAATATGGCAGGATCTTAATGACGCTGGTGATCATTAATCTTATGATGATGATGGGGTCATATATTTATAAGCACTACTAATTCATTTGCCAAAAATTGATAGGAAGCTTTTCCTTTGCTTATTTTATTTCCGGCAGCTCTGTTTTCACAAACCAGTATGATGGCAAAAGATTTCTTTATCAGGTCTCTGAATTTTTTTAAATAGAAGAACGGCCGGATCCCGTTTGAGATTCTGCAATTGTCGTAGAATTACTACAATTTCTGAAACTGTTGCCTAAAAACTTTTTAAATTAGAACGTGTAATCTATCTTTGTTTTATCAATCGTATATACGGGAACAATCATTAAATTAAATTTAAGAATATGGCAGGAAATTCAAGAGGAATCTTAAAATTCAATGGAGGTGAAGGTCAGAAGCTATTAAAGCTTAACTACAGTGTATCAAGATCTACAGACGTTTCAGGACGTGTAGCATCGGATCCGTCCAATGCACTTATTAAAATAACGATCGAAGCTACAGAAAAATCTGATGTTCTGGAAAGCTTGCTCAATAGCAAATACAAGCCGACAACCGGAGAAATTACTTTCAATAAATCTCATGAAGAAGGGACATTGATCTCTTTACAATGGGACAACGGATATGTGATCCAGCATGAAGTAGACTTCGATGCTTTAGACAGCAATAATATGCTGATCAGCTTTGTAGTAAGTGCTGAAAGTATCACTTACGGAAATTCATCTTATGACGGACTTTGGCCTTTAAGCTAAGTCTTCATCAGTACAATATAAAAGACTGTCCCTATAAGACGGTCTTTTTTTACCCGTTATAAAGTCAGACGGTAAGAATTTTTTGATTGTTTTTAAAACATTTCCTGTTCGATTGAAAAATTTAAAAAAACATAAACAAGTCAACACAAAATATGTCAAATAATCCTGAAAAATCAAGAACAACCTCTTTCCGTCCTAGGCAGAACGCGGATGGAGTATCTGAAAATTACCATACAGGGATCAACCGTCTGGTAAAGCTTTCTCTGGTTATAGAAGGGAAGATCATCAAATACTATAAACATTTTAAGCTTACACAAAGTACACGGCGTCATCACGAATTTACATTGACGCTGGCACATGATACCCTGGGAGACAGGCAGACCCATTCACTGGAAGAAGCCAATAAATTCCTTGGAAAACGTCTGACGGTCGTTATTTCATATAAAGATATAGAAAACAGCCCGGAAAGAACCTTTGTAGGAGTGATTACAGGCGTAGGATTCAGCCAGGAGCAGATGAGCCTTGGAAATATTATCCTTACCGGCTACAGCCCGACAATTCTTCTTGACGGGGCTCCGCATATTCAGAGTTTTGGAGGGGCCCAGCCTGTCAATATGGGAATCATTGCAGAGGAGGTGATCAGACAGGGAATTGATAAAAGCCGTTTTGATATCAGGGTAGATGCCAACAATTTTTCACAGATCATTTACAGCAGCCAGTATGATGAAACCCATTATAATTATCTGGCAAGGATGGCTGAAGCTTATGGAGAACAGTTCTATTATGACGGCGAAGTGCTGCATTTCGGAAAACTTCCGCCTCAGAACAAGCCTATTATACTTACTTATGGAAGCAGCGCTCATGACATTAAGGTTGAATTGAAGGCTGTACATACCAGACCGCAATTCTATGGATATAACAGCAATAAAGATGAAAAGCTGACCTCAGGCTCCACTCCTATCAAGCATGTAGGTGACCTGGCAAAAACAGCTTACAGTCATAACGACTCTATCTATAAAACTCCTGCTCTGCAGGTTGCCCCAATTAAAGCAACCACGCACCTTGATGTCGAATATTCACAGAAAAGTGCCTCCGGAAGTGAAGCCGTGAATGTTTTTTCCATTTCAGGAAATACAACGGTTCCTTTTCTGCATCCCGGTTGCGTAGCTGATGTGCAGATGCGTAAACCTGATTCTAATGAAACTTCTTATTTCACAAGGATCATGCTTACAGAAGCGGAACATGAAATTGATGCCATAGGACATTATAACGGAAGCTTTGTAGGAATTGCGGCAGATACCGGATTTTTGCCGAAACCCGATTTTACCGTTCCAAAAGCAGAACCGCAGACAGCAACCGTCATTTCCAATACCGACCCTGAAGGACAGGGAAGAATACAGGTGAGATTCGACTGGCAGACCAATGATACGACTCATTTCATCCGTATGATGAGCCCGGATGCCGGGGGAACGGATCAGATTACCCAAAACAGGGGATATGTAGCGATTCCGGAAGTAGGAGATCAGGTAATGGTCAATTTTGTTCACAGCCATCCGGACCGGCCTTTTGTAATGGGAGGAATGTTTCATGGGAAAGTAGCCTTAGGAGGAGGTGTCAGCAATCATTTGAAGTCGATACAGACCAGAAGCGGTATCAGAATTTTAATGAATGACCAGGAAGGAAGTGTAACGATCCTTGACCCAAGCGGGAATATCTACCTGATGGATGGGAAAGGGAATATCAGCATGACAGCTCCGAAAAACTTTACCTTGAATGCAGGAGATAATATCACGATCAATGCAGGAAAAGAAATATCCATCGGTGCCGGAAACAGTATAACGAGCACTGCAAACGATGATATTATTTCCACTGCAGGACAGGATATTGTACAGACTGCTTCCGGGGATATCAGAGAATCTTCAGATACCAGAACCGAGATGGTACAAAAAGATTTCAGAAGACAATCCGAAACGTCCAATGAGATTGCAGGAGAAATATCCATGTTCAGCGAACTGGAAAATATGACGATGCAGAGCGGAAAAATTGTGGAGTTCAACAGTGCGGAAAAATCAAAACTTTTCTGATATGGCGATAAGAAAAACAGCAACCAATATTCAGATCACCGTGAAAGACTCTTACCATTTGACTGTGGGCAACAAGGCGGAAAAGATTGCAAAAAAAATTAATGTTGAAGCACAAAAAGAAAACCTTATTTTGTCCAGCAACAAAAAAATAATGTCTCATGGGAATAAATAAATTGAAGATCCTCATTCTTTTCATTGTATGCAGTTTCTCATTAATCAGTTGTCAAAATAAAAAAATGGAAGAAAAATATAAATGGACAGGAACATTATCGGCTCCCAATGAATACCCGATGCAGGCTTATTATGGAGAGCTTATAGCAGATGACTATCAATTCCCGTTTTCTGATATCTGGGGAATTGTTGATGGAGGCTGGGGAGAACCCGGGAAATATGGGGGAGGAACAGATCATCTTGTAAAAGTTCCTCACACGCTAGAATTTACCTGGTACTCTTTGGTAGAAGATAAATTTTACGCGGGTCATTGGGAACTCGATACGAAAAAAATTACCCAATTATTTAACGAGGGTTTCAATCAAACTTATTTTGATTCTCTGAAAAAAGGAACATATGATACTTTTGTGATTGGGTTGGGACCAAAAGGGAAGCTGATACTTTGGCTATACGGAGACGGACATCAGGTGGAAGTAGGAAATTTTCAGGGAAAAGAAATAAAAATTACTCAAAAAGAAGCTTACGACAAGTTTAAATATGTATTTGAGCCCAATTACAGAGAAGATATTCTGAACGACCCGGGAATAGTAAAGCCTATTGTAATCCAAAAAATAAAGGGTGAGGGGTACCCGGACCCAAAGCTGTATGAAATTTTTAGAGAAAAATTGAACTGGAGTCCGAAGCTTATTTTACCGGCAGGAAGTACCCTTGAAAAAAGAAACTTCTATATGGCCAATGGAGAGCGTGAAAGTACACTGCAAGATAATCCGGCAACTACCTTACCTTACCAAAAACGAGCTGTACCCTATCTTTTTTATTTCCAATGGAAAAATAAAGAAGGAAAGAAACAAAGCTCTCAAATTGTATTTACCGGTAATCCACAATATATAAAAGATGCCAATAAGGTATATAACGGAACTTTTCTTCCTTTGGATTTTGAAAGGACCGACATGTATAAAATATTCGGAGGATTGGATAAAGAAGCTTCCACAGATATTGTTATTGATATAAGCAGTGGAAACAATGCAGAGGTGTATATTGAGCAAAATGGTAAAAAATATCAGGTAGCTCAGATGGATAAATATGTAAAACAGAATAAATAGAAACCTATGTCTAATGTAGTTTTTGGAAATTATACGCCCGAAGACATAGAAGATGATTCTATAGATGTTGTTTTGGGAGTTTTCTTTGATGGAACACTTAATAATAAGGTCAATACCAAAGAACGGGAAAATAATACGGAGATTTATAAAAAATACGGAATTAAGACCTGGTTTAAAAGACAAATAAGTGAGAAAAAAGACACCAGTTATGATAATGGCTGGAGTAATGTTGCCCGTATGTCGGAAGCCTGTAACCAGGATTATGGAATTTATATCGAAGGAATAGGAACTGATGATCGTAAGGATGATGAGAATGATGGTTTTGCCTTTGGTAGTGGTGATACCGGTATTCGTGGAAAAGTGAGAAAAGGCTGCGAAGAAATAGTTAAAAGGATAAAGGAAAAGTTGGGCAGTAGAACTGATGTTGCGGTATTGACACTTGATGTTTTCGGATTCAGCAGAGGTGCGGCGGCAGCCCGTAACTTCGTTTATGAGGTTAATAAGAGAAAGTACGCGGCTCACAAAAAAACCTATACAAAGAGAAAAGTAAGCGTTACGCTGTACAGCGATGATGATGGAAAAGAATCGCCTCTTAAAGAATTACCTCCAAGAGGGCACCTGGGTCTGAAATTAAAAGAAGCGGGAATTACCGTTGAGCGGATCGTAGTCCGTTTTTTAGGAATTTATGATACAGTATCGTCTTATCATCCCAATTTTTCTGCAAAACCC
Source organism: Chryseobacterium sp. UF-290 (assembly GCF_058245615.1). Classification (NCBI taxonomy): domain Bacteria; kingdom Pseudomonadati; phylum Bacteroidota; class Flavobacteriia; order Flavobacteriales; family Weeksellaceae; genus Chryseobacterium; species Chryseobacterium sp. UF-290. The sequence goes on from NZ_JBSICB010000010.1 coordinate 58,006, forward strand.
AATTTCAGTAATGATATAAAGGAGCTCCATCTTGATGATATAACCTCGGCAAAAAAAATAGTACACTTTATTGCCACTGATGAGCATAGGGAAAATTTTGATCTTACCAATGTGGCTTACGATACAGATGCCAGAGGAAAGAAGCAGGTTCCTGTCTTTTATGGTGAAGAAAAAACATTTCCTGGTGTACATTCTGATATTGGTGGAAGTTATTTATCCGAAACGGAATGGGTAAGGGAAATCGAAACAGACTGGACGAATAAAAATGATCTGAAACCTCTTGAAGACAGGCTCGTTGCCGAAGGATGGTACAACAGAGACCAGCTATCTTATATTGGAGGTAATGCATACTGGGCATTAAAGGGAGTCAGAGAATTATTGCATACCTATAGCTATATTCCACTCACATTTATGACAGAAAAAGCAAATAATGCCAAGTGTGAGCAGATCTCCATGACAAAAATAAAGAAGAGTTATGATTTTTCTAAAGATGCTTTACTGGTTCGTGTGGAAAAGAAGCTTAGGGAATATGTCTTTAAAAACGGTAAATCTTATGACTTCAAATGGGTAGCGGATTTAAATAAAAAGTATAACAACAATAAAACAGATCCGAATTACTTAAGAGAATTAGGAGAGCAGAAAGATCTCAGGGAATTGAGAAATAAATATCTGCATTGGTCGGCAGACCGATATGCTATAGGAATGGATCCGAGGTCAGACAGGAAAAGAGTGGTGCATTAAGCGGCATGTTCAATAATGTGTTTTTTGAAGCAGGAAAATTATGCAGAAATTCAATATACATGCTGTTCAGGAAAGCGAAACTTTAAAAAGTATTGCTGCACTTTATGGAATAGATAAGGATGCTTTGAAGTTATTTCATAATAACCTCTGTAGTGTAAAAGATATGATTCTTATAGAGCTTACGGGGCAGAAAGAGCTTTTTATTCCAAGGAACGCTGTTGAAGATCAGAATAAGCTGGTGAAATTCGGGCACGGAAACCGGCTTGTTTTCAATCCCGGAAAAATGTTTGCCAGATATGGCGTTATTATCAGCATTGAAAAAGGAAGCCATAAAAACGAGCTGAAATATGAAACCTCGGTACGCTGGCTGAAAAGTGAAAATAACCTTCATTTTTTTGAAATAGACAGAACTTCCAAATTATACCTGAATGAAGAAGAGGTCAGCGAAATAGCAGATGTGCTGGCACACTGTACCTCACAGGTTTTATACCCTTTACAGGTTAGTGTGGATGAACAGGGGAAGTTCAATGCTGTAGAAGATATTTCGGTATTTAAAAAAAGGTGGCCGGCTGTAAAAGAAGAAGTGTACAAAGAATTTGACGGAGAAACAGTAGACAGATACTGCCGGAAGATTGAACAAGTGATAGAAGAGCCCGGGACGATAAGTTTTTACCTTAAAAGTGACTACTTCATCAGAACCCTGTTTTGGGGAATCTATCAAAGTTTTGGACAGAACTTTCAGATCAAGGGAACAGAAAGCTTTCCAATAGTAGATAATCCTGTAGAACCCAAATATGAGGTAAAGCTGGAGATCGATCCGTTGAAAGATGAGCATGACCTGATCCGTATTGAAGGAACCGGAAATCTGAATGATGAAAGATCTTCCTATGATTTTATAAGTGGAGCTCCCTTTTCAATGATTATAGATGATGATCCGGTGATAAACAGAGAGGGAGCATTCAGGATGAGGTATTATCTGAACGGGCAAACAGTTTTTCCGGAATCAATGTATCTGGAATGCAGTATGATGCTGGAAGAAGAAAAGAAAATATCGGTAGTGATCGCTACCCTTTAAAAAAAACAAAACAAAATGAAAATGAAATTAGGCAGGAGACTTTCCCTACTACTTTTTATCATCAGCTTTAGTCTGTACTTTGGGCAGAAAGCAGAATTTACCATGCCTCAAAATATTGAAACCCAAAGCGCTGTTTTTAATTTCAGCAATGATTTTACAAAAGACGAACCTAAGGCAGTTGCAACTGATGGTGAAGCCTTCTCTGCTACCGTTGATCTTTATAACCTGGAATACGGTACAGGTTATAAAAAAACATATTTAAAACCGGCACTGAAAAAAGGGGCTAAAGCCCAACAATTTATTCAGCATACAAGCTGGAATGTAACCTCAAATAAAGAATTTTAGCTATGGCAGAAAAACATATTGTAGTACAGGGCGCTATGTGTAAATGCCAGTTCGGGCAGGCTCCGGACAAACTGAAAGTACTTACACACCAGAAAGAATATGCCAATGATAAAGCTGCCTCCAAAAAGCTGATCGTTACCACGAAAGAAATAGGAGGAGCCACATTTGAAAAGAATACCTTCGGAAACTGTACAAAAATGGGAAGTCCGCCACCACCCTGTAAAATTATGGTCACAGAATGGCAGAACTTTTATGATAAGGTGCAGCTCAGCAATGGCGGGTTTATTATCGTAGAAGACAGCAAAGCGGTCTGTGCAGTTGCTGGTACGCCATGCATTGAGATCATTGATCACGGACAAAGGGCGGAAGCAGGGGCACAGAACTTTAAAAATGCTGATAAAGAGGTACAGCAGCAGATCAATCCGTTGGTAGATGCCGGAGAAATGCGTAAAGAAGAGAAAAATGATGATGATACAGCCGGAGATGCTTAAATAATTAGGGTATGGCAAATAAAGGAATAAAAAAAATCGACATAGCTCCAAGGGCAGACAATGCAAAAGTTGTATACAATGATGGTGCATTTATAGGGGTGGAACCGGGTAAGCCGATACGTTTCAATGTTTCAGAATGGTTTCCGGGTACACCTGATGCCGATAAAAAAAAGGAAGTCGTATGGATCCGGCAGAATGCCGGAAGAAAAACCGTAATAGAGCAGCTCAGAAGACCTGCCGGATTTGTATATGAATATAAATTTACCAGGAAAGAATGCGGAATTGTTTCCTATTATATAGAAGCCAGTTTAGGAGGAAAACCTGATACTGTCAATAAAGTAGGTAAGCATATTTTCGGACACTGCCCTCCAAGGATCGTAGATTCCAGATGGAGTACTACAGAAGGAGGTAAAGATGTCAGAAAGACGTTCCATTTCAGTTATGGTCACATTATCCACCTTTATTTGGGAACAGAAGGTCTGAACGGAAGAAAGGACCTTATTGTCGAAATATACAGAAGGATCAGAATGGGAGGTGGTGTCAAAGATGATCCTTTGATGACACGTTGGAGCAATGTAGAAGTAAACGATGGTGAGATCAATGTGAAAGTTCAGAATACATCACAGTGGAAAGGCATGATCAAAAACATCAAAGATGTCGAGGAATTATATGTAAAGGTGAAAGATCCCAAAACTGGAAAATATATTGTGGATGACAACAATGATGATATTCACGGCCGTTTTTTAAGGATGAAAAATCAGTTGGTTGCCACAGCTCCTCAACGGCCGCAGAATGTAGTTCCGACCAAAGTGTATATGCCGGATAAGAACCTGGAGCGGTATGAGCCCTGTAAATTTGAAACCATCAGGATTACCGATATCATCTTTGATAAGAATGGTGAGGTAAAAACTCCCATTATGGTTTTTGATAACGGAAAGGGCGTAAAAAATATCGCAGGAAAAGAGACCATACATGCGACGATCTTTTATGAGTTCAATTCAGCGGTTATAGAAGGGGACGGTGAGAAAAAGCTTAATAATATCCTTCGTTTTCTGCTGGAACATCAGCATTCTACCATTACCATAGACGGATATGCCTGTGTGATCGGTAAAATGGAATACAATCAGTCTTTGTCCCAGAAAAGATCGGATATTGTAAAGAAATTCTTTACGGACGGAGGCCTGGATGCTAAAAGGATCAGATCTTTAGGAAAAGGAGAAGTCAATCCTACAGACGATAAAAATGGAAAAGATAACATAAGGTTCAAAGACGAAAAAGAATATAAAAATAACCGCAGGGTAGATATTTATTTCGAATATTTCCCCCACGATGCCAATACCATTATTTATGAAACCATAGCACCTACAGTCTCTACCAAAAGAAACATTACCATCGAGGTCTCCGACTTTGATACCAAAGCCTGTTTCAGGAACAAAGCCCTGCATACCAAAGAAATAAGGCTGCTGGATGTGGGACAGGCCATTGATGCAGGAGATCAGGAAAGAAAATTTGCTCCGCCGGCATTTGATTATGGAATATATTCGGATCTGTCAAGATTTTCTGCCATTCCTTTGCAGTATATCTGGCCGGAAGCGACAACCCCGAACAAAATTCATCTGCATGCTCATAGCTGCAGGTTTTACAGTAACCCTAGCCGGGTAACGGTTTTAATAAAAGCATATCCTGATATCAAATGGGATTTCCATTTCTCCATGAACCTGAGTAATGAGCTTAGTGTAAAATGGCAGAACCTGCCCGCCTCAAAACATAAGGAAATGTTGAGTAAAGCAGGGAAAATAGGAAGTGAGAAAAGGCACAAGCAGACGGAGATGGATTTTGGGGTAACATTGGAAGCTAACTGGGACAGAACTGCCTCTGACAAATATAACGGTCATTTTGATGCCACTTTAAAGTATGAAGATAAGATAAAATGGATGTATAAGGTGTTCAGCTCTCTTAAAGAATTTTCGACCGGCGTTACAGACCAGACAAAAGGGAAGATCAGAAAGAACAGCTATACCAGCAAGCTGCCTTTAACCATAGAAATGAAACCGCCTAATTTCTGCCTGGGAGCAGAGTGGCAGCTGGAAAGAGGCCGGAAGAACAGAAAACCTTTACAGACTATCGGTACTTCACTGGAATTGTACTTTAAAGCATCCCCTATCATTGGGCTTGAAGTAACGATAGACCTTCTTGATATGCTGGTACAGGCCGGAGTGGGAGTAGTGAGCGGAGGAACAGCGAACCTCGCGGCCAAGCGTATCCTGAATGAGGTGAGAACATGGCTGGCTGATGAAGACCATCCCATATCCCTGAATATGTATATCGACCTGAAAATTTTCGGGACCATTTCCGGAGAAACCAAGCTGAACTTTAATACCAATTCCGATGCGGGAGGAGCAAGCGGAAAGCTGGATACACAGATTGGTGTGGAATTGGATGCAGGAATAGAAGTCAAAGCAAAATTTGTGATCATCATTGCTGAAGCTTACGCTGAAGGTAAAATAAAAGCTACAGGAAAAGCTACCGCTACTTTTGGCCATCGTTTGGTATATGAACAGAAGAGCAGTACCCAAAAGACCTTATATTACAGGCCTGAGGTGAAGTTTGACGGATTGGTGGCCACAGTATTGGTGAAAGCGAGTGTAGGTTTATACATTAAGAAAGGTTTTCTGAAAAGCGACAGGAAGATGAATCTTGCTGATTTTGATAAGACCTATGAAGTCATTCCGGAGTTTGATGTGATAAAAAAACTGGAAAAACTTACGGGAGTATCTGCTCAGATACCATTTATTCAAAAAGGATAATATGAAAAAAACGATTTTGATAAGTACATTGACGCTGTTTAATTTTTGTAGCGCTCAATCAAAAACAGACCTGTCTGACCTGAAAACAGGATCTGCCAATGATATGATCGTTAAAAATACAACAAAACAGACCGATCTGGAACAGACTACCGGATATCCTTATTACAGCACTTTTAAAGTAGATCAGTATCAATACGGAGAAATCGGGTTTATGCTGGATTATCCAAAGGAGAAAAAATACCTTAAAAGCGAAATTGGATTTCTGGTCAATAATCAGGATGATAATGTACTTCAGGGATACTATATCGCTACAAAAAATTTTCAGGAAAGTGATGCCCTCATGGCAAAGCTGAAGAAAAAGTACGGTCAGCCCCAGGTTATATCCATAGCTACCGATGCCTGGCCTTATTCAGGATATTACTGGAAGAATACCAAAGATGGCTTTGATATCTTACTGGAACAGATAAAAAATAAAGTGGTCATAGACCAGAAAGAGATAAAAGGTTTTGAAACCAACCTGTATTTTGTGAAAACCGGAATACATTACGGGAATATGAAAGATCGTGAAACCGTTCTGCAAAGCTTTATAACCAGTCATGAACAATAATATGAAACAGCTGAAATACATACTGATACCGGTAATATTTATGGGAATTACCTCATGTGGTTCAAAAGAAAAAAATAATGATACCCAAACTGCGACAGAAGCAAAACCAGTGACCGGAGTTTCTGACCTGGCATCATTGACCATCGGAGAAAATATTAATGATATTTTAAAAGCCGGAGATTTGACGGTTAAAGATACTGTTCAGACCGGTGATGTTACCCTGTTAGGGAATGACAGACTGGCTTTTGGCTCAGGAAAATTCCTGAAGTATAACGGAGCATCTCTGGAAGGGAAAAATGACTACAACACGAATAAGGTTATTTTTCATTACGGAAAAGTAGATCAGGAGATCGGCCCTGTCTCTGATGAGAAAAATGATGAGCTGGGAATGTATCAGCTTAATATCTATACCGAACCGGAAAAGAAAGCCCTTTTTGACAACCTGAATAAAGCGCTCCGGAAACCGGTTTTCACTACTGTGCATGAAAGCTTTGAATCCGATGTGAAAGACAATAAGATCATTCAGACTCAAAATAAATTCAGACAGGAATTGGCCATCTGGAAGATCAATGATCTGGTCTATTACTATTGTGAAACGAAAATAGATAACAAGCCACAGGAATACAGATGTAACCTGTTTGTTTTTAAAAGCAGGGAATGGGCAAACCTGTTGAAAGGATCAGGATATCCTGACCTTAATAAAATTCCTTAATTCAAAAATAAAAAGAACAGAAAGATCATTTTCAGAAAATATAAAGATTCCCTATGCAGCAGCCTTATTATGTAATCGATTTCAGTGCGTCAGCATGTATGCTGGAGATCAGAATCAATGATTATCCGGTCATTCATATGAATATTACCAACCAGGTCTCCTCAATGATACCTGTCAATTATGCGATCCTGGAAAGCGGGGAGCAGAAGATAACAGCAACAATATTACCTGTCGCCGGGCAGACCGAGATTGATAAGCAGGCAGAATTGAAATTCAATATCAAACTTTTTGATGTTACCAATGATTTTGTTTTTAACAGCCAGTTTGGAGACTATCAGTCAAAACCCGTTGAAGACAAAAAGCTGCCTGTGATAAGATACGATGGTACCTTTAAAGCGGAAGTTCCCTATCAGCTTAAAGCATGGCAGGACGGAACGAACCTTAAGGATCTTAAAAACTGCAGAGAAAAACTGGATTCAGCCTATGAAAAGATCATCAGGCTGATTCAAAACGAAAGATATGATGATTATAAGAAAATGATTTCCAGGAGAGAGGAAAACATGGCTACATCCATGTACCTTTCAAAAGGAGAATCAGAAGGGAGGTTCAAAGAACTTCTTCAGGAGTTCAGTTCCGGGATGAAAATACAGCCGGTTCCTCAGGATGCTATCATGTTTCTGTATTCAGACAACAGAACAGCTGTCCTGAAAAGGCTCAACGGAGATGCCGCCTTATACCTGGTAGATCCCGGAACCCGGGAAGAGCTGATGCTGGACATTACATTTTATATTCCTGACGGGAAAGATGAATTTGAGATTATATAGCTTTTGATAAAATAGGTGATCTCGCTTTGTTTCCAGATACTCTGTTTAACACTAAAGAAAGATAGCTTTTACGGTATGGATCAGGACGGGTACAAAAATATTTTTACAAGCAGCATTCATTAATAAAACGTATTTTTGGGTTGACAACCAAAAACAAATATTCAAGGTATCTAATAAATGGAGAATAACAGAAAAATGTCATATACAGGCTATGCGGTTCTGGGAACGATATTGTTTTGTTTTCTTTATTTTATTCTGTGGATCATTTTCAAAGAAAAAATGCCATTGCATGAATACATCTCTGAAATTGTAAAGAATTACGATTCATATGCAGAAAAGGCATTGATCCTTCTTCCTTTGGCTTTTTTTGTTTTCATCTTTCTTACCTTCATGAAACCGACCCCGGCAAAACGTTTTTTACGGCTGCAGGCATCCCTTCCGACTTCGAAAATACAATCACTGGCAAAAGGGATCGTAGAAGTTGAGGGCGTGCTGGTGATGAAGAATCCTTTATTTTCACCGGTGGGTAACGAAATATGCATCGGATATTATTACACCATTGAAGATATTGACAGGGATTCCGACGGAAAAGCGTCTTACAGAACGGTTCACAGGGAAACCCAATGCAATCCCTTCAGTATAAAAGATGATTCGGGAATGATAGACATTGAACCGGAAGGAATAGAGCTTGTTTTGCTTGGAGAAACCAATGTAAGCAGCAGCAACAATAAAAGATACACCGAAACCCTTTTGAAGGACGGGCAAAAAATGCTGCTGGTAGGATATGCAGACGCTAAAAACGGAGTTCCGTTCATCAGAAAAGACGACCACTATAAGATCCTTGGAGTCACTTCATCATCAGGAATCACGGTATGGAATAAATACCAGCCTTTGCTGAGGTCTTTCCTGCTTACCTGCTCCGTTATCCTTTTAATAATAATCTATATACTCATACAATAATGAATCAGACTGTTGCCATCATATTAATTATCCTTTTAGGAGTGGTCATTATAAGCTTTTTGATCAATTTATATAATAAGCTGGTTATGCTGAAGTTTAACGTTGGCAAAGCCTACGGTAATATTGACGTTGTTCTGAAGCAGCGTGCCGATGAAATCCCGAACCTGGTCAAGGTTGCCCAACATTTTATGAACTATGAAGAAAACCTGCTTGCCCGCCTCACGGAACTCCGGACTTCTTACAACAACACGACCGATGCCGATAAAAGAACAGAACTGGCCAATGAAACCTCAAAAGCTTTATCTTCATTCTTTGCCGTTTCCGAGAATTATCCTGAGCTGAAGTCGAGTCATAACTTCCTTGAGCTGCAGAAAAGAATCTCCGAGCTGGAAAACAAAATTGCAGACAGAAGAGAATTTTTTAACGACAGTGTCAACCTTTACAATATAGGAATTCATGAATTTCCTAATGTCATACTGGCAAAAATGTTGGGATATAAGGACAAGACTTTACTGGAAATAACAAACGCCGAAAAACACTATGACGGAGTTCAGTTTTAATACTTTTTTCGGACTTGAAAGAAAAATCGCGGAATATCCTGAGGTAGCTATATTTGGCGCCATCCTTGTGCCGTTGCTGCTACTCATTCCCATTGCTATTATCGGCTGGATATTCAGAAAGCTCAAATTCAATATGTATATCATTCATGTATTGATGTATACATTGCTTTTTACCTTTTTATTGGGAGCTATTACCATATTTGTGCTTTACTTTATTACAGATAAAAACGGGGTGAAATTAGCTTACTGCTGGCTTACTGTAATGACCGGGATGTTTATTTTCAGCATGATCAATGCCAATACAATCACCAAAATGTTCACTGACTGGTCAAAAATCATTAAGGATAAAGAGAGGAGATGATTTTGAATAAAAGAATAAAGAATAAAGAATAAAGAATAAAGAATAAAGACCTTCTCTGTAAAATTTTACTTCCCCAGATCAGCTTGTTGATCTAATCTTGCCAATACATTAGCATTAAACTTTTTATCTCATAAGAATGTCAGTTGTTTTTTAGCTCCAAAAGACACAAAAGCGTTTATTCTAAACACTTTAATTCACTTAAGGCAGTTTAGCGATATTGTATAAAAAGTCCGCATAAGAAGAAAATCAAAGATTTTCAAAACTTAAGTGTGCTTATTATGCACGAAGCTTGCCACTTAAAACAACTTAAGTGTTTAATCTTGTATGTGTCTTTTGCGGTTTTCATTAGAAAATTTTAAACAGTTTTAATAATAAAAAAGCCGGTCTCCAAAAGAGAAGACCAGCTTTTTTTATATTGAAATACTGATTATTTTACTAAAAACTGCATCGTAGCATTATCGAGTTTCAGAATATAAATTCCCTGACCAAGATTTCCGGTTTTGATAGAGTTTCCATTTCTGAAAGGCTGGTGAATCGTTTGTAGAGCTTTCCCTTGTAGATTATAGATTTCTGCTTTTTTGATACCCTGGATATCACCCTTTACAAAAATTTCCTGATTCGTGATTGGGTTGGGAGATATTATAAAGCCCGGTTCGGCTGCTTCTGTAGCAATACTTTGGGCTTGCCTGGCAGCAGATCCTGAATGGCAGGTCCATGAAAGGTCATCAATAGCGACTCTGTTACTTGTGGAGTTGTTCACTAAGCTCACCGTTACATTTCCTGAAATATTGATATTGCTGATGGTAGTTGTCATCACAGTGGTGCTATACGGAATCGTTCCTACTGTTGTTCCGTTTACTTTCACATCAAAAGTACCGTTGCTTCCTGTAAACTTCATTTGAGTGGTTACAGTCAGAGAACCGATACCGTTAGCGGAGCTCCCTGACGTTAAAGAACCGTTTCTTACCGTAATCGCTTTATTGTTGATGGTCTGGTCTGTTCTGGCATCAGTTGCTGTCCATGAGATTCCGCCACTGTTCCAGGTTCTGGTGCTATATGATGCGTTGGCAGCAGGAATCGTTTCAAAATTTTCATTCGTGCAGCCTGTGGATGGAGTAGTGCTTCCTGCGTTTGTAGTGCCGGAAACCGTAGAACTGTTCGATGAAGAATTTCCGGCTGCGTCCTTAGCGACAACATAGAAGCTGTAGGTTGTAGAAGGATTCAGTCCTGAAACTGTAGTTGAGGTTGAGCTTACTGTAGCTTTAAGGCTTCCGTTCATATAAACGTTATAAGCCGTTACCCCTACATTATCTGTTGATGCGTTCCATGCAAGAGAAATGCTGTTGGAAGTTTTTCCGGAAATATTTAAGTTGGTAGCAGCAGTCGGTGCCTGAGTATCCGCAGAGGGTTGCTGGGAGCCCCAGATAAGATTGACATAGCTCGGATTGTCAATAAATGGATTTCTGTTGCCCTGATAAGTATAGGACGCGTTATTCCTTTTGATCTCCGCTTGTGAAACAGGATCCTGATTATGCCATGCCAGAAGAACATTCAGCTCCCAGGTCTGTAATCCAGGGAAAGCAGAACCTCCCAGCATATTGCCTGAAGAAAATGAAGAAAGCTTACTCTGATAGCGGGTCACAAAATAAAAAATCATACGCGCCACATCACCTTTAAATTCATCGATCGGCTCAAAAACCGTTCCTGAATATCCCGAAGAAGCAGAAGTTCCAAGCTTGGATCCGTTTTTAGAAGTAAACGTGGCACTTCCCACCTTTCCGAAAGGATAGTTGCTTCTCATCCCGTTTACCTTGCCGTCAGTAGCTCTGATGAAATGAATATCCGAAACCATAGGAGAAGATTCGTTGAACAAGCTCTGAGGAATAATATGTTCCCTGTTGTAGCAGTTTCCTTCTGTAGAATAAGTTCCGCACTGGTTGGTGCCCGGAGTATATTTATAAGGATCTGCCCCTACAGGCTTTTCAGAATAAATATCAAGAATAGACCCGTCATTTTCGTAATCTTTATCGATGTCGGTGGTTTTATAAGCGGTCCATAATCCGCTGTAGCCTTTATCCTGATGTCCGCTGGTAATAATGCTGCTCAATGCTGTTTTTAATGCTGCACCGCTCAGTCCGTTGGCGGAATTATAGTACCCTGCAGGCGCCTGGGCCTGAGCAAGTCCCGCAAATAGAGAGAATAAAATGATTTTTTTCATATCAATACAAGTTTCAACAAGATTACTACATTTTTATGAAAAAAAAATTATATTATTATTAATTTTGAATGGGTGGCATTTTGCTTTTTATTCATATTGAGTAATGAGTAACTTTATCAGCATATAAAACATTATGAATGATAAATAATGAGCGTTGATATAAACAGATCAAGGAAGATAAGTTATACAAAGAATAGTTTTCCCTTTTTTGTTCAACAATTCAGGCATAATCATCCGTGCAGATCTGCGAAAATCTGTGGTTAAAAAATCCGTGAATCTGATCTTATCTGTAAAAATTTAATTTTATTTACCGACATTATAAAATTGATCATCTGTGAGATTGATGGAAAGCCGAAACCTGTTTTCTTTTTCGGTATCATGAGAATAAAAAAGCCAGCACAAAAATGTACTGGCATATATAATAATAGATTTCAATCTTATTTTCTCTGTGGCGGATAGTTTTTCATGATCTCAGCCATGATTTCAGGAATCTGTCTCTGCTTAGATCTTGGAGAGTCTACAGAAATTCCGCTTCCGATCCCCTGCCAAACCAGTTTGTTGGATTTTGCATCAATCAGGTCAACGATCAGCGCCCCTTCATTGTAGTTGCTTGTCCATGTTCTGTTCATGCCAATACCCCATCCGAATGGTCCGCCCCATCCCCACATTCCGTAAGGTGAAGTCGTATTGACGTCAGTGATCTTTTTATGGTTTGCTTTTACGTTGATAATCAGATCAGGGTTCTCACCGGACTGAAGTCCTTTGCTTTGAAGCTGTTTGGACAGCTCATTCAGAACTCTGTCTTTATCAATATCATTCAATTTCAGATCATCAATTCTTATTTTATACGTTTTATAAGAATTGAAATTGGCTGTTTCAGCATAGTCTGAACGTACCTGAAAAGGGCTACAAGAAGTTAGACCTAGTGTAGCAGATGCCAACAAAATAAAAATATATTTTTTCATTTTATTTATTTTTTTTATCATTTTTAATGAATGTATCAGTCTTTTTATCGTACCCGTAAGGACAGTGTCTGCAGCCGCTTTTACAGCAGTATCCTCTTTTCAGATGGAACTTTTCTGTAAAAACCTTATATCCCTGTTCATTATAGTAGAAGTCTTCACCTTCTTTGATGTCATAATGGGCCATAAGTTAAACGCAAGTTAAAAAACTTTTTATATTTGTTACTATGATAATTGTATGCCAAAAGCCATTAAAAAAATTAAAAATTAACGGCATAGCTCTCTTTCCCTTTATCTTCATTAGGAAACCCGAAGATAAGGAAAATAATATACTTATCAACCATGAAAAGATCCATTTACGGCAGCAGCTGGAAATGCTCATTATTTTTTTCTACATTTTCTATGTTATCGAATATTATTACTGGTTTTTTAAGCTCAGGGATGGATATCTGGCCTATCGGAAAATTTCATTTGAAAGAGAAGCTTATGCCAATGAAAAAAATCTGGAATACCTTCGGAAAAGAAAATTCTGGAGTTTCAGAAAATACCTTAAATGATTATGAATTATAGATTTTGAATTTTGGATTATGAGGTTACTAATGATTTCACAAATATCACAACGATCTTTGACATGCTCCTTTATCAAGGAATAAAAATGTTTGTTAATCATATGGTGCACCCTTTTTTGTTATCCCGAGATTATCATATCATTAAAACTTTCCAGGCTATATCTGCATTATAACACAATCATCTGTGTAAATCTGTATAATCTGTGGTAAAAAAATACACCATCAGCAGTTATTTATCCCTCCATTTTGTAAGGATCACAATATTCTTGTCGCATCATTAAAACACCGTGCAGTTACTAGTAAAAACTGTGGCTCCTGATAACTAAATCTTTTAGTATTTTTGTAACATATAACTCATGAATAGTCTAAAAAACTAAAATGCTATTAAACCTTCCCACAGAAACCATTCCGATTCAGGAAATCCCGATTCATAAAAATGTAAAGCTCTTCATAAAGAGAGAAGATCTGGTTCACTCTCAAATTTCAGGGAATAAATACTGGAAGCTTTTTTATAATGTTAACAATTATCTGGAAAAAAATCCCGAAAAACCCTATATCATTACTTTTGGCGGAGCATTTTCCAATCATATCGCTGCGGTATCGGCGGTAGGGGACCTGGCCGGGATTCCTACACTGGGAATTATAAGAGGAGAAGAGTTGCAGCACAAATGGCGGGACAATCCCACTTTAGCTTTTGCGAAAAGAAACGGAATGAATCTGAAATTTGTCACCCGGGAAGAATACCGACACAAAGAAAAGCTAACCGAATTTCTGCAGCATGAGTTTCCGGAAGCATTGGTCGTTCCGGAAGGAGGAACCAATAAAGAGGCTGTAGAAGGGGTGAAAATGATGCTCAATGAGCAAACAAAAGATTTTGACTATCTTTGCACAGCAGTTGGAACCGGAGGAACCATTGCGGGAATTTCAAAATTTTGTGAAGACAATCAGAAAGTTATAGGATTTAAGGCCGTTGATGATGCTTCACTGGAAAATAAAATATTTGAATTAACTTTGAAACGGAATTTTGATCTAATAGATTCATGTTTTGGAGGTTATGGTAAAATAAATGATGAAAACATCCGTTTTATCAATGATTTCAAAGAGAAATTTGAGATTCCTTTAGAGCCGATTTATACAGGGAAGATGATGCAGAAGGTTTTTGAACTGATCGAAGAAGATTACTTTCCTGAAAACAGCAGGATATTGTGCTTTCATACAGGCGGATTGCAGGGAATTGAGGGAGCTAATCTGCTTTTAGAAAAACAGAATAGAAATTTAATTATATAAGTAAAATTGAAAAACATGAAAAGACTTTTCCTATCCATAAGCCTTTTAGTTTTATCAAAATTTTCAGCCCAGGGCTGGGCAACCGAAGATCAATATATTCAGAAGTTTGCTAAATATGCCGTAGAAGAAATGGAAAAATACAAAATTCCTGCTTCTATTACTCTCGCCCAGGGACTCCTGGAAACCGGTGGAGGACAAAGCAGATTAGCTCAGGAAGGTAAAAACCACTTCGGAATAAAATGTAAAGAAGACTGGACGGGTAAAACAATGAAACACACAGATGATGCCCCCAATGAATGCTTCCGTGTGTACGATGACCCGAGACAGTCTTATGAAGATCATTCTATATTTCTATCTACCAGAAAATATTACGCGAATCTTTTCAGGCTGGATATGAAGGATTACAGAGCGTGGGCACATGGGCTGAAAAAAGCCGGATATGCAACCAATCCACGATATGCTTCTATCCTGATCACCAAAATCGAAAAGTATAAATTATACGAATACGATAATACCAATTCTAATGAGGTATTGTACGCTGTTCTCAAAATGTATCCGGACCTGAAAGACGACAGAACTTTCATGGCTCAGCTGGAACCTTCGAAAGCAGGAAAAAAAGCTAAAGATCCGGTTACTGTAGAAGTTCCTTACAAGCAGACCTCCTATGCGCAACAGCAGAAAAGAGTGGAGAGGATCAAAACAAAAGCTGAAATTCTTAATTCCATCCTTATCAAAAGTCACCCTAATGACGGGCTGAAATACATTGTGATTCCTGAAGATACTGATGTGAAATTCATTGCCAATAAATTCAAAGTGAGCGAAAGCAGGCTGATGAAGTGGAATGAGCTGGAAAGTGAAACACTAAAGAAAGATGATATCATTTTCCTGGAATCTAAGAACTCAACAGGAAATACAGCTACCTATAAAGCGGCATCCGGCGAAGATATGCATGATATTGCCCAGAAATTCGGAATCAAATTACATAAATTATATGCCAAAAACAGAATGGATGAAGGACAGCAGCCATCTGCAGGGCAATTGATTTATTTAATAGATAAAAAACCAAGAAATTAATAGCGGGTCGTTGATGGTTATCGGTTGACAGTTAATGCTGTTGATTAAAAACGATCAACGATCAGGCATCAACGATCAACCAAAATGAAGTATCAAAGAAGTTCGGCTTTATTTGATGAAGCCTACAAATACATTCCGGGAGGTGTCAACTCTCCGGTTCGAGCATTCAAATCAGTGGGAGGAGTTCCTGTTTTCATGAAATCGGCAAAAGGAGCTTACCTTACCGATGCTGATGACAATACTTACATCGATTATATCAATTCATGGGGTCCTGCGATTTTAGGCCATACCCATCCGGAAGTGCTTGAAGAGCTGAAAATACAGGCAGAGAAAGGATTCTCTTTCGGAGCACCTACAGAGCTGGAAACGGAAATTGCGAAATTCATCGTCGAAAATGTTCCGAATATCGACCAGATCAGAATGGTATCTTCAGGAACGGAAGCGTGTATGAGTGCGATCAGGCTGGCGAGAGGATATACGGGAAGAGATAAGATCGTAAAATTCGAAGGCTGCTATCACGGGCATTCTGATTCATTCCTCATTAAAGCAGGAAGCGGTGCTGCCACATTCGGAAATCCGAATTCTCCGGGAGTAACGGCAGGTACGGCAAAAGATACCTTACTGGCCCGTTATAATGATTTTGAGCAGGTTGAAGATCTGTTCCGTCATAATCAGGGAGAAATTGCAGCCGTAATCATAGAACCGGTGGCCGGAAATATGGGATGTGTACTGCCTGAAAATAATTTCCTTCAGAACCTGAGAAAGATTTGTGATGAAAACGGTGCTTTACTGATCTTTGATGAGGTAATGACGGGTTTCAGATTAGCTTTCGGAGGTGCCCAGGAGCTTTTCAATGTAAAAGCGGACCTGGTAACTTACGGTAAAGTGATCGGTGGCGGACTTCCGGTAGGCGCTTTTGCCGGAAGAAATGAAATTATGGATCATCTGGCTCCGAAAGGAGGGGTATACCAGGCAGGAACATTAAGTGGAAATCCTTTGGCGATGAGAGCAGGATTAAAAACGCTTCAGCTGATCAAAAACGATCCGGAATTCTTCAACAGACTTAGTAAAACTACAGAAACTTTAGACCTTGAGATCGGTAAAATCTTGAATGAAAAAGATATTGCTCACAAGATCAACAGAAAAGGGTCAATGATGTCTGTATTCTTCCATACCAACAGGGTTTCTAACTTTGATGAAGCACAGGAAGCCAATCATTCATTATTTAATAACTTCTTCCACCAGATGCTTCAAAACGGAATCTATCTTCCGCCAAGCGGATACGAAACGTACTTCATCAGTGATGCGATCAGGGAAAAAGAAATTGATATGACGCTGGAAGCTGTAAGAAAGTTTGAATATTCTAATAAGTAAGAGCTTGAGTAATCTTTATTTATTCACTCCGATGGAGAGAATTTGGTAGAGGATTATAAAAAAAATGTGTCATCTGAGAAATGAGCGTGAGATTGATGATTTAATAAGAAAAACCATCAGGTAAATAAAATTTAACCTGATGGTTTCTAATTTGATATATAAAGAAAACTAGTTACTAAAATTATTAATTTCCAGCGTCTGCAGAGGTAAAGGTAGAAATACCAGTCCATCCTTGTGCCCAAGTTGGAAGAGAAGATCCGTTACCTGCACCATTTGCAGTTGTGCTAACTGTAACAGCAGCAGTTAAATCAGCATTAGCACCAGCAGTATTTTTAGCTTTAATATTTGTTCCGATGCTTTCAAAACGAACATTTTGTATACGAGCACCTCCTTGGAACCAAGCAAGAGTTCTGTCTGTTTCAAAATCGATACCTGTAGAGAAATTAGATAAAACGATATTATCAAATTGTCCTTGAGATCCAGCTCTGATTTTCATTGCTTGCGATTCAGTTCCTTTTGTATTTCCTAAGAATGTTGCATTTTTAATTGTCGGATTAGATGCACCATTTCCGAAAGTAGTATTTGGATCTGTATCTTGTGTATCAGCTTCAATACCTCTGTTACCAGGTTCAGCATCATTTGCGTATTCTTTTTTTCTAGCTGCATAGATATATTCTGCAGTACCTTGCCAGCCTTCTGTCCAGTCAACGCTATCATCTCCAACTCCTAATACTACGATATGATCAGCATTTACATTACCTCCGAAGAATTCTACACCATCATCTGCACCATCATAAATGTATACATAAGAAATTTTAGTTCCGCTACCTACTCCGAAAAGAGAAAGTCCGTTAAACTCTTTTGAAGGATTGTATTTGAACCCACTATTTCTGATTTGAACATATTGGATAGAACCAGAATTGTCATCTTTAGTCGTACCACCATACGTTAAATCCCCAAGTTCTGAAGTAGAAGTTCCTGCAGCACTTCTGTTGGAAGGCGCTTTTCCTAATACAACAATACCTCCCCAGCTACCTGGTTTGTTTACTGCTCCTTCGAAAACTACTGGTGCAGAAGCTGTACCGTTGATAAAAATTTTAGCTCCTCTGTCTACGAGTAGATAGTTTGCTCCCTCGTTTGCTACGATTCTAGTTCCGGCAGGAATTATTAAAGTAGCACCTTCTTTTACCCAAACTTTTCCAGTTAATTTATAAGTTTTCGTAGCATCTAATGTGATTATCTGTCCTGATTGAATATCTCCTTTGAAGTCATTTGGATCAATAGCTGAAGATACGTTTTCTGTATCGTCATCATTGTCGCTACAAGAAACAGCTACTGAAGTAAAAGTTACCGCTAATGTTAAGCAGAACGCAGCTCTTAAGAATGTCTTTTTCATTTAGATTTATTTTTGATTAATTATTAAAATTTGTAAGATAGATTTAAGCCTATCAATCTACCTTTTGTATAATTTTTGTGGGTAAATGTCCCTGCTTTGTTGGTTTGTTCAATTTTGTAGTCAGGATTTAAGATATTTCTTACATTTACTCCTATTCCGATATTTTTCAAATTAAAATTGATATTGGCATCCAGAATGTTTCTTGACAATTCATAGAAGTTTCCGGTATTATTTGTTCCAATAGCATAAAGGTTTTTCCCCACATAGGAATACGATACAACAAAATCTACTGAGTTATTGTCCCATTTGTAGTTGTATCCTAAATTTGCATTAGCAATAAAGTCTGCTACCCCCTGAACGTCATCTTTGATTTGACCGCTAAATTCAGCTCTTTTGCCTTTGTTTTCTGCAGCTAATTCATCAGGTGTTTTTAATTCCTGCTGAGAATTCATATAGGTAGCATTGATGAATGTATATAATTTAGAGTTCCCCCATTCGTAAATATCTTTTCTCAATTCAGCTTCCGCTCCTACAATATAACCCCAGTTTGCAATATTGAAATAAGTCATATCACTCGAAGCTGCTGTAGAGAAAGTTGTTCTAGCAATTGGGTTTTGGATGTACTTTCCGAATACGGTTAATGAGATTACCTCACCGGACTTAGGGAAATATTCCCATTTTAGATCTACATTATAATTATCTGACGGGATAAGGTTAGGATTACCATAAACGTTTGTTGTTACATCGTAGTATGCAATCGGAATCAATTCTTTAGGTTGTGGTAATGTATACGTTTTTGACAATGATAATCTCAAATTGGATTTATCATTTACACTATATTTTGCATTAACAGCCGGTAAGAACTTAGTATAACTTTTTTGTTTTTTATCTGTTTCCAATGGATCCCTCCAATTCATATCCCAATTAATATAATCCAGTCTTCCTCCTACTTGAACCACAAAATTGTTAGAGATATTATAGTCTACGTTAGCGAAACCAGAATGTAAATGTTGTTTAATATCATAACCCCAAGGTTTATAGAGATTCCCTGAATCACGGAATGTCAAATAACTGAACTGATAAAGTGAGCTGTTTTGTGAATTGAAAAAGCCGTCGATATTATTAGGATCCAGAACAATTTGTGTATCAGGATATGGGTTGTATCCATACTTTATGCCAATGGATGTATAATCAAAGGTTCGGTTCTTATATGATCCATCATATCCAAAATTAACTTTAAAGTTGTTAAATTTCTTACTTAAATGTAAATATCCTAGGAATGTATCATCTATCAACTCATCAAAATAACGATGATTGTCTACTGCACTTCCCGCTACAATTATCTTGCTGTCTGCAAGCATTGTATTCTGAAGTCTATCAGGTCTTTTACTGTTCAATTTGTTATACCCGATAGCCCAATCTGCTTCCCAGCCTTTTCCAAACTTGTGGTTACCAACTAACTGATTAATCCATGTGTCAGTAATTTTATTATCACCTCGATTAATAATTACACTGTTATCAACATCAAAAGTGTACCCTTCAAAGAATCTGGCAACCTGAGAAGAAGAATGTATATAATTAGAAGTAAAAGTTAATTTATTATTGTTATTTAGTTTATAGGTAAAGTTGACTAATGCAGTTGTATTGGTCTCATATTGATAACGTTCAACCTGATAATCCTTATTAGGCCTTCCATCTGCGTAGAAAAAACTTTCGTTACCAGAGCTGTATTCATAATTATTGTCAAAACCTGCATAAGCAAAGAATGAGAACTTTCCGAAGCGGGCACCTGCTTCAAAATCTATACTGCTGTTAAAAGGATTTTGGGCATCTTTAAAATTCCACTTTGTTGTGAATGGATATGCTGAACCTGGGTTTGATCTATTAAATGTGGTTGTTTTATATCCAAAGAAACCCGGTCCTCCATCTTGAAGTTTAAAGTTTTCCTTATTATAGGTCTGCATATTAAGAGAACTTCCTAATCCTAATTTAAAGTAAGGTTTTCCAGTATATTCTTTTGAAACTATGTTTATATTGGCACCACCAAAATCTCCGTATAATTTTGGATTGTAAACTTTATCCAAGGAAATATATTCAATCATTGAAGTTTTGAAAATTTCAAGATCAATATTTTTCATTTCCGGATCATCTGAAGGGATAGGTAATCCGTTTAAGGTTGTTGTATTGTAACGGTCTCCCAATCCCCTTACAAAGATCTGTCCACTACCTTCTTGTTTCAGTGTTCCTGTTGCTTTAGTAACAGCAGCAGATGCATTTCCGATACCCTGCTTAGTTAATTGTACAGAGCCAACTCTTTCAATTACCTCTACAGATTTTTTCTGCATGTTAATTAGGTTAGCTTCAGCACCTTTCTTTGCAGACCCTTTAATGACTACACCTTCAATCTTTTTTTCACTTTTTATGGTGTCATTCTTAGTGTCTTGGGCGTATAATAGGGCACCTGATGTTGATAAAAATAGAGCTGCGATACTCAGTCTTCTAAAATTCATTTTACTTTTTTACTATATTCTCTTGGTGCAAAGGAATAAAAGATTGACCGGGTAGTTGGTTTAGTAAAATTTAATTTTTTCTTAACTAAATATTAATAAAATGGATTTATTATTAACTTTATGTGAACGGTAATTAATTTATTAATCTATCATTTAAAAATGATTAACTTTGAAAGCAGTAAAAATTTAGAATGAGCCAAAAGAAAATACTCTTAATAGATGACGAACTGGATATTTTAGAGATTCTGTCTTACAATTTAGAAAAAGAAGGTTATGATATCTATACCGCTACCAATGGCAATGAAGGTATAGAAAAAGCAAAGGAAATTGTTCCGGACCTTATCCTACTAGATGTAATGATGCCTGAAAAAGACGGCATTGAAACCTGTCAGGAACTTCGTAAAGTGAAAGAACTCCAAAAAACACTGATCGTTTTCCTTTCCGCAAGAAGCGAAGAATTTTCTCAGTTGGCAGGCTTCCAGGCAGGAGCCAATGATTATATTGTAAAACTGATCAAACCGAAGATCCTTACTTCCAAAGTAAATGCATTATTGCAGTTAACCTCTCAGGTTTCAGACAATGCTAAGCTGATCGAAATCGGAGACCTTGTTATAGATAAAGATAACTTCAGGGTTTCCAAAAGCGGACAACAATTTCTTCTGCCTAAAAAAGAATTTGATCTGCTTTACCTTTTGGCTTCCAATACAGAGAAAGTTTTCAAAAGAGAAGAAATTCTGGAAAAGGTTTGGGGGAATGACGTGATCGTAGGAGAGAGAACCATTGATGTTCATATCAGAAGACTGAGGGAAAAGTTAGGGATCAATACCATTCAGACCTTAAAAGGGATAGGTTATAAACTTATCGTTTAATCATTTAAAAATCCTAACTTTACATTCAACCCCTTAAAACGTTGTAAAATTGAAATTTTACAGACTTACTCTTGTTGCCTCTTGTCTGCTGACATTGGTGATGCTCTCTTTAGTAGTCATTTTCGACTCACTAAAGGATATCTATTATGATACTCCATTATTTAAAACAGGTCTTTTAATCTGTATTGTCCTGATCTTTATTATCAACTGTGTGGTGCTGGAGCTTCTTTTCAATTACTATGGAAGAAAACAGGTGAAAGGACTTTCCGGAATTCTTCCCCAGGAGATTGTTCATGATCATGACGAGAATATCACTATCAAAGAATTAGGAGAAAGATTTTCAGATCTCAATCAGCAGAAAGTAACGGAAATCGATATGATGAAGGAAATGGAAAGCTACCGTAAAGAATACATCGGAAATGTTTCCCATGAGCTGAAGACCCCTTTATTTTCCATTCAGGGGTATGTAGAAACTTTAAGAGATGGAGGGGTAGACAATCTTACCATCAGGGACAAATATCTTGAAAGAATCGATAAATCTGTTGAAAGGCTTATTGCCATTGTGACGGATCTTGATATGATCAACAGACTGGAAGCAGGAGAGATCAATCTTACCGTTTCAAAATTTGATGTGAATCTTCTGATCAAGGAAATTTTTGATCTGCTTGATCTTGAAGCGGAGAAAAGGAACACTACATTACAGATCCAGACCCTTCATCCACAGATCTTTGTGGAGGCCGATAAACAGAAAATTTCACAGGTTTTTATTAATCTTATTTCCAATGCGATCCACTATGCCAACAGACAGGAAGCAAAAGTGATCGTAAAGACCAGCATTTTAAAAAATAAAGTGCTGATCGAAGTAATCGATAACGGAATGGGGATAAAATCCGAAATCCTGCCGAGGATCTTTGAAAGATTCTATAGAGTGGAAACCAGCAGGAGCAGAAGAGAAGGAGGTTCAGGATTAGGACTTGCCATTGTAAAACATATCCTTGAGGCACACAACGAAAACATTACCGTAGAAAGCGTTTACCTTGAAGGAACGAAGTTCAGTTTTATGCTTGAAAAAAGTAAATAATTCCGGCAAAATGTAAGAAAAAAAAATATTTTAAAAAATCCTGAAATATTTTTTTGTCACATGTCATTTATTATATATTTGCACCAGAGATTTATCATAATTATAAAGGCAAAAAAGTAATTTAAGAAACTGATATGGTTTACAAAATCCGCGTAATATTAGATGCGAAAGAGGATATTTTCCGTGATATTGAAGTTAAGGGAAAACAAACGTTATGGAACTTACATTTAGGAATTAAAAGTGCATTCAGTCTGCAGGGAGATGAGCTTTCTACTTTTAATCTGTTAGAAAATGACGGAACGATAGTAAAGAGTGTCCCATTGGAAGATATGAGTGATGATGGTGATGGTGAGATTATGTCAGATGTATACATTGATGAAGCTTTCGAAAATGTAGGTGACAAGGCTCAGTTCCAGTACGGACTTCTTGATCTTTGGGAATTCTTCTGTGAGCTTATAGAAGTCATTGAAGAGACAAAAGGGGTAAACTATCCGATCACGGTATACAGATTTGGAAATGTTCCTTTGAAAGCACCTAGCAAGAACGGAAGTGCGGGAGGTAAAAAGAAATCAGCAATGCCTCTGGTAGATGATGAGTTTGGCTTTGATGATGATTTCGTGACCACCGGAAACTTTTCAGATGAAGACGACAGCTTTGATGATGAGGAAGAAGAAGACTACGACGACGATGTCTTTGATGATGAGGATGACAATGATGATGAAAGATAAGATGTAAAGATATACAAATTATGGCCCTGGATTTTGATCCGGGGTTTTTTGTGGCGAAAAGGCTAAGAAAGCGAAGGTGGCTAAGAGGCAAAGTCACGACCTGCAAGAGCAAATTTGCAGATAACGAATTTGTGTTTTACGCTTTATCACTCTTTATCATTAGCTTTTTTCACCTTATTTATGCTCCTGGGCTTTACACCTTTTCGCAATTTTGCCTTTTTGCCTGAAAAACAATCCTTACTTTTGTTAAAAATAGATTAATGAAAAAATTAATTTTATTAGCCGTAATTGGTCTGGGAATTGTTTCCTGTACCACTCAAAAAAATACGAGGAAGATGACAGAACTGCCAAAAGATTGGAAACACACTACAAATATCTATGAAGTAAATATCAGACAATATACTCAGGAAGGAACTTTCAAAGCATTTGCAAAAGAAATGCCCCGCCTGAAATCTATGGGAGTAAGGACCCTTTGGTTGATGCCGATTACTCCGATTGCCCAGCAGAATAAAAAAGGAAGCTTGGGAAGTCCGTATGCTGCGGCAGATTATACATCTATCAATCCTGAATTCGGATCATTACAGGATTTTAAGGATATGGTGAATGAAGCGCACAGATTAGGCTTCAAAGTGATCATTGACTGGGTAGCCAATCACACAGGATGGGATCATGTATGGACTAAAACACACCCTGAATTTTATCTGAAAGATCCGGACGGAAAATTCCATATTGCTTCAGGAATGGATGATATTATCGAGCTGGACTATAAAAACCAGGAAATGCGTCAGGCTATGATAGATGCAATGAAATTCTGGGTACAGGAAACCGATATTGACGGTTTCAGATGCGACCTTGCTTCATGGGTAGAAGTAGACTTCTGGGAGCAGGCGCGTCCTGAAGTGGAAAAAGTAAAACCTCTTTTCTGGTTGGGGGAATTTGACGAACTGGAAAGCCCTGAATATGGAAAGGTTTTTGATGCCAGCTATTCATGGAAATGGATGCATAAATCTGCTGATTACTATAAGAAAAATGAACCTCTTCAGGAGCTGAAAGATTTATTAGTACAATATTCCAACATCGGGGACGGCTCGATGAGAGCATGGTTTACCACGAATCATGACGAAAATTCATGGAACGGAACGGAATATGAAAAATATGCAGTGATCACAAAGCCTATGGCTGTATTTTCCGCTACCTGGAATGGAGTTCCTTTGCTATACTCCGGTCAGGAGCTTCCCAACATGAAGAGACTGGAGTTTTTCGAGAAAGATGTGATCAAATGGACAAATACTTATCAGGTTGCCGGCTTTTACAAAACACTGTTGGATTTAAAAGCTTCCAACCCGGCTTTAAGAGGTGGTGATCCAAATGTGACAACTTATCTGCTGAATACCACGGCAAATGACAAGATCCTGGCTTACGTAAGAAAAAACGGGAAAGATGAGGTGCTGGTAGTATTGAATATGTCGAAAGGACCTGTAGACTTTACCATTGAAGATGAGCATTTATCAGGAATATTCAGGAATGTTTTTGATAAGACGAAAAGAGATTTCAGTAATGGAAAAGATTTCCACTTCAAGGTTTCAGATTATGTAGTATTTGAAAAATAAAAAGTAAAAAAATATATTTTTGGCTTACACTTTAAGGGCCTGTTTAAATTTGTATTAAAATATTATTTCTCGCTGATTTGATTACGAATAATGATCTGCTGAATCTGCAAAATCAGCGGGAAAATAAAAAATAAAGCGTTAAATTAATTGGACAAAATGATTAGCAATTAAATTTAAACAGGCTCTAAGATCTTAACCATTAGCTTTTAAACGGTAATCAATTTCCTTCCGTTGGAGGGATGTCAAAATAAAAGATTTTGACAGGGTGGTTTTGTTCACCCTCTTAAAATATCTCATCATAGCAATGAACAAACAGGAAATATTAAACAGCATCAAAGCAAAAATTACCGACAAGATTCAGTATTTTGAAAATCTCATGGCAGAAACACGTGCATCTAACAATGATACAAAAAGTTCAATGGGAGACAAATATGAGACCGGCCGTGAAATGCTTCAGCAGGAGATCAACAATCTGCAGAGACAGCTTAATGAAGCTTTAAATCAACAGGCTGTTTTACAGAAAATAACTCCGGATCCTTCTGAAAAAGTCCAGAATGGGGCGATAGTGAAAACGAATAAAGGATTGTTCTATATTTCTGCATCAATGGGAGAAATTGTTTTTGAAGATCATAAAATCATGACCGTTTCAGCAGAATCACCACTGGTAAAGATGATGTATGGTAAAAAAACAGGTGAATCATTCACGGTCAATACTATCGATCAGCATATCGAAAATATCTGGTAAAAATTATTTATAGTCTATTTTTTGGTTTAACTCAATCATATTGTCATTTTTCCTTAAATTTTCTTGGGTTCTAAGAGTCCATTCTCTGAAGTTTTCTACCCTTTTTATACCTCCGTTTCCATCGTCTTCACCTGCTTTGAGATTATTGGCCTTTATAAAAGCATACGGATCAATATAATAATCCCGGCGTATTTTTGTGAATGTCTCCCAGCTGATTTCTCTTCCTCCAATTAATGGAAATAAACTTTTGTGGCTGAATTTTTTGATTTTTACTAATTTAAAGGAGTATTCCTCATTACTATCTGATATTTGTACGATGAGACCAGGCAGGCCATGAAAAACATATGGTCCTTCTGACAATTGGATGTCCTGTGTAAACCAAGCAGTCCAAAATCTCCCGCCATAGTCCGTTGTTGCCTTTTGACATTTAAGACTTCCTATTATTTGGGTTTCCGGAAGAATTTTCCAGTTTAATTTCTCTGTGATAACAATATAAAACTTATCCCGGCTTACAGGCGAAACAACATATTTGACCGCTTTGTCTTTATTATAATCTTTTTTGAGATAGATTTGTTCACCAATATTTGTACTGTATCCAAATCCTAATCCCCCTCCATATTTAATCAGTGAGTCTGACTGTCTTCTAAAGTCTGAGCGAAATACAGATTCCCGATTTAAAATATCCAGATAATAAACCGCAGATTTAGTTGCTGTATCTTTACTATCTGTCGAAGGCTTGTAAATAAGTTCATACAAAATTGATGAGCTTTGTGCCTTCAGAAAGGTAATTGTAAGAAAAAAAATAAATAAGATCGTTTTTTGCATACTTTGATGATTACTACTTTACAAATAGCAGATTATTTTAAAAACTCCCTGTAGGAATGCCTTCAGGGAGCTTAATTTACTTTACACAAAAACCATTACATGCATCTCCAGGCTGACCATTGTCCTACGGAATTATCTTGTCCAAAATAAATTCCACAAGATAGGCCATACTGTCCACATATATCACCATTTCCTGGTGCACACATGTCTTGATAAGAAATAAGACCACCTTTTACATTCTTTAGATCTGTTCTAGAAAGTTTTTTGAAATTTTTCATAATTTATGAATTTAGTTGGTTAGTTTCATAAAATTAGTAAATACAAACATATATTTCCTTCAGTAGTGAATAAATTTCCTTCAGTTTTGAACAAATTTCAAATAAATGTTTCTATGCAGAAGCTTTCTCTAAAATAAGAAAAAAACTATATTTGTAATAAAAAATAATGAAACTTTCAGATAAACTATTTACAACACGTACTGCAAAAAAACTTTCTAAACAAGAAGTAGCAGATATGTTGGGGATGGATGTTACTACTTATGGAAGAGTGGAAGCAGGAAAAAGGAATCTTGAAATAGATAAACTGAAGCTTTTGCCGGAAGCATTAGGAATTGAGCCCAAAGAAATAATTGATTTATTAGAAATAGATAAAGGGAATATTTTCAACATTAATACTACTAATGAAGAATATGCTTCAGGTAATGGGTATGTTGAGAATTTTTATACAGAAAATCGGCAAGCCTTATCAGAAATAAAAAATTTATATACAGAACTCCTAAAGCAGAAGGATGAAATGATAGAGTTTTTAAAAAAAGAAAATGAAACTTTGAAAAATGCACTAAAAAAATAGCTTATTATGCAAAATTACCTTGACCTTTTACAACATATTTTAGACAACGGAACTGATAAGACTGACAGAACCGGTACCGGAACGAGAAGTGTATTCGGATATCAGCTGAGATATGACCTGTCAAAAGGCTTTCCTTTGGTGACTACAAAAAAAGTGCATTTGAAATCCATTATCTATGAGTTGCTTTGGTTCCTGAAAGGAGATACTAATATTAAATACCTTAAGGATAACGGAGTGAGCATCTGGGATGAATGGGCGGATGAAAACGGTGATCTGGGGCCGGTTTACGGAGCACAGTGGAGAAGCTGGCATGGAGCTGATGGTAAAGTAGTAGATCAGATCACAGAGGTGATTGATCAGATCAAAAAAAATCCGGATTCCCGAAGGCTGATCGTTTCTGCCTGGAACGTAGCGGAAATTCCTGATATGGCTTTAGCCCCTTGCCATGCGTTATTTCAGTTTTATGTAGCGGATGGAAAACTATCTTTACAGCTGTATCAGAGAAGCGCCGATGTATTTCTGGGAGTACCCTTCAATATTGCAAGCTATGCATTGCTGCTGCAGATGGTAGCGCAGGTTTGTGGCCTGGAAGTGGGGGATTATGTTCACAGCTTCGGAGATGTTCATATCTATAATAATCATTTCGAACAGGTAAGCAGACAGCTTTCAAGGGAACCAAGACCGCTTCCTGCCATGAAGCTGAACCCGGAGATCAAAGATATTTTTGATTTTAATTTTGAAGACTTTACGTTAGAAAATTATGACCCGCACCCGGGGATTAAGGCGCCTGTTGCCATTTAATTCTGTTATTCTTGTCTTCTTAATTAACACGGATAACACAATAACTTCACTAATGTCACAAATCTTATTGTGGAAGTTCATTCTTTGTGCTATTAGTATTTAGAAGCATATGTTCAGGCATGGATGTTTCATAAATATTAAAAAGAGAATTCCCCAAAATTATCTTGATATAAAAGCTTTAAGTAAGCTTTCTTTAGTATTTGTTTCTTAAATTTGAAAGAATAACCATAACCTCCGTTTCAATGTCTGAAAAAGGAGAAGATTTGGTATAAATAAAATCAAACACTTATCATAAAAATCATGAAATATTTAAAAATAAATATTGAAGAAAATACAGATATTGAAGTCCTAAGAAATACTGTTCTTCAATTGAAAGGAGTTGCTTCAGCAGAAATTATCGACGACGAAAACCCTGAGAGTGAACTTAAAAAAGCTTTTGCCAAAACCAAAGAACAGCTTAAAAAGGGGGATTACGAAACGTTGGTTAATGACATTTTTGATATCATAATAAAAAAATAATTCTAAAAAATAAAGTAGACCGATGAGAAAGGCCATTTTATCTATTGCTATACTCGGAATTTTATTTTCCGCAAATGTATCAGCACAGACCGAAACTTCAGGAAGAGAAAAAGTATACAGAGCAACTCATACTAAAGTAACGGAGCTTAAGCATACCAGGCTGAAAGTAAGCTTTGACTATCAGAAAGAACAGATGAATGGGGAAGAATGGCTTACGGCTTCACCTTATTTCTATCCCACCAGCGAGCTGACTCTTGATGCGAAGGGAATGCTGATCCATGAGGTAGCTCTTGATCATAACGGTAAAAAATCTCCTTTAAAATATGAATATAAAAATGATCTCCTGAAAATTACCCTCGATAAAACCTATCAGAAAAATCAGGATTATACTGTTTACATCAAATATACGGCTCGTCCGAATGAAGTGAAGCAGGAAGGAAGTATGGCTATTAATGATGCAAAGGGACTTTACTTCATCAATGCGCAGGGAACAGATCCGGATCTTCCGACGCAGATCTGGACACAGGGAGAAACAGAATCTTCTTCAGCATGGTTCCCAACGATCGATAAGCCTAACCAGAAGACCACCCAGGAAATTTATATGACCGTTCCTGACAAATATGTAACCCTTTCAAATGGAATATTAAAGGACTCTCAGAAAGAATCTGATGGGCTCAGAACCGATCACTGGGTGATGGATAAAAGACATTCAACCTATCTTTTCTTTATGGGCGTAGGAGAATATGCCATTGTAAAGGATAAATGGAAAAATATTCCGGTTGACTATTATATTGAGAAAGAATATGAGCCTTACGCCAAACAGATCTACGGAAATACACCGGAAATGATCGAATTTTTCTCCAAGAAAATGAATTATGATTATCCGTGGCCGAAATATGCCCAGATTTCCGGTAGAAATTATGTAAGCGGAGCAATGGAGAATACAACGGCAACCCTTCACGGAAGTGATATTCTTCAGAAACCGGGGCAGCTTATCGATGAAAACACGTGGGAAGATACTATTGCCCACGAGCTGTTCCATCACTGGTTTGGGGATCTGGTTACCGCTGAAAGCTGGAGTAATCTTACCGTCAACGAGTCTTTTGCCAACTATTCCGAATACCTTTGGAATGAATATAAATATGGAAAAGATCAGGCAGATTATCATCTGATGAGTGATGTGAATATGTATATTCATAATCCGACAGATTTTAAGAAGAACCTGGTAAGATTCAATTATGCGTCCCGTGAAGATGTTTTCGATCTGGTAACTTATCAGAAAGGAGGGGGGATTCTGAATATGCTGAGGAACTATCTTGGTGATGACGCTTTCTTTGCCGGAATGAACGATTACCTGAAAACCAATGAATACCAAAATGCAGAAGCCCATCAGCTGAGGCTGTCGTTTGAAAAAGTTTCAGGGAAAGATCTGAACTGGTTCTTTAACCAATGGTATTTTGGAAGCGGAAATCCGAAGATCAATTACTCATCAGCTTTTGAGCCTGTGAAAAAGCAGGTTTCTGTAACGATCAGTCAGACTCAGGAGCTGCCATTCGAATTTCCTTTGGCTATCGATGTGTATGATAATGGTAAACCCAAAAGATATAATGTCTGGGTGAATGCAGAAGCAAAGAATACATTTACTTTTGATGTTTCAAAAGCTCCGGATTTACTGAATATTAATGCTGATGGAGTTTTATTGGCAGAAATTACTGAGACGAAAACTCCTGAGCAAAATCTGATGCAGTTTACAAATTCTAAAGAGTTCAAAAGCAGGTATTATGCTCTAACCGGAATAAAAGATAAGGTTGGAAAAAATCCTGCAGCAATAAAACTATTGGCAGCCGCGTTAAAAGACCCGTTCTTCAGGGTAAGGATAAAAGCTTTGGAATTAATGGATCTTACCATTCCTGAGCAAATGAAAGCTTTAGGTGCTGATGTGGAAAAATTAGCTGTAAACGATCCGAAAACATTGACTCAGGCCGCTGCAATTGCCGCTTTGGCTAAAACAAAAGACAAAAAATATCTTCCGGTCTTTGAAAAAGGAGTGAATGCTGTTTCTAATGCTGTAAAGGCCAATTCATTAAATGCTCTTCTTACTATTGATCCGTCAAAAGCAGGTAATCTGGCTGATAAAATAGATCTGGAAGGGGCTTCAGATGAGCTGTTGGCTCTTTTCCTTCCGATTGTCGTTAAGAATAAAGTGACTTCTCAGATGCAGCATATTGCTCCTCTTGCCGCATTTTATCCGTTTGTTAAATTCCAGGACCCTGAGTTGGGGAAAACAGCAGAAGAAGGATATAACTGGATCATGAGTTCCGATAATTTAAAAGCGGTTGAAAAGCTGACCAAAACATTAGGCTATGCAAAAAATCAGATGGCAGACAATCCACAGGCTAAAATGATGATTGTTCAGATGCTGAAAGACGGTTTAAGCAAAAAAATGGAGTTGCTGAGGCAAAATCCACAGAGTGCGGCAAGCATCAACAAACAGATCGATGCTTTAAATAAAGCAATTGAAAATTTCAAATAAAATATAAATGGAAAACCGGCAAATCTGCCGGTTTTCTTTTGTTATCTCTCATAAAGGCTATGGACGGCTTTTTTAATAATATTACAAAAATCAGTGGTTTTTACCGTTGTTTTTTGCATGATCTTTCATAAATTCGTTTAAAATTTGGAAAATTATGAGTTTTGGAATTGAGGCGGCAAGCTATTATGTGCCTTCTTTGTATTTGGAAATTAAAGATTTAGCGGAAAAAAGAGGCATAGAACCGGCAAAGCTGGAGAAGGGGTTAGGACTTCATAAAATGGGACTTTCTGATGTTCATGAAGATGCGGCTACCTTTGCGGCAGAAGCATTATTAAAACTGATTAAAGATTATACGATCAGTCCAAAAGAAATAGCAAGAGTTTACCTGGGAACAGAAAGTGCGGTGGATGCGGCAAAGCCAACGGCTTCCTATGCGGTACAGATGGTAGAAAAAGTACTGGAGGAGGAATTGGGTGAAAGATGTTTTAAAAACTGTGATGTACTTGATATGACCTTTGCCTGTGTGGGAGGCGTAGACGCTTTACATAATGCTCTGGATTTTGTAAGAGTGAATCCTGAGAAAAAAGCAGTAGTGATTGCCAGTGATTACGCTAAATATGAGTTGGCTTCTTCTGGTGAATACACACAAGGTGGAGGAGCAGTTGCCTTGTTGATTTCCGCAAAACCGGACCTTCTTGAAATTGAAAATAACTGGGGAGTGGCCTCAGAAAGTGTCTTTGATTTTTTCAAACCCAGAAGACAGTATAAAAAGGAAGACCTGAAGAATGCACCGGAAACCTATCCTGAAAAAATTGAGATCTTTACGGATGAGCCTGTTTTTGACGGACAGTATTCCAATCAATGCTATCAGGACAGAATCAGAGAGGCCTATCATCATTACAGAGAAATTACGGGGAGAGAAAAACCTTATGAGAGCTGGAGACATATTATTTTTCACCTTCCGTATGCTTTCCATGGTAAAAGAGTTTTTACCGAAATTTATAGCCTTGAAAACGGACTTTCTTATGAGACCCCTGAGGAGCAGAAAGCCGTTGCGAAATCTGATAGCTACCTGAAGCTGATCAGCGATAAAATAGAAACAACGCAAAGGGCTTCTTCAGAGATAGGAAATATGTATACGGCATCTATCTTTATGGCGCTTCTTTCAGCAATACAGACTTCTTTTAATGAAAATGAAGAGCTGTCCGGAAAGGAAATAGGTTTTGTGGGCTACGGAAGTGGTTCCAAATCAAAGGTTTTTGCCGGAAAAGTTTCTGAAAACTGGAAAAAAGTAGTGGCGAAATGGAACTTATTTGAAAATTTAAATCATAGAACGGCTGTTGATTTTGAAACTTATGAAAAACTTCACAGAAAGCAGCTTGCACATTCTGTGAACACAAACTATAAAGGATTTGGACTTATTTCGGTTGAGGCAGATAATCCTGTTTTGATTGGAGCCAGATATTACGGGTATCAAAAATAATATCCTGTATTTAAAAGTATAAAAAGCATTTCAAATTCTGAAATGCTTTATTTTTTATAAGAAGTCAATATTAATATAAATTAGTACTTAGAAAGCCGGTATAACAGGGATTTATTCAGAATATACGGTCCTGGTCTGATAGTTTTTGGGGGTAACTCCTACCAGTTGCTTGAATACCCTTGTAAAATAGTTGGTGTCTGAAAAACCGGTTTGGTAGGCTGTTTCCTTAATGCTGTTCTGACTTGCCAGTAACTCTTTGGCCCTGTTTATTCTTTCCTGCAGGATAAAATCATTAGGAGAGGTTCCCAATTCATCCTTAAACATTTTAAAGAAATTAGACTTGCTCACATAGGCAAGCTTTGCAATACTGTCAATAGAAAGTTTCTGATGCAGGTTTCTTTTGATATAATCCACTACAAATCCTATCCTTGATCTGTTTTTGACAATATTTTTTTCCATCATACTTCTTGCCTGGGTCTGCATCAGTCTGATCAGAAGTTCTTTCAGGGCAAAATCAGCCATGATGTCTTTCTGGGAATTATCGTCCATAGCAATCCTCATGATATTATTGGTGGCAGAGGCTAAAGCTTTATTGTTAAAGAGAAAAAACTCATCCAGCTGAATATTCCATTGTGAAGATTCATCCACTTTAGGAAGGTTATAATTTAAATAATTAAGAGAATCTTCTATAAACTCAGGATTGAGGCTCAAAGAAATACATTGTGTAGGGGTATGATCCGCTTCCGGAAAGTCGATGACCATTGTTTCGCCGGGAGCGACTAGGATGCTTTCTCCCGGAAAATAATCAAAATAGCTGGTCTTATTATCCAGTTTCATATGTTTTTTGCCCCGAAGCATCGCTGTAAATGCTATATTTTCGAAGTGAAGCTTTACCCCAAAAGCAGCCTTATGTGTTTCATAAATACTGAATTCACAATTGTTTAGATTGAATTTCGTCTGGTTTTCAACAAGACTCAATAGTTGGTTTTCCTTATGTAATTCAGGAGTGTTTAATAAAATCTTACTATTGTTGTTCATTTCTAAATTTTTTTGAAGCGCAGGTAACTCAAATATAGAGAATTTGAGAGAACGTTGCTGTTAATAAAATTATAAAATTCAACCTCTGTATTATTCTGCACTTTTTTTATACGATTGTGCTATGATTTTTGTGGCCTCTCAGTGTAATTTGGCATTATCGAAAAATAAAAATAAGACTAATATGAGCACTATTACAGAACCAAAATCAACGACACTTTTAGAGCGTCCAGAGTTCAAAAGCAGATATGATAATTATATTGACGGAAAATTTACTCCGCCCGTTAAAGGACAATATTTTGATGTGGTCTCTCCGGTAGACGGTAAAAATTTTACACAGGTAGCCCATTCTTCCAAGGAAGACCTGGAGCTGGCTGTGGATGCGGCGGCAAAAGCATTTCAGAGCTGGAAAAATACCTCTTCTACGGAAAGAAGTATCATCCTCAATAAAATTGCAGACAGGATGGAGCAGAATCTGGAGTATCTGGCTACAGTAGAAACGATCGATAACGGTAAAGCTGTGAGAGAAACACTGGCGGCTGACCTTCCATTGGCTATTGACCATTTCAGGTACTTCGCATCTGTGATCCGTGCAGAAGAGGGGGCCCATAATGAACTGGACAAAGATACCATATCGCTGATCGTGCATGAGCCACTGGGTGTCATTGCGCAGATCATCCCATGGAATTTCCCTATTCTTATGGCCGTATGGAAACTGGCCCCGGCATTGGCGGCAGGAAATTGTGTGGTATTAAAGCCCGCAGAAAGCACCCCAGTTTCCATTATGGTTTTGATGGAGCTGATCGGTGATCTTTTACCGGCAGGGGTTGTCAATATCGTCAACGGATTTGGAGCAGAATTGGGCAGGGCATTGGTAACCAATCCTAAGGTAGCCAAGGCAGCATTTACAGGTTCTACGGCAACAGGACGTCTGGTAATGCAGTATGCAACAGAGAATATTATTCCGGTAACCTTAGAGTTGGGAGGGAAATCTCCTAATGTTTTCTTCAATTCGGTGATGGATGCTGATGATGAATTTTTAGACAAAGCTATTGAGGGAGCTGTTCTTTTTGCGCTTAACCAGGGGGAGATCTGTACATGTCCTTCAAGATTACTGGTTCAGGAAGATATTGCAGATGCATTTATTGAAAGAGTGATCGAAAGAGTAAAAGCGATCAAAGTTGGAAATCCGTTGGATAAAACTGTGATGATGGGAGCGCAGGCTTCACAGATTCAGAAAGATAAAATACTTTCCTACATCCAGCTTGGGGTAGATGAAGGGGCAGAAGTGCTGGTAGGAGGAGATGTGAACCATTTGGGAGAAGATCTTGAGGATGGATTCTACATTCAGCCTACGATCTTCAAAGGAAATAATAGGATGAGAATTTTTCAGGAAGAGATTTTCGGTCCTGTACTCGCGTTTACAACATTTAAAGATGAAGAGGAAGCAGTGAAGATAGCCAATGATACTATCTATGGGCTTGGAGCAGGTGTATGGACGAGAGATGCGCATCAATTGTACAATATTCCACGTCAGATCGAAGCAGGAAGAGTTTGGGTAAACCAATACCATTCCTATCCGGCCGGAGCACCTTTCGGAGGGTATAAGCAATCCGGTATCGGAAGGGAAAACCATAAAATGATGCTTGACCATTACCGTCAGACCAAGAATATGTTGATTTCCTATAACAAAAATAAGTTAGGCTTCTTTTAATATTAATTTAGCGTGTCCGGTTGCCCTGGTTTATCCAGGGCAGCCGGCCGGGCTATTCAGGGCTGCACTTCGTTTCGGTGCTTCATTTCATTCCGCACCGGCTCGTTCCTCGCCGCCCTTACTATCCCTCACGCAGGAAAAGATGAACCTTTGATATACTATTTATGATCTGATACCAAAGGTTTTATGATCATAAAAAATCAAATTTGCACATCAGCGAAGTATACGATTACTCAAAAATAAAATAACCCTGATACAAACTCAATCAAAAAATAAAATATGATCCCAAAAACAATGAAAGCTGCGGTAGTTCAAGGCTACGGACAGCCCCTGAAAATTGAAGAAGTACCTGTAAGAGAACCCGGAAGATATGAAGTCCTTGTAAAGGTCATTGCCTGTGGTGTTTGTCATACAGATTTACATGCTGTGGATGGTGACTGGCCCGCCAAACCCAAAATGCCCCTTATTCCCGGGCATGAAGGGGTAGGTATCGTAGTTGCCTGCGGACCCGAAGCTTTTGTAAAAGAGGGAGATGCTGTAGGCGTTCCATGGCTGTACAGTGCCTGTGGATGCTGTGATTACTGCATTACAGGATGGGAAACTCTTTGTGAAGCCCAGAAAAACGGAGGGTATAGTGTGGATGGAGGATTTGCGGAATATGTGATCGCAGATTCGAGATATGTGGGACATTTAAAGTCAGAGGTAAACTTTCTGGAAATTGCCCCTATTTTATGTGCCGGAGTAACTGTTTACAAAGGCTTAAAAGAAACTGAAACCAAACCCGGAGAATGGGTTGCCATTTCAGGGATAGGAGGATTGGGCCATGTGGCTGTTCAGTATGCAAAAGCGATGGGAATGCATGTCGCTGCCATTGATGTTGCAGATGATAAGCTTGACCTGGCCAAAAAATTAGGCGCAGACCTGGTAGTTAATGCCAAAAATACAGATCCCGGCGAATACCTGCATAAGGAAGTAGGCGGAATGCATGGCGCATTGATCACTGCCGTCTCACCAATAGCTTTCAAACAGGGAATAGATGTTTTGAGAAGAAAAGGAACGATTGCTCTTAACGGGCTGCCTCCCGGATCCTTTGAGCTTCCGATTTTTGAAACGGTTTTAAAGAGAATCACCGTAAGAGGGTCCATTGTAGGAACCCGGAAAGACTTGCAGGAAGCATTGGATTTTGCCAATGAAGGGCTTGTAAAGGCTACAGTAACCCCTGCAAAGCTTGAAGATATCAATGATGTCTTCGATAAAATGAAAAAAGGACAGATCGATGGCAGAATCGTATTGGATATTGCAGGCTCAAATTAAATGATGATGTTACTGATCCCGGTTAGAGTCTATTTTACCGGGATCTTTTATAAAAGAACAATAACTGCGCTTATATCATGCTAAAATAATAAAAATGGAAGCAAAAATAGCAAGACTTTCCGCAACGGAAAAGGCACTTGAGGTCATCCGGCAGCTTGAAGATCAGTATGGCCCGCTGATGTTCTATCAGGCAGGAGGATGCTGTGAAGGGACGCAGCCGCAGTGTTTTGAAAAAGGCGGTTTCTTTCCCCGTATGAACGATGCCATGATCGGTATGATTAATGGACATGAATTCTGGATAGACCGTGACCTTTTTGAGTACTGGAAATATTCCCACTTTACATTGGATGTTACAGACGGATTCGGTCCGGGAGGTTTCTCACTTGAAACACCATTGGGTAAAACTTTTAAAGTTCATTATAGACTTTTCACCCCGGAAGAATATGAAAATCTGGAACCTGTAAAACGCAGTGAATAGCGTGTGCCAATACTTATTTTAAGAGGAGACCTTTACAAACCGGTTGACAAACATGGCCGCGACAATATCTCCCACGGCATTCAGCACTGTTGCCAGAGGATCTACCAGCGTTCCAATAATCATCACGGCAGGAATAGCCTCCTGAGGCAATTTATAAACAGAGATCATCAGCATTTCACCGATATATCCACCATTGGGAATACCTCCCGCAACAATACTCACAAAAACTGTAATCCCCAAAGCCAGAAGTAAGTTGGCAGGATCAAAAAAGTCTTTACCAATAATTAAAAAAGCTACGTAGATTTTTATGATGGAAGACATGGAAGATCCGTTCTTGTGCAATGTCGTACCAATAGGAATCACCAGGTTAGCAATCGAATTGGGTATTCCGATCCTGGAAGCAGCCTGTAAATTCGCAGGCATGGTTGCAAAACTGCTGCAGGTACTTATGGCAGTGAGAGTAGGGTAGATCGCATTGGTCCAGAAGCTTTTGACTCCTCTCTGTCCGTTAGCCATAAAAGCGTAAATGGAAAAGAATGCAAGAAAATAAATGACTCCCGCAATATAATACAGACCTAAAGGTTTAGCATAAAATCCGAAAAGCTGTGGTCCCAAAGTCGCTACCTGATAAGCAAAATAAGCTCCCAGACCAATTGGCGCAAGTTTCATGATCAATAAAAGCAGTTCCTTCATCACCTCATATCCCGAAGCAATAAAAACCCTGAACGGCTGACCCTTCTCTCCCGTTTTTCTGGCGGCGAAACCTGTAAGGAATGCAAATACCAGAAGCGCCAACATATTTCTTCTGGAGAAAAGTTCTGTAAATTCTCCCACAGTAAAGAAACTTACGATCCTGTTGCCCCAGGTCTCGCTATCTGAAGCTTCGTTTATCATTTCAGAGCTTCCCGTGACTCCTGAAACCGGGAAAAGATAGACGGCACAGATCGTAAAAACTGCAGCGGTCAGAATAAAAAACAAAAAAGTAAGACCCATCACAAGGATGATCCTTCCGAATTTGGACTGCTGCTCCAATGAAGCAATGGAATTGGATACCGCAAAAAATACCAGTGGAACAACACTCACAAAAAGAAGATTGAGGAAAATATCTCCCAAAGGCTTAATATATTCTACAACTCCCGGAGCTACGATTCCTATAATGCTTCCAATAATGATTCCCAGCAATAAAAATATGATTCCGGAATAGTTTTTTAAGACCTCTTTCATGTGGCACTTTTTATCAAAGATAGGTTTATTTTTAACATTTCGTTATACAATTTTCAGACCTAAAATTCATAAATTTGGGTAAACATCGTTTCTATGGCTTATATAGATTACTATAAAATTTTAGGTGTAGATAAAAACGCATCACAGGATGATATCAAAAAGGCCTACCGAAAACTGGCCAGAAAACATCATCCAGACCTTAATCCTGACGATAAAGAAGCAGAAAAAAAATTCAAAGAACTGAATGAAGCCAATGAAGTTCTGAG
Organism: Chryseobacterium sp. UF-290; assembly: GCF_058245615.1. Lineage (NCBI taxonomy): Bacteria > Pseudomonadati > Bacteroidota > Flavobacteriia > Flavobacteriales > Weeksellaceae > Chryseobacterium > Chryseobacterium sp. UF-290. Next base: position 96,953 of record NZ_JBSICB010000010.1, read on the forward strand.
CAACCCGGAAAACCGGGCCAAATACGATAAGTATGGAGAACACTGGAAGCATGGTGAAGAATACGAAAAAGCTCAGCAACAACAACGGCAGTACCAGCAACAGCAACATAGTTCTGGTGGGGGAGGGTTCTCCGGAGCTGATTTTGGTGAAGGAGAAGATTTTTCAGACTTCTTCCAGAGCATGTTCGGTGGAGCCGGAGGCGGTTTTGGTAAAAGCTCAAGAGGAAGGGCTTCCGGAAAATTCAAAGGACAGGATATACAGGCAGAGCTGACCTTACATTTAAGAGATGCCGCTCAAACCCATCCGCAAACCTTCGAAATCAATGGGAAAAAGGTAAGAATCACGATCCCTGCAGGAGTCTATGACGGGCAGCAGATCAAATTAAAAGGACATGGTAATCCCGGAGTGAACGGAGGTCCCAGCGGAGATTTATATATCACCTTCACTATTCCTGCTGATCCGGATTTTGAAAGGGTGGGTGACGATCTGAAAACCAAAGTTACCATCGATCTGTATACCGCTGTTTTAGGAGGTGAGGTAAAAGTAAATACTTTAGATGGAAGCGTGAATCTTAAAGTAAAACCGGAAACTCAATCGGGGCTTACCGTAAGGCTGAAAGGAAAAGGTTTTCCTGTCTACAAAAAGGAAGGACAATACGGAGATCTTTTTGTGACCTATGAAGTGAAACTGCCAACCAACCTTACAGAAAAGCAGAAAGAACTTTTTGAACAACTAAAAAATTCCTAAGCTATGAGTGAAAGAATATCACGGGAAGAACTCGTAAAAATTTATAATATAGAAATCACCTTTTTTGATGAGCTTGTCGATTACGGTCTGCTGAATATTCAGGTCGAAAATAATATCCACTATCTGATGTATGAAGATTTACCGGATCTGGAAAAATTTGCCAACTGGCATTATGATCTTGAAATCAATCTTCCGGGATTGGAAGTTATTCATAATATGCTGAAAAAACTGGAGGCCCTGAACCGAAGAAACAGAGAGCTGATGAATAAACTTTCTGCAATAAGTGATAAATATGAGGATATTTAGTGTAGTTTTGTAGCTTTTTAAGGCAAATTATCCATTATGAGCGAGGAAAAAGCGATTATATTAAAAACAGAGAGGAAGATTTTTGAAGATATCTATTTTAGCGGTAACCAGGGCAGCCTGCTCTTTTCACCGACTACTAAAAGCAAAACGGTCATAACGATTGCCTCTGCACTCATCTTATTCATCATATTTCTTTTAAAAGACAGCCTGAGTAAAGAAAGTGTAGGTATTTTATACTTTTTGAGCTTTATCTTTCTGCTTTGTACGGTTTTCCTGTCTGTAAGCATTAATAAAGTTTCAAGGTGGAAAAAACAGGTAAATCATTATTTAAACGTACTTGATAAGTGTAAGATATATGAAATCAGATTCGATCAGAACTTTTTCACGGTGAATATTGACGGAGAAAAAGAAACCAGCGAATGGAAAGATTTTGATTTTTTTGACAGTACTAATGAATTCATATCTCTGGAAGGAAAATACAGCTACATGTTTCCCAAAAAATCAATGACTGAGAAAGAATACAACCTCCTCAAAAAAGTATGTAAAGAAAATATCAATAAATAAAAACCGGAGCAAAATTTTGCTCCGGTTTTTTTATGTGTTAACGATTTTTACAAATTTGTCATTCGTTATTAGCCTTCTTTGCTTTCTTCCAGCCAACCCATTTCTTTCATCCATTCATCATTGTAGATCTTTCCTACATATCTTGAGCCATGGTCATGAAGCAAAACCACGATGACATCATCCTTGGTGAACTGGTCCTTCATCTGAACCAATGACGCAATGGCACTTCCGGCAGAATATCCGCAGAAAATACCTTCTTCTTTAGCCAGTTTCCTTGCATAGATCGCACCGTCTTTATCCGTTACCTTTTCAAAATGGTCAATTACTGACATATCATAGTTCTCAGGAATGATATCTTCCCCAATGCCTTCTGTAATGTATGTATAGGCGTGATCATAGTGAAGCTCTCCGGTTTCATGGAATTCTTTAAGGATAGACCCGTAAGTATCCACACCGATCACTTTGATATCCGGATTTTTTTCTTTGAAGAAAGTTCCGCAGCCTGTAATGGTACCTCCTGTTCCGGCTCCTACTACGAAGTGGGTAAGCTTTCCTTCTGTCTGCTCCCAGATTTCAGGAGCTGTAGATTCATAGTGAGCAGCTCTGTTGGACAGATTATCATATTGGTTGACATACCATCCGTTTTCCGTTTCTTTAGCCAGTCTTTTGGAAACTGAATAATAAGAGCGCGGGTCAGTAGGTTTTACATCTGTAGGACAGACAATGACCTCTGCTCCTACAGCACGAAGAATATCGCACTTCTCTTTTGATTGTTTGGAATTGGTTACAAAGATACATTTGTAGCCTTTGATGATCGCAGCAAGTGCCAATCCCATTCCTGTATTTCCGGAAGTTCCTTCAATAATGGTTCCTCCCGGTTTTAATCTGCCGTCTTTTTCAGCATCTTCTATCATTTTAAGAGCCATTCTGTCCTTTACGGAATTTCCTGGATTGAATGTTTCTACTTTTGCTAAAACTAAGGCAGGGAAATCTTCTCCTAATACATTGTTAAGCTTTACCAACGGTGTATTACCTATAGTTTCAAGAATATTTTTTGCGTATTTCATAAATGTTTTATAAGCGGTGCAAAGATAACGCTTTTAAAATTATCAGTACCCCGGATCATGTTGAAAATAAGTGAAGGACAGCCGTCGATAGGCTGCCAGCAGGAGCTTTTAGGGATTAATTATATTTGATGGCCTTCACCGGTGAGATCTTGCTGATCAGATAGCTCGGAATAATTAAGGCTAATCCGGAAATAATCAGAATTCCTACCGAAATAGAAATAATGGCGATAGGGTTAAGATCTACCGGAACGGTACTCACATAATAGTTTTCAGGATTGAGCTTTATTATTCCAAAGAATTTCTGAATTAAAATAAGTCCCAGTCCGATAGCGTTTCCATACAGCAGCCCCGGAATCATAATGATCAGGGTGTAATTGATGAAGGTTGCTCTTATCTGTGAATTGCTTGCTCCTAATGTTTTAAGTAAGCCGATCGAATTGGTTCTTTCGATGATAAGAATCAGAAGAACCATAATAATGTTGATCACCACTACGATCAGCATAATGATGATGATCAGTGCGATATTGGTGTCAAAAATACTGATCCAGTCTGTGATCTGAGGAAATTTTTCGGTTGCTTTTTCAGCATAATTCTTATAGCCTATCAGTTTTTCTATTTCCGGAAAATCTTTGTCGATATCATTTACATTTTTCAGGAAAATATCAACTCCGCCGATCTCATCAGGTTTCATATCCTGGATCTTTCTTACATGGTTGATTCCTCCAATAACGAACTGGTCATCGATCATTTTAATGTCGGTTTTATAAATTCCGATAATTTTGAACTTACGATAGATCGGCTTCTGGTCCGCTTTTGAAAATATAGTGACAATACTGTCGTTTACTTTCAGATGCAGATCATTAGCTACCTTTTGAGAAACGGCAACATCATTGTTAAACCCTTTTTCCGTTACTTTTGGGGTGGTACCGGCCAGCAGGAATTTTTTAAATCTTAAGCTGTCAAAATCTTTTCCGATGCCTTTAAAGATAATGCCTGCAAAATTATGTTCGTTACGCATAATTCCGGTAACCGTAGCATATTTTTGAGTGCTTTCTACATCAGGCAGTTCTTTTATCTTCGCAATGTTCAGCCCCTGATTGTCAAGTACCGAGGTATTATAAGAAGAATTCGACCGCGTGGATCTTATTGTGATATGTCCGCTGAAATCTGCTAACCTCTCTTTGATCGCTTTTTTGGAACCAAAACCTGTGGCTACAGTAATTAAGGATACGATGATCCCCAAAGCTACGGAAAGCCTGCCAATGAAGATGATAACTCTTGATAGGTTATTTTTGTTATCTTTGGAAAATGCTATTTTTCTAGAGAAATATAAAGGAAATTTCAAGCTTATGAATTTAGATTTCAAAATTAAAAATTTACTTCTGATTTGCCTAATTTTTTTAGGAGTATTCACCCAATATTATTCTCAGACTCAAGAGGTGTCAGGTTTCAAAACCGGGGCAGATCAGCCTGAAGTGTATTTACCATTATTAAAAGATAAGACAGTTGGCGTTGTGACCAATCAGACCGGATTGATGAGTGACAGAACTCATCTGGTAGATTTTTTAGTGAAGAACGGAGTAAAGATCAAGGCTATTTTTGCACCGGAACACGGTTTCAGGGGAGATGCTGATGCAGGAGCAAAAGTAAAGAACGGAGTAGATGTGAAAACCGGAATTCCTATCATCTCTTTATACGCCAGCAATAAGAAGCCGAAGCCGGAACAGCTGGCCGGAATTGATATTGTCGTTTTCGATATTCAGGATGTTGGGGTAAGGTTCTATACTTATATTTCCACGTTAACCTATCTGATGGAGGCAGGGGCAGAGAATAACGTTGAAGTAATGGTGCTGGATCGTCCGAATCCGCACGATGGCTATACTGACGGTCCGGTATTGAGGAAAAAATGGGCCAGCTTTGTAGGGATGCATGAAGTTCCGGTTGTCTATGGATTGACCATCGGGGAATATGGAAAGATGGTAAACGGTGAAAGATGGCTGAAAAATGGTGTTCAGGCCAGATACACACTGGTCCCGATGAAAAACTATCATAAAAAACAACGGTATCCGATACTGGATAAACCTTCTCCTAATCTGCCTAATGATAAAGCGATCAACCTGTATCCAAGCCTATGCTTTTTTGAAGGAACCCAGGTTTCTGTAGGGAGAGGAACAGATCTTCCTTTTCAGATTTATGGTTCTCCATGGACGGAAAATTTACCATATCAATTTACTCCCAAGCCAAGTTACGGCGCTAAAGATCCTTTCCTGAACGGGAAATTATGCTATGGTGAAAACCTTTCTGATTACCCTGATGATTTAAGAGAATTAAACCTTGAATGGGTGGTTAAAGCTTATAAGAACTATAAAAATCCCCAGCAGGACTTTTTCCTGAAAAACCTGTGGTTTGATACCTTATCAGGGACTGATGCTTTCAGGAAGCAGATCATCGCCGGAAAATCAATTCCGGAAATCAAAGCTTCATGGAAAAAGGATCTGGAAAGTTTTGAAAAGATCAGAACCCGATATGTGGTTTACGAAGATTAATTAATCAAAGTTTTGGGGTGGATTTTTATCATTTTTGCCCTTATTCAATATAAAGAGTCCGATAGTCAATCCTATAACACCTGCAAAAGCGGTTAATAAAGCTCTTTGCAATTTATCAGGAAGATCATTTCCGAGATAATTCATTAAAAAAAGGATCACAAAAGTGATCACTGAAATGATGATATGATTTTTTCCGAATGGTTTCATTGCATTATTTAAGTTTGTAAGAGATCATTACCCCTCCTCTGTATGGAATAATTTCGCCGCTCTTATTAAATTTTTTTGCTGAATCATAGCGTCTTCCTGTTGAGCGGTCATAGCCTTTATAAAACCCCTGGGAAGTTCCTATAGTGGCATAAATATCAAGATTCAGGCGATCGGATATCTGAAATTGATAGCCGCCTGTAACTCCTAATGCAAGCGAATACCCCTTCTGATAGAGGTTGGAATTGACAAGGATTTCTCCGTTCCAGTTTTCACTGGTATTGTCATTCCAATAGTTCCATTTCTGAAGATTATAGGCTGAAAAGGCAATATTGGCCCCTACATACCAGCTTTTAAATGCCTCTTTAAAATAATATCTGCCTTCCACAGAAAGAGAATACATCTGTAATTCATGTCCTGCAAAAGATTTCCACGGTGAAATAAAAACATCTCCCTGAAGGGTATATTTTGAGTTCAGCTGTTTTTCTATTCCCAGATTTAAAATCCCTATGGGAGCAAATAAAGCATTTCCTTTTATATATAAACTTTTCCCTTCATTCTGTTCCTGCTCCTGTGCATGTAAAGACCCAACAGCCAGGAACGCTAAAACACCCGTTAATATTCTGTATTTCATCAATGTGTTATTTTATTTGCTTTAATAGCTCGTCTGCTAATTTAGAATCTTTATTGGCCTGATCAGCCATATTCTTAGACATCTCGGCATAATTTTTTGCTGTTTCCTTATTTCCGGTCAGGTAATAAAGTTTGGCAAGGATATAAGTGTTTTCTGAAGTTTCCCCTCTCATGACAGATTTTTCTGCCCATTCAGTCGCTTTCTTTAATGAAGATGGTGTTTTCACATGATCAACAAATACCCATGCGGCTCTTAAAAGTTCATTAGGGTCAAATGCGTCAGCATTTTTATAATATTCCAAAGCTGCCTTTTCATATTCAAGGAAGTTGGCATTTTGCTCATAATAGCTGAGCTTAGTCTGATTGAGCTTTGTTATAGCTGCCTGCTTTCCTACTAATGGCTCCGCTGTTTTCATAAAATAATCATCATTGATCTTTTTATTTTTATCATCAATAGACTGTTCTACTATTTTTGCCAGTTTAAGCTGGGCATCAAACTCTTTGTAGGTATCTTCGGGTAAGAATTTAATGATCTCTTCTTTTCTGGATGCGAAGACAGGATAGTTCTTATCTTCAGATGATTTTATGAAATAGAGCAGAAAGCCGATTTCATCCCTGGTGATCTCTTCGTTTGTCTTTTTATTCTCAAAATATCTTTCAGAAGCTTTTTTAGCAAAATCATAATCTGTACTGGAGTTAAGCTTCATAATGTTGATCAGGAACTCAGGATCTTTTTCTCCACCGGCAAACCGCTCTTTTAGAGATCCTTTTTTATTTCCGGGTGAATTGATATCCTGAGCCATTGCTACAAAGAGGCTTTCCTCCATATAGCCGGTATTTCGGGAAATAAGCTCTCCTTCACCATTCAGGAAAAGATAAGTAGGGTAAGATCGTACTCCGAATTGGGAAGCGATGTCTCTGCCTTCTCCTTTTTCCATGTCAAATCTCGCATTGATGAAGTTGTCATTGTAATAGTCGCTGACAGATTTCTGGGTAAAGACATTTTTCTCCATCATTTTACACGGACCACACCAGGAGGCATAAGCATCAATGAAAACCAATTTTTTTTCCTTTTTGGCTTTTGCTATAATATCTTTGAATGGCAGTTCCTGAAACTGGATAGTCTCCTGAGCAGAGATAACAACAGAACAAAAAATAGATATCCCGGAGATGATCTTCTTCATTTTCAAATAAGATTTATGGGCGAAGATAATTAATTTTCAAAATATAGAGAGCGAATCTGATCATTGAAGGATGATATTAACTAATTTTAAGACTTCAGAGGCTGATCATCCTGATTCTTCAGATTCTCGATAAAATATGAAGGGGTTACACCGGTCTCCTTTTTAAAAACCGTTATGAAAGCCTGGTGCGAAGCAAATCCACATTCTTCAGCCAGATAACTGATCTTATATTCCCGATACTGGGGATTTTCATAAAGTTTCCTGGTGATATGTTCTATTTTGAGCCCGTTAATATAATTGCTGAATGATTTGCCTCTATGGATCTTGATGATTTCTGTAAGATACCTTTGGTTTGTATTCAGAGAGTGGGCAAGGGAACTTAAATTGATATTTTTCTTCAGAAATTTATCAGAACTTTCAAATTTCTCCAGCTTGGAAATAATTGAATTTAACGTTTCCTCTGAGATTTGCATTACAATAGGTAATCTTGTTTCTGTCTGTTCCTTATTTCCTGAGGGAGAGGTATTCAGCTTTTCAACTAATTTCTTGTAGTTGCTCTTAATCTGCGTGTTCCTTTTTTTGATATATAGCCATCCGGCAATCATTAAAACGAGGATGGAGGAAACGGCTATAATGATGATCTTCTTTGTATTATCACGATAGTTTTTCTCTTTCTGTGAACTGATCTTCAGAAGTGTATTCCCGGCTTCTTTTTTTTGTATGAAAGAAATACTGTCCGAAAGATTGGAATACAGTTTGGTATATTTTAGCGTTGAATCTTTATTTTTCAGTGTTTCATAAGAGTTGGCCAGAACCATATAGGAGATTAGCCGTTCACTGATCTGTGTGGCTCTTTTTTCTAATTTCAATGCTTCTTCAGCATATGGTATGGCAATTCCGGGTTGCTGCTGATTTTCATAAAACCTGCCTAATGCATTTAAAATAAATAATCTGTTTGTAAAGTCTTCAAGCTTTTTATCCTTAAGGATTTTTAGAGATGTTAAGAGATGCTTTTCTGCAAGTTGAGGCTGCTGAGGCTGATAAAGTCCGGTGTAGAACAAACCCATATTCATATGAATACGTGAAAGCTGGTAATATTTGGAGCTGGGATAAGGAAGGTCGCTATCATTATCCTGTACAGCTTCGAGTTCTTGTAAGGCTTTATTCATATAGCATGAAAGTGTATCCTGTGGTGCTTTTGTTTTTTCATGATAGATCGTTAATATCTGGTAGGCACGATGCAGCCGGAAATGTTGTTTTTTTCTTTTATAATAGTCTATCGCTTTCTGAAGTTCGGTATAAGCTTCTTTATTGAACCCAAGATCCAAATAGGCTCCGCTGCGGAATTCGTGAACCTGGGCAAGAACATCTTCATCTTTTAACTGGTGAGCGATATTTTCTGTTTTATAGCTATATTCCAAAGACTTTTTGGGATCTTCTATGAAGTTCAGATAATGAGCGGTCAGGTATTTGCAGCTGATCATTATTCCTTTCTGATATCCTGTGTCTTCTGATTTTTTTTCAATGTAATGATACAGGGCTGTGACTGCATTCATATTCCGGTCCGGATTGGAAGGATCAGACATTTTTCTTGCTTTTTCAATCAGTTTGTCGATTTCTTTTTCTCTTGTATCCTGATTTTTTTGACAGGTTATGAAAATAGAGAAAAAAGAAAGAAATAAAAGTTTCTTCATGTTTTTGTGCTTAAAATAATTTACAATCTGCTTTGAAATCCTTTTAAGGTTGAGTGTTTTTTTTGATTTCTGAAATTTTGAATAGGATAGAATTTTGCTGCACCTTTTTTTACACTATTCTGGTGGTATACTTTAAGCTCTGCAGACAGATCGGACATAAAGTAAATTTTCGTCATTCAGTGCACAAATATAGAAAAAATTAATACCTACTTTTAAGATAAACTGATTGTTTTGAGTTCAGTTTTTCCAAATTTAATAATCATATAATACTGTGTAATGTTTTGATTTTTAGTATTGTTATTTTGTAAAAACCTTTTTTAGATGGTGCTGAATATTGAAAATGAAAACATGCTGAATTTCTAAAATTATGAATATAAATTGTTGCTTAGATGATAGTGAACTTTTTATCATTGCACAAAATTTCAGCCAGGCTACCAAAAGAAATTTTTCTGACTGATCGCCTTTTCCGCTGAAATAGTAAATTCTAAAAACAAAACAAATGATGAATCTAAAAACAAAACAAATGATGAAGCAATTTTTTTTAATGGCCGGAATGGCCCCTATGATGTTTTTTTCACAGGTAGGTATTAATACTCCTTCACCTACAGAGATTCTTGATGTCAATGGTCTTCAACGGGTGAGGGAACTTCCCAAGCATAATACAGTCAACGCTATTTTCACAAAACCTGACGGAACAAGATCAGAGGCCAAAGATCAGACATTCATAGCAACCAAGATGATTGTAGCGGATGCAAATGGAGTATTAGGCTACGCGGACTGGAGCCCTGGTACGAATCCTGATCATTCTAAAAAAAGGGTTACAATAGGATATTGGGCAGGATTATGGGATGGTAATCTCTATGCTATCGGGGGAACCGGGTTTCCGACTTTTAATGCTCAGCTTCAGAGCAAACTTAATTATGGTTCCAACGGAACATATAATAAAGTAGGCGGAATAGATTTCCAGCAGTTTGAAACGGAACAGTTGGATATGTATACAGGAGCACAGCTGAAAAGCTTTGTAGATGTTTTCTGCATAGGTGTAAAAGTTAATGAGGATCTGAGTGCTGCCAATATTGCAAAAATTAAAGACTTTGCCGATCTTGGAGGAGTGGTGATCGTGGTACTTGATGCCGGAAGGAATACATCTGCCCTTCAGGGGTTTGATGGTACAGGAAACGTATCCTCCGGAGGAGGTATTTCTTATCCGGTTCCGGGAAGTGTGGGAACCTCTGGTGTTTTTGGAAATATAGCTTCTACTGCAAGTATTGTGGGAGCTCAGACAGCAGGTCGGGTATTAAATACGCAGCTGGCTCCGGGAGCTGAACTGCTGGCAAGAGAAGGCGGCAGTGTTGCCTCTCCTTCACTGACCCAGGCTGGGATCTGGGCAACAGGCCCCGATGGAAGGGTTTTATTTCTATGGGATGAAGGGGTGTTCAGAAACGCAAGTATTTCAGGAACGTTTATAAATACTGATCAGGAGAAGTATCTTCATAACCTTATGGCTTACGCATTGGATAAACTCAATCTGTAGTTTTCAGTTGTTTTCTCATGTTAGATATTCATGCACTGAAATAGCCGTTATCCTTATCCGGGAGCTTTATTTTTTCCGTGTTTTGAATTACTGTTCTCCGGCAGTATACAATTAAAAGGAATGAATAAGCATTATTAAAAATACACATATAGGTTTCTTGATACAGGAAGTGTAAAGGATATTATATTCTCCTCCTCCCGTATCGTAAAGAAGAACAGCATATCTTTTCCGCATTTCCGAAAAAATATTTATACCAAAGAAATAATAGATTTTATCATGGAGCAGGTGGAACCGGAGAAAAAAGTAAAATACAGATTATAGAAGAATGAAGAATATGGTGTTCCCCAAACCACACTTTATAAGTGGATATAGAACCTAAAAATGCAGTAAAAGCTCCTCAATATTAATTTGTAAATAAAATAATTGTGATAGATGTAAAGATTTTAGCAGAAGAAAATATTCTGACGGATAAGACTCCTGCAGAAGTGAGATCTGTTCTGAAGAAAGTTCCTGATGAAAAATCTTCCGAAAAATGGATCTATATCGTGAATTGTAACTTTCTGGGAGTTTCTTATCGATTGAAGCTTTATATCTGTTTTGATAATGGTAAGGTAAAAGAATACTGTTTAAGCATATAGCTATTCGTAAAACAATGGTTCATGAAAAAAGTATTTCCCGATTATAAAAGAATCTACACTGATATTCTTGTTAAAAAGTTCCCTCATAAATAATAAGAAGAATGTCAAAGCATTTTGAAGAAACCGAAACTATTGGCGCTTGATAATAGCATTGAATAAGAAAATTTTCGGTTAGAATGCTTCCCGTGTGAACAATAATTCAGAAACACCGGTCATATAGTAGATCAGACATTTTAGAACTGCTGGAATATCAAAAGAAGCATAAATTCAATGATAGCCGGCTGGCACGCCATTTCAATCCGAGTCGAAACTCTGTAATGAAATGGAAGAAAATGTTCTGGATATAATAAAAAGGAAAGATTCTGAACCTTGTGTTGTGACAGAGCAGATTTTATCTGCTCTGTTTTTTTATGGGCTTTTAGAGAGACTAATTTTTATAGGCCGGAAATTGACCTGAAAGCGGGTAATACCGTTTCACATGGGTTTCAAAATAAAGCCATATTTGCCCTGGGCAGATGCTATATAATTATAAATTAACCGGAGCATTTTTTGGAGCGCTGGTATTATTTTTTGAGATTTCTTTGTGCTCCTTACCCCATATCTCCAGCTGGTTTAGGACAGGTATCAGCTTTTTACCAATTTCTGTTAATTCATATTCTACCCTGGGAGGCACTTCTGCATAGACCGTCTTGATCACTAAACTTTCCTGCTCCATTTTCTTTAGCTGCAGGGTCAGCATTCTTTCAGAAATATTGGGGATTTTATCTTTCAGTTCAAAAAATCTTAGTTTTCCCTGCTTAAGATGATAACAGATAGAGAGAATCCAGCGGCCACTGATTAAATTGACAGCATATATTTCAGAACAGCTGTATTCCAGTGTTCTTTTATTTTCATTATTGGTGGATGATTCTTTAATACTCATACTTACATTTTTGTTCGTTCCATACAATTTTTTGTCCGCTTGGAGGGCAGAAAATAGATAAGCTAAATTTACAAATAAAAACAGGAAATATTGTTTCAGCAGGAGAACTTATTGCTGTTTAGAACAAAACACTTACATAGAATGGATTTTAACAGAATTAATAAGGATTTAAAATACAGTTTTGAAAATGTTCCCTATTCATTGGATATTGATGAAAATGTATTTCTGAATACCCCGGAAATTATTCAACAGGAAAGAGAAGAATTTATAAAGAGTCATCCCTTTAAAAAACCGGATCATATTCTTGTGAAGGATATTTTCATACCAAGCTCAGAAGACGGATATGATATCAGACTTCATATTTATCAGTCCGGAGATTTTAACCGGGACAGGGTTCTCCTTTATTTCCATGGGGGAGGATATGTTTTTGGTTTGCCTGAACAGGTGGATGATCAAATGTTTGAAATAGCAGACAAGCTAAATGCAACCATTGTATCTGTAGACTACAGGTTGGTTCCTCAATATCAGTTCCCGATTCCGGTTCTGGATGGCTTTGATGCTTTGCAATGGGTGATCAGCTATGGTGAAGCGCAGTTAGGAGTTAATCCTGATCATATTACCGTATTCGGAGCAAGTGCAGGTGGACATTTAGCCGCTGCGGTAACCCAAATGGCTGCAGATCATGGTATTGAGAATATAAAGCACCAGTTCTTATTATATCCGGTCATTCATAACAGACTGGATACTTCTTCTATGGAAGAGTTTACCGATATCCCGCTATGGAATAAAAATTACGCCAGGGCTGCATGGCTGCATTTTCTGGGTGAAGAAAACAAAGATAAAAGGATCAGGTATTCAGATCTGACCTATTATGATCATTTTTCCCAATTGCCACCAGCCACAATTGTTGCCTGCGAATTGGATCCTTTAAGAGATGAAGGTATAGACTATGCCCAACTTTTATACAGGGCAGGAGTGAGAACAGAATTATGGGTGATTCCCGGAGCGCTGCATGTATTTGACCTGTTCGACTCTCCCATGAATGATGAATATAAAATATTTCTGATGAATAAACTCTTCAAATAGATGAAATTACGAGATAAAAATCCGGCGTTGCTTCTTATTGATGTTCAAAAAGGCTTTCTTGATGAAAATTACTGGGGCGGAAACAGAAATAATAAAGAAGCGGAAAAATTAAGCGGAAAAATATTGGAAAGATGGCGTGACTTAAAGTTGCCTATATTTCACATTCGGCACAGTTCAGCAAACCTTCAATCGAAATTACATGAATCTGACCCGGGATTTGAGTTTAATGATAATGTCCTGCCTCAAAATGATGAATGTATTATTATAAAAAAGGTAAACAGTGCTTTTATAGGAACTGATCTTAAAGAAAAACTGGATCTTCAGGAAATAGACACCTTAGTCATTCTCGGAATTACAACGAATCATTGTGTCTCTACTACAGCGAGAATGGCTGGAAACTTAGGATATGAAACCTATGTGATTTCCGATGCTACAGCAGCTTTTGACAGGGTTGGGATATATGGAGAGAAGTATGATGCAGAATTAGTTCATCTTATGGCCCTGGCTAATCTGAATGAAGAATTTGCCACGATCCTGAATACTGAAAAATTATTTGAAAAGCTGTAAACTCAAATTTCATATTATTCTATATTTCCAGTGCATATGATACTGTTTTTTACAAATGAGAATGCCTGATTTTACATGCATGCTAATAAAATTTTAATTGTTTCTTAATTCACTCTACGGTCCTGAAATCTTTGTTATACCTTTGCAAATTAATAATTTATAGGTAGGAGACTTCATAATTTAGAAAGAATTGAGTATTAATTTCAAACACGCTTTATCCCAAAAATCCGTTTATATCACTGCTTTGGCTGCCTGTTTAATCACAGTGGCGGCTTTTGCTGTTTTAAGTTTTTTAATCACCCGTGACAGCCGGAGAAATACTGAAGATTTTGCCAAAAGAACCTTTTTCCGGAAATATGAATCCATAGAAAATGAATTCAGGAATATCGAAGACTATCAATATCTGCTTCGTGCTCTGATCCAGAAAGACGGTCTTAGAAATTATAAGGATTATTCTTCGGTTTTAAATGATCTGAACAAAAAACGAAATCTTCTGGCTTACAGTTGGTACTATTATGATAGCAGAAAAACCGGAACGTCGGAAAGCAACAGTAATTTATCTGATATTTTCAAAAAAGCGGGAAAGATAGAAAGTTCCATTGCGTTAAAGAATAACAGGTCCGGACATTTCAGAGATCTTTTGATTACCCGCCAGGACAGTTTGCATTGGGTGAGCTATGATTCTCTGGTCATGCCGGATAAAAGCAGATTGTACTACGGTTCCAAGGTAAGTCTTGATGATCTTCATCAGTATTTTATCAATGTAGATAAAAATTCCAATACCTATGCTTACGTTTTTACGAAAGAAGGTGTTTGTATTACCCATCCTGAGAAGAAATACCTGGGGAAGAATATTTTCGAATTTACAGATATTAAGCCTGAAGATACCTTGTGCAGTAAAGCTAAGCCAGGGTATACCCAGGGAACTGCGGTTTCTGAATACCTCGGAGTTGAGGTGACCCGGTTTATCAAGCCATTGAAGACCGATAATTTTGAAGGCTATACGGTCGTTAACCATGTGAATTTTATTATCGATGAGAATATTTACAAGATAAAGACCTATACAACCTATATTTTTCTGTCTGCACTGTTTCTGATTGTAACTGTTTTTATTCTGTTCCAGAGATCGGTTAATATGGCCTATAAGGAGAAAGAAAAAATACAGTCTGAAAAGAATTTACTGTTGGTTGAGAATGAGAAGATGCATAAAGCCGAGGTGATCAATCAGCTTCAGCAGCTTAAGAATAATATCAATCCGCATTTCCTCTTCAATTCACTGAACTCCCTTTATATGCTGATCGGGATCAATAAAGAGAACGCGCAGAAATTTACGATGAATCTTTCCGGGATCTACAGGTATCTTATCGTACCTCCGAAGGAAAATATCGTTCCGGTTTCACAGGAGATCAGCTTTATCCGGAAATATATGGAGCTTCTGAAAAGCAGGTTCGATGAGGAAATAAGCTTTGAGCTGATCATTACTAATGAGAGAAGTTTAGAAAAACGGATTCCTTACTTATCCCTTCAGATCGTTACGGAGAACGCCATAAAGCACAATATAGCGACCATAGACCAGCCTTTGGAAATTATCATTATAGTAGATGAGGACGGGATTACGGTAAAGAATACATGGCAGCCTAAAACCGAGTCGGTTCAGGGAGAGAAATTCGGAATTGAATATTTGAATCAAATTTATGAATATTTTAGGGTTAATTCTCTTAATATTTCTGTAGATGGTGAATATTTTATATGTTTTTTGCCATTATTGAAGTGAAAATAAAAATCCATTCACTCCCGAAAATTAACCTCTCACTCCCTAACAATGCCCATATTATTTCTTTACCTATAGCTTTGCCGGCTGAAACTAAGATATTTACTATTTGGAATGAATCGGACTATTTTAATGAAGAATTACAGACTGGCGCTGTATTTGGGACTGGCCATAGCCTCACCGGTGGCGGTGGCTCAGAAAAAAGATACGGTAAAGGTTAACAAAGACAAAACCGAGAAGACTGAGGTTTCATCATCAAAGAAAACCAAAAAAATTGAAGACCTGATCAAAAAAGGAACTTATAAAAAAGGGCTTTTTAATACGATCCAGGTAAAAACGGATGTTTATTTTGAAATTCCGGACAGCCTGATGGGGCGCCAGTTTCTGGTGGTCAATAAACTGTCTCAGGTACCGATGCAGGTGAATGAGGCTGGTTTGAATAAAGGAATGAACTATGAGAATAAGATCATTTCTTTTCACCGTGACAACGTCGCCAAAAAAGTCTGGGTGAAAACTTCGGATGTAAAAGTATCGTCTCCTAAGAACGATGCGATTACAAAATCTGTAAAAGATAACTTTTCAGAATCTGTGATCGAGGTTTTTGATATCGAAGCCCAGAACAATGACTCTACAACGGTAGCGATCAAAGTCAACAAGGTTTTTGACGGAAACCAGAAGAGCTTTAATGATGTTCTTGCGAATGTAGGCTTAGGGGGATCAGTAAAGTCAAACCTTTCTTACATCGAAGGAGTGAAGACATTTCCTCAGAATCTTGTGGTAAAGTCCCAGCTGACGACCTCTGTGAACGAAGGTGGAGTAGACCTGCCTGTAACATTGGGGGTGACAACCAATCTGGTATTGCTTTCCAGGACTCCTATGAAGCCAAGAATCTCTGATCAGCGGGTAGGTTTCTTCAATGAAAAGCACTGGGCCTTCAATGACCGTCAGCAGAAAATGGATGAGAAATTCTTCATTACCAGATGGAATCTGGAGCCGAAAGACGAAGACAAAGAAAAATATCTGCGGGGTGAGCTGGTAGAACCGAAAAAACAGATCGTTTATTATATTGATCCTGCCACTCCAAAGCAATGGCGTGAAAAGATCATCGCAGGAGTGTATGACTGGCAGGCTGCCTTTGAGCAGGCCGGTTTTAAAAATGCCGTTATCGCCAAAATGCCGGATGAAAAAGATGAAGATTTTGATATTGATGATGTGAGATATTCGGTGATTACCTATGCTGCTTCACCTAAATCGAACGCGATGGGACCTTCGGTAGTGGACCCGAGAAGTGGAGAGATCATTGAGGCGGATATTATCTGGTGGCACAACGTAATGACTTCCCTTCAGGAATGGATGAGAATTCAGATCGGACCCATAGATCCGAAAGCCAGAGGAAATAAATTCAGTGATGAATATATGGGCGAAGCGATCCGTTTTGTATCCTCTCATGAGGTAGGGCATACTTTCGGACTGAAGCATAATATGGGATCTTCATTTGCATTTCCTGTAGAATCTCTGCGCTCAAAAGAGTTTACCGATAAAATGGGTGGTACAGCACCTTCCATCATGGATTATGCCCGTTACAATTACGTGGCGCAGCCGGAAGATGGAGTAACAGCAATCACTCCGAAAATCGGGATCTATGACAAATATGCTATAGAATGGGGGTACCGTTGGTATCCGGATGAATTCACTGAGAAAAAAGCACTCAGAAATTTGATCGAAAAGCATCAGGATGACCCATTATATTTTTATGGTGAGCAGCAAAGTTCTTTAGAAACCATTGATCCGCGCTCGCAATCTGAAGATCTGGGGAATGATGCGATGAAAGCCAGCGAATATGGATTGAAAAACCTGAAAGTTGTTGTGGATAATCTTTTACAATGGACGTATGAGGACGGTAAAGATTATACAGATGCGGGTAAGCTGTATTTAGGAGTGATCGGGCAGTGGGATCTGTATACAGGTCATGTGATGGCGAATGTCGGAGGAATTTATCTGAACAATACGGTTTTCGGAAACAATAAAAAAGCGTACGAAGCAGTCCCTGCAGAGATACAGAAAAGAGCGGTTGATTATCTTGTAAAAAATGCCATTAACATTCCGGAGTGGCTGTTCTTTAACCCGATTACAGAAAAGACGTATCCTGTTAAGAATTCACCAATGGGTCCCTTCGAGCAGACTCCGTATACTTTAGCCAGAGGAATGCAGTATGCTAATATTTATTCCCTGTTTATGGATGACAGGCTGCTTAGATTGCTTGAAAATGAACTGAAGCATGAGATTTCAGGTTCGAAAGAAGAAACATATACGGTGGAGAACCTTTTTGACCAGGTAAGAAGTTCGGTTTTTAACAAAAAAGGAACCCTGACCATTCTTGAAAGGATGACGCAGAAGAACTATGTGGATGCTCTGATCGTTTCAGTCAACAAATTGTTTGAAAAAACAGCCGTGAAAGGATTGAAAGTGGATAATACCCTGAATATGCCGCTCATCTGTAATTTCCATGGAGAAGACAGAAACCTTAGGAATATTAATTATTCATCCATGAAAAGAGTGTCTGAAGTGACCACTTACAAAAGAGCGGAACTGCAGAAAGTGCTGGACTTGCTGAACAGGACAAGATATAAAGGAGATGATGCTTCCAGAGCTCATTATACAGATTTAATCATTCGTATTGAAGAGGCTTTAAACAAATAATCGGAAATGAAAAAAACTCTAATACTTTTACCTCTTTTGGCTGCTAATATAGCATTGGCCCAACAAAAGAAAACCATCACCGGAAAAATAGAAGACGGAAATTCTTCTCAAGTAATTACCGGGGCATCTATAAAAATAGAAACACAGTCTGTTTCTACAAAAACCGAGCTGGAAGGAATTATTGAAAGCGTATCAGTAGGTACGGTAACCGATAAGGACGGAAAATTTATCCTGGAAGTTCCTGCAGATACAAAATCTGTATTGGTAAGCTATCCGGGCTATGAGTCCAGAGTTATTCAGATCAATGAAGGTCAGACGCATTATACAATAAGATTAAATCCTGAAATTTCAGATAAAAATAAGATCCAGGAGGTTATCATTACAGGATATCAGAAAATAGAAAAGCGTAAGCAGACTTCAGCTGTTTCCACCGTTAAGATGGATAATATCAGCCAGGCGGGTGTGGCGAGTATTGACCAGATGCTGTCAGGACAGATTGCAGGGGTCGCAGTTACACCGGAAACAGGAGCTCCGGGAAGTCCGGCAAAGATCAGGATCAGGGGAACAGCTTCCCTTTCCGGTCCGCAGGATCCGCTATGGGTGATCGATGGTCTTCCGCTGGAGGGAAATGATGTACCTAACTTTACCGATAAGGATAATATCGATCAGCTGCAGAATTTTTCCATTGCAGGCTTAAACCCGAACGATATCGAAGATATTACCATTTTGAAAGATGCCGCAGCTACCGCAATTTATGGTGCAAGAGCAGCTAACGGGGTAATTTCCATTACAACAAAAAAGGGAAGGAAGGGGAGTATGAAACTGAACTTTTCAGCAGATACTTTTGTAACATCACGTCCCGATTTTGATAAGCTGAACCTTTTGAATGCTTCTGAAAAAGTGGATCTGGAATTAATGCTTGCCAAACGTGCCGATCTTACCTATCGTGATGACAAAGGGGAAGTGATGAGGATTTTAACTCAGAATAATCAGCTTGATGCTTTCAGAAACGGAGGTCTGAATGCATTGAATCCTTTGACACGTCAGCAGATCAATGGTCTGAGAAACAGCAATACCGACTGGGGGAAGCTGCTGTACAGAAATGCGATCAATAAGCAGTATGGAGTAAGCCTGTCCGGAGGGAGCGATCGTTCAGATTACTATTTCTCCCTGGGGTATTATGATGAAGAAGGGACAACGATAGGTACAGGTTTTAAACGTTATAACCTTACCCTGAAAAACAATTATAAAATCAGTGATAAGTTAAATGCGGGAATCTCTATTTTCGGGACTCAGAGTGAGCGTGAATCATTCATTACGGATGCTGATGCCAATATCAGCCCTGTCAATTATTCAAGAAATGCGAATCCTTATCTGACTCCCTACAATGCAGACGGAAGCTACAGATATGACAGGGATATCGATGGCTTTGATGACCGGTATATTCCTTTCAACTTCCTGGAAGAAAGGGGAAATACGAGCTATACGCTGAATAATAATTCAATAAAAGCAATCCTGGATTTAGAGTATAAAGCTTCCAAAAGCCTGAGATTCACTTCACAGTTGGGAATCCAGTACGATACCAATAAAACGGAGAAGTATGCGGCTCAGAATACTTACTTTACCAGAAAGATGAGAGAAGGTACCCGTTACTATAAGGATGGCGCTTACCATTACTTTTTACCGGACGGTGCCATAAAGCAGAACTGGGATAATGATTTTTTCCAATACAACTGGAAATTACAGGGAACATACAGTACGAAAATTAATTCCGTACATGAGATTGATTTGATGGCCGGAACGGAAATCCGTAAAACAGAAGATAACACAACCATTACGAGAGCATTCGGTTACGATCCTACGACGAGAAGAGCGACAGCTATTGTTTTTCCAAGCTCAAGCTTTGCTGCGGAGAGAAAGTATGAAACGTACCGTGAAATGCCTCCTGTAGAAAATGCTTATGCTTCCATGTTTGCTACGGCTTCCTATACTTATGCCCAGAAGTATACTTTCTTTGGAAGTGTGAGATATGACGGGACCAACTTATTCGGGGTAAATAAAAAGTATAAGTACTTACCGATATGGGCAGTTTCAGGATCATGGCTGGTAACGAAGGAGAACTTTATGAAGAATGTGAATGCGATTTCTAACCTTAGACTGAGAGCTTCATATGGTCTGCAAGGGAATATTGACCGTAACACTTCACCATTCTTTATCGGGGAATACAGCGATGCAACGATTCTTCCGGGGACCAAAGAAGGGATCATTAATGTAATCAGTCCTCCGAATGATAAGCTTCGCTGGGAAAAAACAACGAATGTAAACTTCGGGATTGATTTAGGATTGTTCAAAAACCGTATCAACCTTACCGCTGATATTTACAGCAGAAAAGGAACGGATATGATCAGTATGAAGGAAACGCCGCTTGAAACCGGTTTCGAATATACGATGATGAACTGGGGAAGCCTGACGAATAAAGGTTTTGAATTGGCATTATCCACAAGAAATATCGATCATGAGAATTTCAAATGGAATACCACGATCAACTTTGCCCATAACAAGAGCAAGGTGTTGAGCGAGCAGCCTCGTGACAATGCATTGCTTCCTTCAAGAGAAGGACTTCCGGTAAATGCTGTTTTTGCCCTGAAAACAGCAGGAATGGATGAACACGGAAATCCAATGTTCTGGAAAGGAAATGAAAAGATATCTGCAGCAGATTTCTTTAAGCTTTATGATGTATATGCAGATTTCCTTCCGGGCCAGCTTGTAGATACGAAGCTTTCCAATGCGGAATTAAGAAGCATGTTCACTTATATTGGTGACAGAGATCCGAAATTTACAGGAGGTATTATCAATACTTTCAAGGTGCGTAATTTTGATCTTACGGTCTCAGCAACCTTCAATCTGAAGCAGACGGTAATGAGAACTCCTTCTTACCGTGGATCTGAACTGGACAGAGGCAGAAACTATACAAGAGATATCTATGAAGCGGGGACCTCACTTCCGGGGATTACCAGTCCTGATATGGATGCGAATCCTGACGGCTGGATGGCGAACAAATGGTTTACGGGCAACCGTTCCAATGCGTACAGTCTGCTGGATGTATGGGCAAAAGAGATCAGCTATGTGAGGATCAGCAGCATCCGTTTAGGCTATACGCTTCCTAAAGAGTTTACCGCGCCTATGGGAATCAGCGCGCTGAGACTGAGCGTGGAAGGACGTAACTTGTTTGTATTCAGCAATGGATATAAAGGATATTTTGATCCGGAAACATACGGTAATATTTATGCACAGCCTATTACAAAGTCTGTTACGGTAGGATTTAATGTTTCTTTTTAAAACTTAAAAAAATGAGAAAAATAACGACATTTATAGCATTGGCGGTAATCAGTTTTACCAGCATCGGATGTGATAGATTTTTAGATATTCAGCCTGAAGGGAAAGTGATTCCTACTACTGTTGAGGATTACAGAAAAGTACTTACTTCAGCATATTCAAAATATCCTGCACACAGGTCTCTTTCGGCACTTCGTACAGATGAGGTAAACATTGATGAGAATACAAGTGACTTCATCTCTTACCGTGAAATTGCCATGTGGAAGGATTCCAATACAGATCAGGCAACTACGGAATTTCCGTGGGTGAGCTTTTATTCCGTGATCTTTTATCTGAATCAGATCATCAATGAAGGCAGCAAGACAATGGCAGAATCCCCGGAAAAGCAGCAGATTTTAGCGGAAGCTTATGCACTGCGTGCTTATACTTATTTCGATATGGTGAATCTGTACGGAAAGTCTTATAACAGTGCTACGGCAGCTACAGACAGAGGGGTGCCTGTTACCCTTGATATTGACCTTGAGCAGGTACTGAAGCCTTCCACTGTGCAGGAGGTTTACAACCAGGTACATGCTGATATGACAAAGGCAGAAGGGATGATGGTAGAACAAAAGCAGACTGCCGGGATGAACTACAGGTTTTCCAAAGTATCATTGCTGGCGCTTCAGGCAAGAACGGCTCTTTACCAGGGGGACTGGAATAAAGCTTTAAGCTATGCAGAGCAGGCACTGGCTATAAAAGGAGATATAAGCGATTTGAATACGGCCAATACAGCACCTAATCATTATGCTTCCATAGAATCTATTCTGGCTTTGGATAATGCATTCAACAGTTCTGTACAGAACTTATCCTTTGCATCTGCGGAATTGCTTTCAAAATATAACAGCACAACAGATAAAAGATTCGGGCTTTATTTTGAAAAGAACGGCAGCAAATATAAAGTGATCAAAGGCGGAAATTCTGATTTCAGGGTGTCTTTCAGAACTTCAGAACTGTATTTTATAAAATCTGAGGCCCTGCTGAAGCAGAATAGGCTTGATGAGGCAAAAGAAGCGCTCCTGAATGTTTTAAAGAACAGATATACTGCAGATGGTTACAGTTCGGTTCAGGGTCAGATCAATCCAATGAACGCTACAGAATTTATGAGCTTTATTCTGGATGAAAGACTCAGAGAATTTGCTTTGGAAGGGCAGCGTTGGTTCGATCTGAGAAGAGCTGATCAGAAAAAGATAAGTCACACCGTAAACGGTCAGGAATATATTCTTCAGCAGAATGATCCGAGATATACCATAGAATATCCTATGAGTGCCAAGAGAAATAATCCTAATTTATAGTATTTCATATTAATACCTTTGAAACCGCTTGAACTTTATTGTTTTAGCGGTTTTTTTGTACTTTTGTACCGTTATGAGAATTGCCATTATAGAAGATGAATTGCTGGCTGTTAATTATCTGAAAGACCTTTTGGATAAGCAGGATATAGTTCCTGTCACTGAGATAGTTATTCTTCGGTCAAAAAAACAGGCAATAGATTTCTTCGAAAACAATTCGGCAGATCTTGTCTTTATGGATATTCATCTTGGTGACGGAATGAGCCTGGAAATCTTTGAACATGTGGAGCTTTTTACCCCTATCATTTTCATAACAGCATTTGATGAATATGCCATGAGGGTTTTCAGGCATTTCACCATAGATTACCTTCTGAAGCCTTTTGAAGAAGAAGATCTGCATAAGGCGTTGCAGAAATTCATTTCTATAAGAAACAATTTCGATCCGGAGCCAACCCTGAAATCTATGTCTACATTACAGCAGGCCGGAGATGCTGAAATGATGAAACGCTTTATGGTAAGAGAAGGTAATAAGCTTAAATCAGTAGATGAGCATCATACGGCTTATTTTTTTGCATCGGGAAAATACCTTTTCCTGACCACAAAAGATCATCAGACCTATATTTATGATGATACCATTAAGGATATTATTCAAAAATTAAATCCACAGGTTTTCTTTAAAGTAAACCGTAAATTTATCGTCAATAAGGAAGCGGTCACGGAAATTATTAAACATTCCAGCCAGAAAGTAGAGCTGAAGCTTTCTCCGGAACCTGAAGTGAATGCTGAGGTTTTTGTCAGCAAGATGCAGATTGCCGAATGTCTAAGCTGGCTGAACAGCTGATAAGTTTTTGAGCCAGGATTATAACCCTTTTCAGTATGAGATATAAAACAAAAAACCTCTGAATAATCAGAGGTTTTCAAGTGGTTTCTCCAGGAATATATGTTTTTTTTCTTATAGCCTTTTAATAAAGGTTTTAAGAAATTTTAATTTACTAGGTAACCGATTATTCCACCTTTGGAAATTAGACGATTTATTTTTCAAATTGCTTTGTAAATATATAAATTTAGTAAGTAGCAAACAAATTTTAATATACATAAATGAAATGCTCAAATAGTTAAACTAAAACGAGAGCTATCTTTGATCTTATAAAATTTCGTTACATTAGATATTGGATTATATCAAAGTAATTTACAATAGAAATTTTCGGCTTATGAAACTACCTACTGAATTAGGAGATGAATACGTAAATAGAGTCCTTTCCAATCATTCCTTAAAAGATCTTCCGGGTGAAGAATGGAAGTTCATAGAAGGTTTTGAAAATTATGCTATTTCTAATCATGGGAGAATAAAAAGTTTGGAGCGGTGGGTTTCAGCTCCCAATGGAGGAGAGCAGAAAATATTGGATAGGATTATGAAACCACAAGCCTTTAGATATTTTAATAAACATTTAAAGGCTCATTTTTTTTATGTGAGATGTAACCTTTCTGTTGAAGGAAGGGTATATGGAAAGTCGGTAGCCCGTTTAGTCTATTATCATTTTGTTGAAAAATTTGATATGGATGATCTTTCATTTCGCATGTCTTTTAAAGATGAAAATAGGTTTAATGTACATTTTAGTAATTTGGAAAGGGCAACTGCCAATGAGATACGGAGTAAAGCACTGAACACAGGTAGAGGAAAGAAGGGGAATTATCAGCAGGCAGTGAGCCACTATACGGTTGATGGTGTTTTTGTGGGCAGTTATGATAATATTTATGCGGCAAGTAAAACTTTAGGAATCTATCACACTCATATTCTATCCGTTATCAACAAAAAAAGGACTACTGCGGGAACATTCCGCTGGTTTGTAAAAGGCTATACACCTATTAAAGAAGATTTTATCCCTGAAACTAAAAGTAAACCGGAAAAAGTACTCAATACAAGTCTTTGGAAAAGGCTCGGGCAACCACCAATTGATGAGAGCAATCCGCCTGCCTGTATGAATTTGTCGGTGCAAGATCTTCCTGGTGAAAAATGGAAACCAGTTCCTGATCTCGAAGAGTATTTTGCCATTTCCAACAAAGGAAGAATAAAACGGCTAAACAGCTGGACGGAGAATAGAAACAAAACTTTTTGGAAAGAGCATATTATATCACTTTTTGTACTAAAGCCTGATAATAAACCGTATTATTTTTATACTAAATTAAGCTGTAAGGGACGAAATTATCATATAGCAATTACCCGATTGCTTTATTATTGTTTTGTCGAAGAATTTGATCTAACAGACAAAGGTTTGGTGATTGTAAACGAAAGTGATTCACAGTGGAATATAGATATTTCGAAACTCACCTTACAGTCTGCTAATGATATGCTTAAGAAAAGAAATAAAGAATATGCTGCCAAGGTTAGAACAATACGTAATTCAAAAAAAATATTCAACGATTCTCTTTGGGAAAAACTGGGTAAACCTCGTATTAATAAGAAGAATCCACCAGCCGTTTTGGATTTATCCTTAAATGACCGACCGGATGAGTACTGGAAGTCATTACCAGGTTTTGAAGGTAAATATGTTATCTCTAATAAAGGAAGAGTAAAACGATTAAGTGGGTGGGGAGTAGGTAACCATTTTTATGGAGAGGAGCAGATTATCTCTCTCAACTTAAAGCGAGCCGAATCCCCTTTTCTTTATTTTTATATGCATAAGAAGGAAGATGTAAATCCTAAAAGTCTTTTACGGCTGCTTTACTGTTGTTTTGTCGACGAATTTGATTTGAATAGCAGAACGCTGCGGGTAATTAATGAAAATCAGCGGCTATGGGAGATAGATTTGTCAAAGCTATCACTACGTTCTATGGTAGATTCCTTCAAAAATAAAAAATAGATATCCTTTGAATTACACAGGCTTGGGAAGCCTTAAACAATGCTTCTATCTCTCATCGTTCTTAGTTTGATTAAAAGTAATCATTTCCAGTTTGTCTATATCTGTTATATAAGAATCAATAGAAAAGCATGTTATTTTTCTCTCATCTTCATACATATACCAAGTGGTTTCACTGCCATATGGATTAAAGATGATAATTCCTTCCCAGTTTTCCCATTGTCCAAATGATTTATGATGCTTTAGATTACCATTTATGATCCTATTTACGAGTCGTAGAAATGTAGTGTCTTCTTTTGTCTCAAAAGTTAGGATTAGTTTATAGGCATTATTGTTTTCTGAGATATACGTTTTTTTGTATTGTTTATTAGGATAAGATTCAGAATTGTCTATTCTTTTTAGATGACTTCTAACTCCGTTTTGTACACCATTTGTTAGCATTTTTTCCATTTTTTCATTTTCAAATTTCACATACTCTTTTATGGAAGAAAACCCAATATGCATATTTTCTAAAATCCTAAATGACATTAGAGGCCCCGATTTAGCATAAATTAAGCTAACATTCATAATCACTAAGTCATTGTTTTGAGTATTGGAAACCAAAACTTTTACGGGAATAAAAATTTCTTGGTTAAGATCATTTTTTGAGATTCTGTTTTCTTCTATTAAAATTTCTTTCACAAAAGAATGTTTCCAGTCAATCTTAATTTTTTTGTTATCAACCGTAAATACTTTTTTACAATTAAGAAAATTTTGTATAATGTTATCGCCGTACATTGCATTGTTATATTTATAGTCCAAGCTATCAGACATTCTCTTATATCGCAATGTATCACCGTTTTTCAGATAGTCCTCCAGTAATTGCCTGTAACTTTGATGTTTTTTAAAAAATGAAATTAAATTATCATTTTTTAAAAAATTAGTGATTTCTTTTATGTCTTTTTCTACAGTTTGTTTATGTTGTGAAAAAGAGATAGTATGTGCTGCAAAGATTAGAATTAAACAAACAAAATATTTCATCATTAGCTGTTATTATAAATTATTATATAAAACCACTTTTTTACTATTACTTCAAAAGTGGTTTTATTAGAAAATTAGTTAGTTTTCTATTGGAAAAACTTGTCTTACAAACTTTAGAAGTTCTTCAAATGTCTTAAACTCTTTTTCTGTTTTAACATGTCCAATAAAATATTCAATTTTGAAAATGCCTTCAATGAAGATATTAAAACTTTGGTTAGGTTTCATTAAAGTTTCTTCATCAGGAATACCACCAAAAATAAATTTAATATTTCCCAACTCTCTTATATAACCTATATAACCTTCAATTTCAAGTTCATTAATTAAATTTTCATATTTATTCATAATTACTTTTTTTTATTTATTATTCTGAAACACCAATTCTGCGCGTACTTCCAAACATATTCAAATTCATCAAGATCCATTACACCTATGGTTCCCTTTTTAGAATCAATAGAAGGCCATGGGTCCCGTACATATACTTTATTATCTATAATTTTATCAACAATAATAGCATGTTGGGTACTTGAGTTTTTAGGTAAAATAAAAGCTATCCAACTACCCTCTTCCGAGAGTTTTTTAGCCATATCAATATCTGTCATTCTCGGATTAAATTTCATTCCAAAGTCAATATTAAAATCTTTAAAAATTTCTTTCATTGCATCGATCATCCCATCAGGATAAGTTCCTGTCTCCTCTGTTGTTCTAGCAAAATTTCGTACAATTGCCTCTTCAAACTCCATCCCATTATCTTTAGCTAACTGTCTAAGACAAGCTGCGGCACAAGACATATTATGTTCTTGTTTAACCATATCTGAAGGGAGAACCTCCAAATATTTAACAAGTTTTCCAGTACCTGTCCCAATTCTGGGTTTCAGAATCTTATTCCAGAATGCATTAACCTCTTTAAAATCTCCTTTGAAAATAGGTTTTTCTCTCCATTTCAGAAGATAACCATCTGCTTTAGCCAGAATTTCAATACCAAGCTTTTTAAACCCTATTCTTGCACTGGCAAGAATGTTAAAAATGCTTTGAGCTTTCTTTCCTTGTAACACAATTTCTTCAATCTCCTCTGCTGTCATGGCTAAATCTTCTGCTTTAGCACCATTCTTAGCACCCTGTAATAATTTCTCAATGAACCTGATA
Organism: Chryseobacterium sp. UF-290; assembly: GCF_058245615.1. Lineage (NCBI taxonomy): Bacteria > Pseudomonadati > Bacteroidota > Flavobacteriia > Flavobacteriales > Weeksellaceae > Chryseobacterium > Chryseobacterium sp. UF-290. The sequence goes on from NZ_JBSICB010000010.1 coordinate 124,805, forward strand.
AATCCTTTAAATCCCTTAGCGCATGCCTTCCCAAATCTAATAATAAATCTTGAAAGAAAAGCCAGTAAATCTGTAATTCCTAATGTAGCTACAGAAACAGTTTCTCTTGCCAGAACCTTTAATACACTTGCTGCTTTTTGTACATAAGTAGCTCCTTTTACCACATTCCCTGCACCCTCTGTAAAAATAAGTAACAGAATATTAATTAGTAGTTCAAAGGCAAAAATGCCTACATAAAAAGCTACTGTATATCTTGAAACATCACCAAAATACTCTTTCATCTTATCCAGTATTCCTTCCATATCAGATTGAGAAATACTTCCACTGGCTTTGAATAGGTCTTTAACTCCTTGTAAGAATTTAGGTACATTCTCTGTTACCCAGTCTATTACATCTTCTGCCTTTTCCATTAAATCTCTTCTTTCAAGATACTGCTTATAAGAAAAAGTAGTTGTAGGCTGTAAAAGGAATTCTAAAATGTAAAGTAAGCATTGGATAAGACTGATAAGTCCACTGTTAACACCGCAATAGAAGGCATTAGCTAATTTAAGAACCTCTACTCCCTGTTTTACCAATTCACTAAGATCATCTGTTACATTGGTAAGAAAGGATCTAATATCATTAATAACTCCGGTAATTTTATTGATCAGCTTTTTAAATGCATCGGGAAGATGGTCTACAGAAGCATCTTTAACCTTACTTGCTGCCTGTTTCACCATAGACCATACCTGTGAAAAAGCAACCTCTGCCCCCTGAACAAAAGGATTGTCACCTAAGTTTTCAAAAAACTGCGCAGCTTTATTCATATTAACAGGAACTGCAACACCTCCTATAATAGGAATTAGTGGAGAATAATCTTTAGCTTCAGGATTGTAATTTTTCTCTGTAGGCTTAAAAGCTTCTAACTTTTCAGCACACCACCCAATGGCATTAGCAGGAATAGATGAGATATTTCCAATAATCTCTTCAAATCTTCTGTCACCTGTATAAAACTGATACTCCCTCATTAAAGCCTGATGAACAAGAGTTGCATCAATCTTATCTTTCTCAAAAGTATGAGCCAACTGAGCTAAATAAGCAGCTTCATCTTCCATAGAAGTGATATTCCTGAAAAACTGACCATTAATACTGGAAGGTAATGGCTCTGGAAACCTTTTAAATAGCTGTACGAAGTAATCTCCCATCTTGGCAATATAGAAGTCACCTGAGAAGTTAGATTTGTTAGGATTGGGTTTCTCATAGAACAGGAATAAAGCCTGTTTCTTTCTTGCGTTAGCCTGATAGCTTCCGTAAACTTGAGATCCTGTTTCACAAGGCAGAACTTCTGCATAATACTCATATCCCTTTTCTCCTTTCTCATTGACTCCAGTTGAAGCAAATACAGATACAGGATTATCTGTCAAATATGAATAACCTAAAGGAGTGTTTCTATAATCATGGAATGGACTTCTGTAATCAGGAGAGTTATCTTTGTTGATGATAGTATCTCCCAAAGAACTCTTATCTCCCACAAATCCCTTGTTTAAATCTTCTATGGAAATGATTTTAAACTCAGAGAGATCATCACTCCATTCGTCATCAAATAGTTTCATAAGCTGTGTTTTGTAATTAATACTTTGTTTTAATGTTCCAAGAGCAAAGCTAATCCTCACACACGCCAGAACTTGGCGTATTAAAATTTCTTTTGGGAATATTATAGTGAACTACAAATAATGTAGTAGTTTCATAATGTTTATAAAAACAAACCTGCCATATTGTAGGCAGGTTATTAATTATTTGGTATTTTTCTTTTTTAAAGTACTTTTGGATCAGTCTCAAAATTTGGGGGAAATGTTAAGTTGCTGTATCTTTGCATGATGTTAGGCGATCACGAACTTCTTAAATTATTACTTCCTGAATTATTAGTTGAACACTTTGATATTATCAAAACACAAGAACATAATGCTGAACTTCATATTTATTTTGGAGAAAAAAGCAGCATTCCTGATGACTTAAAAGATAGATTATTAGAGTCCAAACCTGGAAAAAGCGTATCGATTGACCGACGGACTTAGAAAAATTTATAATCAAAATATTTCAAAATCTGTAGCGATGACTAAACTGCCACATTGGTTCAAAAATGTTGAAGAAGCAGATTTTACATCTTTCTATTCAGATTAGCTAAACTTTTTGCTTAGCCCCCAAATTTTGGGCCTGATCCATTTTCTTTATGTCCATTATAGTCAGATGAGAGAGATATAAAACAAAAAACCTCTGAATAATCAGAGGTTTTCAAGTGGTTTCTCCAGGAATCGAACCAGGGACACATGGATTTTCAATCCATTGCTCTACCAACTGAGCTAAGAAACCATTTCTTTTGTTGTTTATTGTGGGTGCAAAAGTATAAGATTTTCCAATACCACGCAAGTTTTTATTGTTATTTTTTGAAAAAATATGTTATTGTAGCTTATAGGATGGTTTAAACACTTGTTCATCAGGGATTTGGTTCTTTTTTATTGTTAAGCTCCTAAATCATCTATTTAGAGATGCTTATTTATAGAGGTGCAGGAAATTTCATGTAGGCCCGGAGAATTATTCATAATATTCTTTCATAAGGCTTTTCCGTTCTTGGGTTTCCAGGTTGATATATTCAAACTTTTTATATTGGCAGAATGATCCCATATCTTTGTCTCCGTTGATAAAAATACTTCCTACCAAAATCACGTATTTACAGGGATAGTTGGTTTCTTTTACCAATACTTCAATGCGATCATCTATAGCTTCATACATTACTTCGGTAGCTTCGAAAATCTGATTCTCAGCATTCAGGATCCTGTCTTTACTATGAAGAAATATCTGCTCTATGGTATTCATCTGAAAATCCAGTGAAGTGATATTACCTTCTATGATTTGCCCTGCTGCCAGTTTTCCTAATGCCCCTTTTGCTGCACCACAGCAGGCTGAATTACTACTTTGTCCTATTCTGCTGATTTCTCCTATTTCTCCATTTTTAGTAATTCCGATATGGGGTGCATAAAAAATGACTACGGCTCCATCCTCTGGTACATGATGGGCAAATGCTCCCATTCCCGTAAGACCTGCAAAAGGAAAACCATCGAGCCCTCCCAAATGAAATGGACCCAGCATTTCATAGGCCCTCGGTGGATATTGTATTGCGTTAACATCATCACAGCACATGCTGTCGGCATGCATCAATTGATTAGGTTTTAATTCTAAATGCTTTTCAATGGTGTCTAACAGCCGGTTGACCGTATCAACGGATGTTAAAGCTCTTGGATACCATTTTCTTACAGATTCTATACTCATATTTTTGTTTTTTTATACTAAATTTTGCCTGTGATATAACCTGAATTTTTACATTAAAATATTATTAACAGGTTGTAGGGCAGGGGGTAATTCTCTTTCACCAAACATTTCACGTAAGTCAATTTCTATATTCCTGCTGATTTGTGTAATCGGGATATCATTTGCATTACCCTCGAACGGGTTTTCTGTATTTTCACCAATCTGTTCCAGAACCAAAAATACCCAGCCTAGCAATACACTAAACGGAACTGTAAGCCAGACGATGCCTTCTCCAAATTTTTCCACCATTTTTGAGAACTCTCCGATAAACCCTAAAGGCAGTAAAAAACACAAGGCATTTGTAAAATATAGATTAATGCTGGAGAATTGCCGTGGATAGGGGAAGTTTTTGATTCTTTCACATTTTCCCTGCTGATCATATAATTCTTTGAGCTGATTTTCCAGGGCTGTATAATTATAATCTGAAATTCTGCCCTCTTCATTCAATGTTCTCAATTGGGTGGATTGTAAAGAAATGATCTGGGCTGCACGGTTTTTTGTAGTAAGGATATAATCTAGCTCTTCTTTACTTAAAAGAGGCTTGAGCTCATCCTCAATATTATTTTCCCATTCCGGAACTTTATAATACTTTAAATATTCCTTGTTGTAGCTTTTTGTTTTTACATGTTCCCAGCTCTTTGTTTCTCTGAGCTGAAATCTTAATGCAGTAAGCCAGGCAAAGTGGCGGTAGATAATCTGCTGATGTATTGCTGCTTCTTGTACCTTGTCATTAACTCTTATAAAATCTTTTACCAGGATACCAAAACTGCGGCTGTTATTTATGATGGCTCCATAAATCTGTCGGGCTTCCCAGCTTCGGTTATAGGTTTGGGTATTTTTAAACCCTGAAATAAAGGCTGCGGCTGTACCCAGCAGTGCTACAGGAACCCATGGGATAGCCAGCCATTTCCATTCCAAAAAATAAAATAATGAGGTAGGAATAATGCTTAAAATAAGCATTATATAGATTTTCTTCCTGGTCCACGGAATGAAATGATAAAGCTTATAATGTGAACCTGTATTCATAACAAATTAATTTTTTGATGAAAATTTACTGATCTGAATGCCGGCGAGCACTACAGTATAGAATTGTCCGGCTATACCCACAAAAGCAATTGAATCCGGTGATGGATTTTTAGATAAAGAAATTCGTTTTGTTACATGGATGTTTCTTTCCTGTAGCTTTTGGCTGGCCTTTCCTATAAAGCCCGTACTCTGCTTTGGATCTTCGCCATGCATTTTAGTAATTGTATTTTTTAGCATCATTAAAATACAAAAATGAACTATTAAAATTAAAATATCATGGTGAATTTTTCTGAACTTCCAATTCTTCATTTTTTTTAATTCATCTAATCAATCCATTGATTTACCAACTGAACTAGGAAACTAAATCGAAAATAAAAAGCCAGTTATTTTATTATAAAGTAACTGGCCGGTTATTTTTAGGTTATAATATTAAGGGAGGGTTGAAAAATTTATGTTCGGAGCTTGCGTAGGTGCGGCAATAGAAAACTGTGATCCGGGAGCAACAGTTGTATTAAAAAATCCTCCATTTTGCAAAAAGAAAGCATTGCCACTTGTTCCTCCCATTGCATCTATTCTTTGTTGCGCATTATAAGTGTTATCCACGCTAAACTTTGCTCCGGAAATGGCTACCCAGTTGCCGTCTGAAGTTCTTACCCATTGATTTTTGAATTGTGCTTTTCTGCCTTGATATCCATTTTCAGGGTTAAAATTTTCAACGAAACTATAGAAGCTTTTAAGATAAGTACTGGTTTGAGGTCTTTTCCAGCTGGCTATCAGTTTCCATGTTGTAGTATCCGGTGATAAAAACCAGGCGGTAAAATCTGTTTTTCCGCTACCGTCCGGTTCACCTTTTAATAAGAATTTATAGGTCTGTCCTGCACTCCAGTTATATTTATAATAGCTCTGTCCGCCTGAACCTTCATTGCCAAACTCTCCGATCGTTACTCCTGTACCGGATCTGTTTAGAATAATTTTGTGGTCAGGAGGAATATTATTGGGATCATCTGTATCAAATGGGCTCCATACAGAGAATAAAATTCTTCTTTCCGTAGCAGAGTTAACCTGCATTCCAAAATAGCCCGCACTAAAGCCATTTGCCATAAAATAAGAGCCAATCTTATCTTCTCCTGCAGGAACTGTTACTTCGTTGTAATAATAACTGATATTATTGGTGGTTGGAATTACGTAGTTCAGATGACAGGAAGGTCCTCTACGTGCCCAATAATAGTAAGAAGGATCATTACTGTAAATATTGGTTCCTGTAGAGGCTGTTCCACTGAAAGTAACATGTGTAACATCTGCAAAGTACCCACCGGTTTTAGAGACCCCTTGAAGATCAACTTTTACATAACCCGGAGTGGAAACCGTAAAATCTCCAACGGTGTAGTCTGTATAAGCTGGTCCTGTTAAAGTAACATTTTTGGATGTGCTGCCTACAGTTACTTTTACAACACTTGTGCCCGAAGGAACAGAAGCTTTTAACCCGATGTTTAATATTCCCATATTACTCACCCTGAAATAAGTGCTGATAACAGTATTGGAGTTCGTCCAGTTACCTAAGTTGGTGGAGGTGATAACCTCGCTGGCTCCCGAAGGCTTTACTGTTAAAAAAGAGTTTCCCGCAACCGGAACGCTGAAGGACGATGCGTTTTTTAAAGCTGAGACATTTTTTTGCGTAGCAACAGTGTCCTCTGCTACCATAGTGGTTTCTGCGCATGATTGAAAAACAAGCAGAGCGACACCCAGAAAAGTATCGGCTAGTAATTTTATTCTCATAATAGTATTGTAATTTGGTTTACCATACTAAATTAAGTTTTACTTGTCAAATAAAAAATTAATTCCCATACTTTTGATTAATTTTTTTAAACAATATGTTACGTAGAGATATATTATACTTTAGTATTAGTTTTTCAATATTTCCGAAAGAAACTAAGTGTGGAAAAAGGAGTCGTATGTAAAAAACAAAAAAACCTCTGAATAATCAGAGGTTTTCAAGTGGTTTCTCCAGGAATCGAACCAGGGACACATGGATTTTCAATCCATTGCTCTACCAACTGAGCTAAGAAACCATTATATTTTTGTTTGACTTACTTCGTTGTTTTAAAGTGATGCAAAAGTAGTAAGTTTTAGTATACAAAGCAAGTATTCATCGTACTTTTTTTGATAAAAACTAAAAACCTACTGATTATCAGCCGGATTATTTTCCTGCTCTTTTCTGATCTGATCGCTCATCTCTTCCAATACCGGTTTGATCGTGTTTTCCGGAAGATCACTGATACGGATATACATCAATCCATCGATGGCATCATTGAAGTTAGGGTCAACGTTGAAAGCGATCACTTTAGCATTTTGCTTGATGTATTTTTTGATTAAAACAGGAAGTCTCAGCTCAGGTTCAAGGTCATCAATGATCTTATCCAGCTTATTAAGATCAGATTCCATTTCCTCAAAGAAAATGTTTTTATCCCTGTCACGAAGCTTTACCTTATATTCATTTCTGGGAGTGATGTATTGAGCCACTGCGGAATCAAAGTAATTTGAACGCATGAATTCGATCATCAGAGACTTTGAGAATTCTGAGAACTTGTTGGAGATACTTACTCCTCCCATCAGGAATTTATGATCAGGATTTCTCAGGCATACATGTACGATTCCTCTCCATAAAAGGAAGAGTGGAAGAGGTTTCTGCTGATATTCCTGGCAGATATAAGCGCGGCCCATTTCGATTACCTTTTTGAAGAAAGGATGGATGTCCTGCTCAAACTCAAACAAAGAGCTTGTATAAAAGCCTTTGATACCGTATTTCTTCATGACCTCTCTGCCAAGAGCCATTCTGTAGGCGCCTGCCAGTTTCTTCTCACCATTATCCCAAAGGAACAGGTGATGGTAATGCTTATCATACTCATCCAGATCGAACGGAAGATTACTGCCTTCGCCTACCGCACGGAAAGTAAGCTCTCTCTGGCGCCCGATCTCCCTCATGATCGAAGGGATCTCTTCATAGGTTGTAAAGTAGATCTCATAATTTCCGTTGCTGAAAAGCATTTTATCCGTTCCTCTCAGTTTGTCGACATCTTTCATAATGTCTTCAACAGGAGTTTCATCAATGATGTTCTGAACGATATTTTCTTCCTTTAATAAAGGAAATTTTACCGTCAGATTCTGAAGGTTGATACTCTGGGCAAGGGATTTTCTTTTTTCATAATAAGATTTCATCATATAAACCTTACGTTTCAGAAATTCTCCCAATTCCTCGATCGTTTCCATTTCGTCCATGGCCTTTACTGTGATCGGCCGCCCGATTCTGATTCTGATCGGTTTCTCCCTGTCATTCATCATTTCAGCGGGAAGCATCAGGGTCTGCAAATTCGGGTGAAGCTTAGCCACCTGATAAAAAAGACGGCTGTTCTTCGCATGGAAATACATAGGAACTACCGGCACTTTAGCCATTCTGATAAGCTTAAGTGCCGTTTTTTCCCATTCCTTATCTAAAATTTCTCCGTAAGGATTGTTTTTGTTGGAAACTTCTCCCGCAGGAAAAATACCTACACAGCCTCCATTCTGTAAATGCTTGAGGGTCTCACGCATTCCTGAAGAGCTGCTGTAAGCTTCTTTTCTGTTTTCAAAAGGGTTTACAGAGATTACATACGGTTCCATAGGCTTGATCTTTTCCAAAAGGAAATTACCCATCACCTTGAAATCCGGACGAACCTCTGTAAGGATCTTGCACATTAAAATTCCGTCGATCGCACCCAGCGGATGATTGGAAACCAGAATAAATGGTCCCGTTTTCGGAATCTTTGCCAGATCCTCTTCAAAAGCTACATAGCTTAGGTTTCTTTCTCTTACAAATGAGTCGAAAAAGTCTTTGCCTTCCTTGTCTTTTAGTTTATCGTATAATTTATTTACTTCATTTATTTTAGCAATGCTCATCACAGCAGATGCTACCGGGTTCTTGAGGAACCCGATTTTACTTAAGCCGGAAGCTTTGATCAGATCGTTTTTCGAAATTAAACTCATGTGTGTTTAGTCGCAATTAATATTATTGTGTTACCATTTGAAGCGTATTCTTGGAAATTTGTTCCAATAATACATTTTTTTCATGGTAAAATCTGTCAATATGATCCATCTTCGCATTTCTTACTGTGAATAAAGATACATTTTTAATTGCTTCGGTTTTAAAAATTTTTTGAAGCTCTTCATTGAGCTCATCCAGTTGATTAAATTTATCCTCCAGGCATAAAGCCAGTGAAATGGCAGAATTCTGCATCAGGGAAACTTTGATTTTATATTTGGACAGATATCCGAAAATTAAGCTCATATGATCTTCCGCAATGAAAGAAAAATCTCTTGTAGAGATCTTCAACAGCGCCTGGTTTTCCTTTAAAATATAAGTTTCTTCCTGTTGGTTCTTGTCTGAAGCACCTACTTTCGTTCCTTCCTTCGTAGGGTCTACGAAAGATTTTACATAAAAAGGAATGTTTTTTTGCTGTAATGGCTGTAAAGTTTTAGGGTGGATCACGCTCGCCCCGTAATAAGCCATCTCGATAGCCTCTTCATAAGAGATATTCGAAAGAAGAGAGACGTCGCTGAACTTTCTTGGATCTCCAGTCATTACCCCCGGTACATCTTTCCATATCGTCATCGCTTCAGCATTTAAACAATAAGCGAAAATGGCGGCAGAGTAATCAGACCCTTCTCTTCCCAGCGTTACCGTAAAATTATTGTTGTCAGAACCGATGAATCCCTGAGTCACATAGCAGATCTCAGGATTTAAACGGGAAATGAATTCCTCCGTTTTTACCCAGTCTACAACACCTTCTCTGTAAGAATTATCTGTTTTGATGTAGTCTCTGGCATCCAGCCATTGATTGGTAAACTGGATCTCGTTCAGGTACTCGCTTACGATTTTAGTGGAAATCATTTCTCCGCAGCTTACTACCTGGTCATAGACAAAATCGTAGTTAGGAGATTTATTTCGCCTTAAAAAAGAGTCGATGTCATCGAAAAAGAGATTGATCTCAGCAAAAACCGCATGATTTTCAGGAAACAGACCCTCCGCAATCTCAATGTGTTTTCGTTTTATCTTTTCAATCTCAGTTTGATAGTTATCCTTTTTGAAATAAAGTTCTACAACTTTTTCCAACTCATTTGTCGTTTTGCCCATTGCTGAAATCACCAGCAAACATTTGGCAAATCCCTGGCTTTTTAGAACCATAGACACGTTTTTCACACTGTCGGCGTCTTTTACGGACGCTCCACCAAACTTGAAAATTTTCATTAAATTGTTAAAAATAAAATTGTTAGATAAAAAATTACATGAGTTTTTTACGGACGTCAAAATTATAAATTTACAACGAGATATGAAATAGTCGAGTGCCCCGATAGAATTAAGATTTCCTTAAAATAAAGCAATTGTTGCCGGGAAGCCGGAAGAAAGAGGCTGGGAATTCCTGCTGTACTGTATATTTTTGGTTATTTCAGTAAGATCCTTACTTGTTTTGATAACTTTAAAGGCCATTTTTTATTGTAAAAACTTGTATTATGCTGTCAACCAAATCACAGATAAATAAGTTGTGAAACATTTGAATTTTTCATCATCCTGGGATAACTAATTGGGTTGTATGGTGACCGGGGTTTATCTGATATTATGTTGTGTTTTATATGTATTGTGCTGAAAAACAGCTGATAACATCGTTTGTAATTAAATTTTCTTAATGTGATAAATTTTCCGAAATTTGGGAAAACCTAAAAAGTAAAATATGTCAGATCAATCATTACAGACGCTAGGAGAATTTATTATTGATAAACAGGAAGATTTTCAGTATTCCACAGGGGAGTTCTCCCGTCTTCTAAGTGCTATAAGGTTGGCTTCAAAAGTTGTAAACAGAGAAGTAAATAAAGCCGGACTTGCAGATATTCTGGGGATGGCCGGAAATGAAAACGTTCAGGGAGAAGAGCAGCAGAAGCTGGATGTTCTTGCCAACGAAATCTTTATCACAGCGCTTTCGCAGAGAGAAGTGGTATGTGGTATCGCCTCAGAAGAAAACGATGACTTTATCGATATCAAATGTGGTGAAAACGGACATTTAAGTAAATATGTGGTATTGATCGATCCTTTGGACGGATCTTCCAATATCGATGTGAATGTTTCCGTAGGGACTATTTTCTCTATTTACAGAAGAGTGACAGAACCCGGAACCCCTGTACAGCTGGAAGACTTCTTACAGAAAGGAATCAACCAGATTGCAGCAGGATATGTGATCTACGGTTCATCTACAATGATCGTGTATACGACAGGAAACGGGGTGAACGGATTTACATTGGATCCTTCTTTAGGAACATATTACCTTTCCCACCCGAATCTGAAGTTTCCTGCGAGCGGAAAAATCTATTCCATCAACGAAGGGAACTATATCAAATTCCCTCAGGGAGTAAAAAATTACCTTAAATATTGTCAGATGGAAGAAGGTGACCGTCCTTATACTTCAAGATATATAGGATCTCTGGTTGCTGATTTCCACAGAAATATGCTGAAGGGAGGAATCTATATCTATCCATCTTACTCTCAGGCTCCGAATGGTAAATTAAGACTGCTGTATGAATGTAACCCGATGGCATTCCTCGCAGAACAGGCCGGAGGAAAAGCTACAAATGGATTCAGAAGAATTCTGGAAGTGGAACCGACTGAGCTTCACCAGAGAATTCCGTTCTTCTGCGGAAGTATTGAAATGGTAGAAAAAGCGGAAGAGTTTATGCGTATCGACAGCGTAAAATAGATGGAAGCAACATATTTAAAATATTTATTACAGTTTAAACGCCCGAGTGGAACATCTCGAGGCGTTTTGCTTGATAAGGAAACCTTCATCCTTACAATTTCGGAAGACGGAAAAAAAGGAATAGGAGAGTGTGCCATTTTCAGAGGATTGAGTTTTGATGACAGACCGGATTATGAAGAAAAGCTAAAATGGCTTTGTGAAAATATTGGAAAAGATCCTGCATATTTAAAGGAAGAGCTGAAGGAGTTCCCATCCATATGGTTTGGATATGAACAGGCTGTCCTGAATCTGAAACATGGAGAGAACCTATACTTTCCGAGCGAGTTTACAGAAGGAAGATCTGCCATTACGATCAACGGACTGATCTGGATGGGAGATGTCGGCTATATGGAAGAACAGATTCAGGATAAGCTGGAAAAGGGATTCCATTGTATTAAACTGAAAATTGGCGTCGACTGGAAATCGGAGCATATCATTCTTCAGCAATTAAGAGAAAAATTCTCTAAAGATCAGTTAGAGCTCCGTGTAGACGCTAATGGAGGATTCAGCAAGGAAGAAGCGGTAATTGTTTTACAGCAGCTGGCTGACCTGCATATTCATTCCATTGAACAGCCTATTAAAGCCGGAAACTGGGATGATATGGCACAACTTTGTGCTGAAACACCCACGCCGATTGCCTTGGACGAGGAGCTGATCGGCATTGCCGATCCTTTAGAAAAGAAAAGATTACTGGAGACAATACGGCCGCAATATATTATTCTGAAGCCTGCTTTGGCAGGTGGTTTTGCCGGTTCGGATGAATGGATCTCCCTCGCAGAAGATCAAAATATAGGCTGGTGGATTACTTCGGCGTTGGAAAGCAATATAGGGCTGAATGCTATTGCGCAATATACCTTTACAAAAAAAAGTCCAATGCCTCAAGGTTTGGGCACTGGAGCTTTATTTGTCAATAATTTTGAAACAAGTCTGGATCTCAGAAATGAGTTACTTTGGTTCAAAATATAAGAGCATTAAGGCTGTGGACATACAGGGTTGTTCCAATGGTCGGCATCCCATTCTCTGCAGCATCTGGCTCTTGGGTCCCAGTTGTTGCATCCGATAGGGATTATTCCTCCTTTGATTGTTTTCAATTCTCCTTTTTGTAATTTTTTTAGATTTTTCATGACCGATATTTTAATTTGATAGGTAAATATCCAAAACCTTTTTGAATTATACAATATCTGGTGAATTATTTATTATATTTTAACAGAATGCGGGGTTTTTATATTGATATCAAAAAGGCTAAAATCAAAATGTATCGTGTAACCTTATCCTGCACTTGGGGAAAAATAATCGCATGGAAATAAATTCCTGCAAGCATATGTAGGAATTGTAACGGTAGTTCGTAGGTATCTAAAGAATAATGATGGGGTTGGAAAACCTGTATTTTATAGGTGGATACTCAGTTTAAATCACATCTTTTATAAAGATGGCCTTCTTTATATACCTCAAGATATAAGAAAAGTTTTTTTTAATCTTTCTCATGATAAAAAAATTGTAATTCTCTGAAGTATGAATTGGCAATCTCCATGCCATTATGCAGTCGTGCTGTAACTTTAACATATGGCAAATTTTATAAGTTTTTTTTAATATATCATTAAGAAATAATTGTGAAAATATTTTCGTTATTTTTTGATCTATTGGTGATAAGGTTTCTGTCAATTCCATACAGGTTTTGAAAAATATCATTTTGGACCTGTGAGCTGGAAAGGTAACCCCAATGGTTCCCTACTTCAAATTTGAAGCCGCTTAAAAGATCATCTTTTACGAAAGTACAGTCGATGACAGAGACAATATCTTTGAACCTATCAATATCACTCGGCCCGTTTTTACCTAATCTTGGGGTAAGGATGTTTTTGGTAAACTGTGATATTCCCAGAATGGTATCCTTTCTGTTCAGATAGATGGAAATACGGTTGGCCAGTAACGGAAGCTTATTGAAGGAATCTTCAGAATCTTCAAACACTTTGTATGTTACATCAGAATTCAGCAGAAGAACCTGATCGATCACTCTCAGGATATTCTCTCTTTTCAGGCTATACAGCATGCTTTGAAGCACCCTGTTTCCCATAGAATGAGCCACAATATGGATTCTCTGATTGCATGGTACAAGATCATGGTTAGAGAAAATATCTTTTAAAAACTGAGTGTAGAAATAAAATAATCTCATCAATGATGTCCCGGAATTGATGCTGGAAGCCTTATCATCAAAATAAGTCAGCGGAACGATACTGCTTGATGCCGGCCAGCTTACAAACAGGATGTGCTCTACAGGAGAAGCAGGATTGTCAATGAAAAGCTTCTTCAGATCAAGAATGGCCTTTAATTCATCGTCGAAGGTGTAAGCATATCCATGAATGAAGATCAATACATCACTTCTGTCCTTTGTGGATGACATGTTTTTGTAAAGTTCGTAAAACATTCGCTGGGTTCCGCCGAGATTATTAGCGGTCAGTGAGGACTTTTCAATTCCCTTCTCACTCAACAGGACTTCCAGGACTTCTTCGTACCCCTGTTTTTCAGGTTCTGAGAATAGTTTGTAGTCCAAGATATTTCTGTTCGTGTAATCTTTCTTCTTTTTGGCCTGTGCGGTAGGCTCTTTATAATGGTCAAAATCACATTTGGCAATCCTGAAATTGGGGATCGAATACTCATCATTGGAAAAAGAATCTACTTTTTCTCCTTTATGACGGACTATTTTCCGGTTACTTAAGATATAAACGGCCATGATCGGTAATTTGGTAAATGGTTTTGGCTTTTTCTAAATTAGTGAAAAATACTGAATTACCATGGATAAGGCTTTTAAATTATCACTTTCACAAACACTTATTTTTCCGTAACTTTGTACAACTTTTTTTGCTAAAAAATAAAAGCTAATTTAATGGAAGAAGAAAAAAAATCCCTCAATTTTATTGAGCAAATTATTGAAGATGATCTGGCAAACGGACTGAAAAGAGATCAGATCCGTTTCCGTTTTCCCCCTGAGCCGAACGGTTACCTGCATGTAGGGCATACAAAAGCCATCTGCATCAACTTCGGGCTGGGCGAAAAATACAACGCTCCCGTAAACCTTCGTTTCGACGATACGAATCCTGAAAAAGAAGAACAGGAATTCGTAGATTCTATCAAAAAAGACGTTGAATGGTTAGGTTTCAAATGGGACAAGGAATTGTATGCATCAGACTACTTCCAGCAGCTTTATGAATGGGCAGTACAATTGATCAAAGAAGGAAAAGCTTACGTAGATGAGCAGCCTTCTGAAGTGATTACGGAACAGAGAAAAAATCCTGCAGAACCGGGAGTTGAATCTCCCTACAGAAACCGTCCGGTAGAAGAATCCCTGGATCTGTTCGAAAGAATGAAAAACGGAGAGTTTGAAGAAGGAACAATGTCACTTCGTGCAAAGATCGATATGCTTTCACCGAATATGAACATGCGTGATCCTGTGATGTACAGGATACTGAAAAGACCTCACCACAGAACAGGCACGGCATGGAAGATCTATCCGATGTACGATTGGGCACACGGAGAGTCTGATTACCTGGAGCAGGTTTCGCATTCATTATGCTCATTAGAGTTTGAAAACCACAGACCTCTTTATAACTGGTACCTGGAGCAGGTATATGATGAAGCTAAAGTGGCCCCTAAGCAGAGAGAATTTGCAAGGATGAATGTTTCCTATATGATTACTTCCAAAAGAAAGCTTCAGAGATTGGTAGCTGAAGGCGTGGTGACCGGATGGGATGATCCCAGAATGCCTACTATTTCGGGAATGAGAAGAAAAGGATTTACTCCGGCTGCTATCAGAAACTTTATTGATAAAGTAGGAGTGGCCAAAAGAGAAAACCTGATCGAAATCCAGTTGCTTGACTTCTGTGTACGTGAAGACCTGAATAAAGTGGCCAGGCGTGTAATGGCTGTTGTAGATCCTGTAAAATTGGTGATCGAAAACTATCCTGAAGACAAGGAAGAATGGCTGGATACGGAAAACAATCCTGAACAGGAAAATGCTGGAACTAGAGAAATTCCGTTCTCAAGAGAACTGTATATTGAGCGTGAAGACTTCAAAGAAGAAGCTAATAATAAGTTCTTCAGACTGAAATTAGGCGGAGAAGTTCGTCTGAAATCTGCTTATATCATTAAAGCTGAAAGAGTAGAGAAGGATGAAAATGGTGAGATCACTACCATCTACGCTACTTATGATGAGAAGAGTAAGTCAGGAAGCGGAACGGAAGAAAGTTTAAGAAAAGTAAAAGGAACTTTACACTGGGTATCTGCAAAACATGCTATCCCTGTAGAAGTGAGAATTTACAACCAATTGTTTACAGTAGAACAGCCTGACGCTGAAAAGGATGTGGACTTCTTAAACTTCATCAACCCTGAATCTGTGACTACCATTCAAGGTTTTGCAGAGCCAAGCCTGAAAGATGTGGCGGTAGGAGAACCATTACAGTTCCAGAGAATCGGATACTTTACCAAAGATCAGGATTCTACGGATTCTTCTCTGGTATTCAACCGTACAGTAACTTTGAAAGATTCTTATAAGCCTGAATAATTTCAGGAAAGATCAATGATAAAAAAAGCAGGACTTAATATGAGTCCTGCTTTTTTATTTTAATAGTTTTAAATTTGAAACTCCGGATATTATTTCAGAAAATCTTTGTCCTGATAAGAAGGATTGGGGTATTTATAAAACCCTTCACCTGTCAGAACACCTAGCTTTCCTTTATCAATATAGTCTTCTTTTAATTTTTCAACCGCTTTAATCTTCAATGGATCCTGAGTTTCTTCTGCTTCCATTTTGTTGATATTATAAGCTGTCGTAATTCCTACGACATCCAGAATGCCAAACGGGCCTACCGGAGCTCCGGTAGCGACCATCCATGTTTTATCAATCGTTTCAATATCTGAAACTTCGTCGATCCAGAGATTGACAGCCGCTCCCAGTAACGGAACGAGCAGTGAGTTGACAATATATCCCGGCTGTTCTTTGTAAATGGGCAGTGCTACCATTCCGATGGCTTTGGCAAATTTGATAACCGAATCAAATACTTCCTGCAAAGTTCCCGGATGTCGCATGACCTCTCCTGTATTGTGCTTCCATATTTCGTTGGCAAAATGAAGCGCTACAAATTTTGCAGGCCTTCCCGTAGCTTCTGCAAACTGACTTGGAAGAAGGGTGGAAGAGTTGGTTGCAAATACCGTTTTTTCCGGAGCTACCTGAGCAAGCTTATGGTAAAATTCGGTTTTGATGGAAGGATCTTCAGGAACAGCTTCTATAAGAAGATCTGCATCTTTTACCGCTTCTGCAAGATCAGATGAATAGCTTAGGTTTTTAAATGTTGCATCCAGTTGCTCCTGTGTCGCATTCAAATCCCGTTTATATGCCTCGCTTAAATCGGTGAATTTACTTTTGGCTTTTTCCAGTACTTCGTCATTGATATCATAAACTGTAACTTTGAATCCGTGATAGGCAGTCTGGAAAGCGATCTGATATCCTAATACGCCACTTCCGGCTACCGTTATATTTTTAAAATCCATGAGATTTATTTTTATATTGAAGATTAAACTGTTTTAAAAGTAAGCTGTAATAACAGACTTTTAAAACAGTTTTATTTTATAAGCCTGTTTAGCCTTTTACTCCTTTAATCCAATCCTGGAATTTTCCAACCTGCTCCATAAAGAAAGACTCATGCTCTTCTTTCTCTTCCGGACGGTTGACCAGGATATGCTCAAAATAGGTTCCTTTCAGAATTTTTCTTAAGATACCTTCTCCTAAGAATGGCTTATAGTCATTAAGCGCCTGAGTGGCTTTTAACAAATGCCTGATATCATACTGCAACGGATTGATGTCCGGAACCTGCTTGTTGAGGTTAAGAAGGTTGTAAACGGCTATTCGTGCTGTTCTTACAGAGCTTTCCATGGTGAATACAACATCATTGTTGGTCTCTACAAACTGTCCTACCAATCCTAAATTGGTACATCCCTCAGGAACGACTCTCGGACGGTCTCCCTGTGCTCTTGGCATAAACATAGAGGTGATGTATGGCATGAACGCGGTACGGACTATCGTATTTTCAATGACATTGTCAAGCTTATCTGCTATTCCCAGATGGTAACAAAGCTCTTCAAGGATTTCGTTTCCGGTACACTGAGGCATTGTTTTTTTAACATAATTGCCTTCTTTATCCATTAATAAGGCGTATACCCATACGACAAGGATGTCATCCGGCTGTGTAGGGAAGTGTGGCTGTCTGTTGCATGTAAAGCTCATGACCCAGTTAGAATCTGTAATGGTAATAATACCTCCGGTTGCTGTTTTCCCTGAATAAGGATCATTTACACACAATTCTTTTAACTTCTCCGTGAAAGCAGACGGTCTGCACGTTAATGTTGCGGATTCCCATGAAGATTTTTCAATATGGCTGCAGAATTTTTCGGGTTTTCCAAATACTTCGGATTTAGCGGCAAGGTTTTTCCAAAGTTTCCATCCCGCACTTTGGCCTGCACTGCTGTTATTTATGGTTACTTCCGGAACCGTGTTGTTATCTCCATAGAAAGTACTCTCTGTCATTGATCCTGTAGTGACGATGACATAATCATCTTTTCCGATGGGGATTCTTACCTCCTCTCCGTTTTGCTCGGTGATGATCCCTTCTACTGTTTTTCCTTCGGTATTGATATGGATGTCCAGATCCTTTACTAAAGTATTGAATTGTATCTGTACCCCTTTTTCAACGAGGAAGTTCTTTAATGGGGTGACATAGGTATCATATTGGTTGTATTTCGGGAATACAAGGCACGAAAAGTCTTTCATCCCGTCAATAGCATGCAGGAATCTGTGCATATACAGTTTCAGCTCCAATAAGCTGTGCCAGTTTTCGAAAGCGAACATGGAACGCCAGAAGAACCAGAAATTACTGTTGAGGAATGATTCCGCAAAATAATCTTCAATGGTCAGATCGTCAAGCTCTTCTTTTTTCTTTAATAAAAGTTTTACGATTGCCAGCTGGTCTTTTTTCTCAAGTCCGAATTTGCTGAAATCCTTGATCTGTCCCTGATTATGGATCAGCCTTGCTTTAGAATAGTTCGGGTCATTGTCATTGATAAGGCGGTATTCGTCCAGTACACTGTACGGAGCAGGTAGCTCCAGTGCAGGAATATCCTGGAACATATCCCATAGATTTTCATAGGTCATATCCATTTCTCTTCCGCCACGGATAATATAGCCGTCCTTTGCATTACCGGCGCCATCCAGGGACCCTCCTTCGATGTTAAGCTGGTCGAGGAAAATGATATTTTTGCCGGGAACATGTCCGTCACGAATGAAATAATAGGCGGCAGACATACCCGCAATTCCGCTTCCGACAATATATATTTTACTGTTTTCGTAAGATTGTAAAGGAATCCCTTTGTTACGTTGATAGTTTCCGATTTGGTCGGAAAAAGGCATTGTCTTTTCGGGAGTGTTAATCTGAACCTCTTTACTTGAATCCGGTTCGTGGTTTACTTTTCCAAACTGGTCAGAGGCATTTAAAACTTTGTCGAATTTTGAATTGATCGTACTCATTTTTTATTGTTTTTAATTAACATTATAAAGGTACTCCTATTCAAAAAGCAATGTATATCCCCAATGTCAGAATTACTGTCCCCAAATTCTTACGACTGTATATTTTCTTTTATCCGGTATTCAGAAGGGGAGAGGGAAGTATGTTTTTTGAAAAAACGTCCGAACGCGGATGCGGAATTAAACTGGAGTTCAAAGGCAATTTCTGAGATGGTGATATCAGGATTTCCAAGCATAACATAAGCTTCTTTCAGTAATGTTTCATCAATGACCTCGTGAGGGGTCTTTCCACATGCCTTTTTTATAAGGTCGATGAGGTATTTATTGGAAATGCAAAGCTGATCGGCATAAAACTGAACGGTTCTCTGCTCTCTGATATTTTCCCTGATCAGTTTACTGAATTTCAGATAAAGGTCTTTTTTTCCTTCTTCTTTCTCCGAAGCTGCGCCATTTTCATCTTCTATGATCTCTGCAGTTTCAAGCAGCAGATTGAAGATAATGGTACGGATAATTTCTTCTGTAAACTTTCCCTGTTTCCGGGATTTCTTTTTAAGATAGTCCAGCAGGTTCTGAAGCTGTGAAGAATGTCTTGCAGTCGTTTTCACAATACTGTAAGAACCTTTGGAGAAAAGGTTCATCTTTTCAATGATAAAAGGGTTCGAAATATTCTTGATCAGAAAATTTTTATCAAAGAATAATAGCTTCATCATAAAATCATCACTTGTTTTGATAAACTTTACAATGGTGGAAGGGGCGGCAATGAGAAAGCTGTTGGTATTCACTTTATATTGCTTACGGTCTATCTCAATGTTTATTTCTCCTGCCGTACAGATGCATAAGGCATAATAATCCATTCTGAAAGGAGCCTTTGGGAAGTTAAAAATGGGTTTTCCTGAAGAGATATAATAGGATTGGCGGCAGTCAATACTATAAAAAGATAAGGTGTCGTGTAAATTCTCGTAGGTTACCATTCTTATGTATTGATTTATTTTTTATAGTGTATTTTAGTGATTTTAGGTTAAAAGGGCTATTATTACTGCAATTTACGAATTTTATAAAAGCCTCTAAGCTTTGCATATCAAAAATATTCACTTTTTTCCGGGTACAGATGATCGCCTGTTTGTATCAATGTCATGTATAAAAAAATGTTTTAAATAAAGGGTTTGGGCTATTTTTATCTAACTTTGCATTTTCAAATTTCCCCAGGACATTATTGTGAAACTAATTAACTTATATACGAGTTCTTTCAAAGGACTCTCGCAGGAGAGTTGGATGCTGGCGTTGGTAATGCTCATCAACAGGGCGGGTTCTATGGTACTTCCTTTTTTGGGAGTTTATATGACCAATCATTTACATTTTAGTATTGAAAATTCAGGAATTGTGCTGAGCTTTTTCGGGATTGGCTCTGTCATCGGATCATGGCTGGGAGGAATGATTACCGATAAAATAGGGGAATACAGAGTCCAGAGTTTGAGTTTACTGCTCAGTGTTCCTTTATTTTGTTTAATTCCTCTTTTTACGACGGAGGCTGGACTGGCAGGGATTATTCTGGCTCAGAGTATTGTAAGTGAAACTTTCCGGCCGGCCAACTCGGTAGCCATTACAAAATATGCCAGGCCTGAAAATATTACCAGAGCTTTTTCACTGAACCGTATGGCTGTCAATTTGGGATTTTCTATAGGTCCTGCACTGGGAGGTATTTTATCTGCTATTTCATACGAATTCCTGTTTTTCAGTAATGCTTTAGCGGCTTTGCTGGCTGGGCTTATGTATATCTGGTTTTTCAGAGGACGTGCGAAGCTGGCAAAACAGGAAGCGAAAAAAGTAAAAGAAGCAATAGTCATAAAAAAGGAAAGCTCTCCTTACCGGGATGGCAAATTTTTGATCTACAGTGTGTTCTGTATGCTCTTTTCCATATGTTTTTTCCAGCTGTTCAGTACCCTGACGATATTCTATAAGGATACGGCGCATCTGAGCCAGCAGAATATTGGATATATCCTGGGATATAGCGGTTTTCTGATCGTACTGCTTGAAATGGGGTTTGTGCAGCTGGCAGAAAAGTATTTTACCTTGGCTTTTACCATGCTGATCGGAACCTTCCTGTGTGGAGTTTCGTATGCTATGCTGGCTTTTGATTACAGTATAGTTGTGCTTCTGATTTCCATGACGTTGCTTTGCATAGGAGAGATATGGACGTTACCTTTTATGGCGACCATTACGGCACTGCGTTCGGGAGAGAATAATAAAGGAGCTTATATGGGGCTGAACGGAATGGCTTTTTCGATAGCATTTATCATTACGCCATATATAGGAACACTGATTGCAGATAAACTGGGATTCCGGATATTGTGGATTGGGACAGGGATATTGGCGGCAACTATTGCAGCCGGTTTTTATTTTATCATTCCCTGGATGCTTAAAGATAAGACAAAGGCTGAGGATGATCTGCTTTAAAGCAAGTATGGTTTAATAATAGAAAACAGACAGAATTATACTTCTGCCTGTTTTTTATTTTTGATATTATTGTCTGTAGTTTCTTAAATGCTAAGATGGCCATGCTCCGTAATAAGAAGAATTACCAAGCTCAATCTGTTCTGCGCTTACCACAAAACTGATATACATACTGTTTTCGTCCACAGCATCGAAATCTACTTCGTGTTGGATGACGTAACCGTTCGTCCATTTTAATGTGGTTAATGTTCCCTCTTCATGAGATTTGTTGAAGGTAACTTCACCTACGGTTGGCTTATATTTTCCGTTCAGAAAGCTTTCCAGAATATCTGCTTTTTCTGTTGCCTCTATTGTAATTTTGATCAGAGCATTAGAAGGGTCTGATGCTACACGTCCCGAAGTATCTATAGCTCTTGAGACGCTGTAATTAAGTTTTAATAATTTTTGGCCTTCACCGTTGTTGAATTTTAAAATTCCTCTTGAATTTCTTTCTGCCATGGCTAGTAACTTTAATAATTAATATTCTGTGATCTAATCTATTACCAAAAATAAAAAAGTATTTGTTACACAGACAAAAAAACAGGCGTAAAATTCAAAAAATATAATTTCTGCCTATAGAAGGCGGTGAATTTTATGGATCTTATTGTTTATAAGTGAATTATTTATCGCGTTTTAGATAAAATTGAATTAATGATCATATCCGCATGGATTCTGGAGTTTTCAATAAACCAGAGATGAGTGTCTTTTCCTCCGCATACGACGCCGGCAAGGTAAAGATCAGGGATATTTGTTTCCATCGTTTCAGGATTATAGAAAGGATTCAGGCAGTCACCATTCAGTTGGATTCCTGAATTTTTCAGAAAATCAAAGTCGGGAAGATACCCTGTCATGGCCAGAACAAAATCATTTTCAATCTCGTGGATCTGTTGGTCTACGGTTTTAAAAACAACAGATCTTTCCTTGATTTCAACGATCTCTGAACTGAAATGAGCTGTAATACCGCCTTCTGCAATTCTATTTTCAATATCCGGCTTTACCCAGTATTTTACACTTTTTGAAATCTCAGAATGACGGATGATCATGGTCACTTCAGCTCCTTTTCTATAGGTTTCAAGAGCTGCATCCACTGCAGAATTGCTCGATCCTACCACCACTACTTTCTGTCTGGCATAAGGATAAGGTTCTGTATAATAATGTCTGACTTTCGGTAGATCTTCTCCCGGAATATTCATAAGGTTGGGAATGTCATAAAATCCGGTTGCAATGACCACATTTTTTGCCTGGTATTTTGTCTTTGAAGTTTCAATATCAAATATTCCGTTATGTTTTGAAACATTCAGAACCTTTTCATAGAGATGAATGTTCAGTGCTTTTTGTCTGGCAATTCCCTGATAATATTCCAAGGCATCCTGTCTCCCCGGTTTGGGAGCTGTGGAAATAAAAGGAATACCGTCAATTTCCAGCTTTTCAGCTGTTGAGAAGAATCGCATATACAAAGGATAATGGTATAAGGAATTGACAATGGTTCCTTTTTCTATGATTACATATTTCAGGTTATTTTTCCGGGCTTCAATGGCACAGTTTAAACCGATAGGCCCGGCTCCTATAATGAGAATGTCCAAAATTTCCATAGAACAAAGGTACGATGTATTTGTGAAATGAGAAGTTAGAACTCAGATGTTAGATATTGGGAGGATGGGGCAAAAACACTATTACCTCAGACCTTCAAACTCACATCACAAATCCTGCTTGGCATCAGTTTTGGTGCTTTTATCTATTGCCAAAAATTTAAATATGAAAAGACTATTTATTTCAATGCTTGTGTTGGGGCTGGTTATAGCCTGTAAGAAGGAGGTTGGTAAGCCTGTTCCCAATGAGATAGACTCCATGGCACAGGCGAAATCTGACAGTGCTGCAAGCGCAGTTAAAAATAATGCGGCTAAAGAGACAGCATTAAAACAAAGCAATGATGAGGTCCTGCAGACTTTAAAGAATAAAGATTACAAAGCTTTTGCATCATTGATCCATCCTGAAAAAGGAATCCGTTTTTCAATGTATGCCTTTGTCAATGTAAAAGAGGATAAGCACTTCTCAAAAGCTGATTTTGAAAAATATCAGCCTACCAAAACAATATTCACCTGGGGAGCACTGGATGGATCCGGAGATCCATACAAAGCAACGATCAATGATTACCTTGGGAAATGGGTTTTCACAAAAGATTTTACAGCAGGTCAGTATTCACTGAATAAGTTTATTGGAGGAGGTAATTCTTTGAATAATTTAAAAGAAATTTATCCTAAAAGCGATTTTACAGAAAATTATCTGAAAGGTATTGACAAAAATGGAGAATATGGCGAAATGGACTGGAAAACGGTTCGCTTTGCATTTGAAGAATTTCAGGGTAAATATTACCTGGTCGCTGTAGTGAATGATCAGTGGACGATTTAAGAAGTTAGAAGTTAGAAGTTAGAAGTTAGAAGCGGGAGGATGGAATTTACTTTTAGTTGTAAGTAATAAGAGTTTTAGAAGGTCATTAGCTATCTTAGTGATGATAATGGACTTCAGGTTTCCAGCCTCCGGCTTCTTTTTTATAAAATCTCAGTCAGTTGCTGAGTAAGGTTTCTCCTTGAGAACTTTTCAATTCCCTGAGTATTGGCTGTAAGGGTTCCATTTTTCCAGCCCTCAAACTTTTCAAGGATAAATTTTTTCAGGATCTCATGATCAATATAGCTGAAATGCTTTCCTGCCCGGGTTTCTTCCAGGATCTTTTCTACATCAGCCTTATCCGGTCCGAATGAAAGGATCTGTTTTCCTGTAGCAAGGTATTCAAATATCTTTCCGGGAATAATTCCTTTTGATGATTCATTCGGGAAGTTGGTGATAAGTAGCATATCCGAATTTTGCATTTCCTCAACAGCTTTACCGTGAGAAAGATATCCCAGATTCACAATATGCTCTTTCAGGCTTGTGTTTTCAATAGAATTCAAAATTTTATCATCAATTCTTCCTACAAATTTTAAGCTGAAATATTTTGCAAATTCCGGATCGTCTTTTACCAGTTCATCAAGAACTCTCCAAAGGATTTCAGGATTCCTGAGCTGTTCTAAAACTCCGATATAGCTTAGGGTAAATTTATTTTCACTATTTTGCCCATTGATCTCTTCGCCTTTTTGACTTTTTGCCTTTTCAGCTGCATCACTTTCATCAAATCCATTGGTAATACAAACCGCATTGGCTCCTGCCTTCCTGAAATTTTCAGCATCAGTATAGCTTGTGGCGAGGGTAATGTCTGCGTTTTTAAAGACCGCACTTTCTAGCTGGCGATGTTTCTTGTCGGAACTTTTGGTTAATTTTAAATGCTTGTAGTATGAAATTTCCGTCCATGGATCACGGAAATCGGCAATCCATTTCAGGTTAGGGAGTTTATCTTTAAGTCCTAAGCCGATCAGATGAAGGGAGTGGGGCGGACCGGAAGTTACGATAGTATCTATTTTATTTTCCTTCAGGTATTTTTCCAGAAACTGAACGGAAGGCTTCACCCAAAATACCCTTGCGTCAGGAATGAAGAAATTTCCCCTTATCCATATCGAAAGCCTGGATTTCCAGCTTTGATTCTTACCTACATCAAACTGTCCGGCTTTAAATTTTTTATTGCTTTTATTAAGCTTTTCAGCCAGCTGATAAGGCTCCCAGATCTTTGTTCTTACCATTTCAATATGTTCAGGAACATCTTTCATCAGAGTCTCATCCAGCAAAGGGTAGCTTGGATTTTCCGGGGTATAAATGACAGGTTTCCACCCGAAATCAGGCAGATATTTGGCAAACTTCAGCCATCTTTGAACACCAGGACCTCCCGCAGGAGGCCAGTAATAGGTGATGATCAATATTTTCTTCTGTTCCATGTTGATTTGTTTGCCATTTTGAATGACATGTGACAATATAGAATTAGGCTTCTTGTTCTGTTAAAATTTGTCTTTTCTTGTTTTTATTCATCCAGAAAATTCCAAATGCTGCCAGGGCGATGAATAATCCGAAGGATAGAAGTGAGATCCATTTTCCTTTTTCAATCACCTCAGGTTCAAAGATCATTCTGATATGGTGGCTTCCTGCAGGAACATGTACGGCACGAAGCAAATAATCAGCCTTGATGTAAGGAACTTCTTTTTCATCAACCAAAACTTTCCAGCCGTGAGGATAATAGATTTCAGAGAATACGGCTAATTGAGGCGTTTTCGACTGAGATTTGAATTCCAGCTCGTTAGGCTGATATTTTGCAAGGTTGATAAATGCTGTAGAGTCTGCCTGAACAGGCTTATTGTCAAAATATGCCTTGTCAGATGAGGCAATAACAGCCGTTTTCTTATTATCAATTACTCCAATGGATTTAATCTCTTCGTTAGGAGTATCTGCAAACTTTAAGTCACTTACAAACCATGCGTTTCCGTTCGCTTTTGGATTGGGTACTACCTGTGGCTGATCAGGACCTCCGAAAACCATGTATTTGGTATTCAACAGGTTCAGGATATTCGGCGTTTTTACACTGTCAATATTAGAGATATATTCATTCAAAAGATCGTCGTATCTTCTTAATTTTACAGCGTGGTAACCCCCAATTGAAGCTTTGAAATAAGACGTATTCGTCTCACTGGTCACTCCTAAAGTCTGGTTATAGATTCTATAGTGGCTTTTATCTCTTTCTGCAATGGTTTCTAATGTTTTGTTGATATTCACGTTGGCCAGAATAGATTCCAGATTCGGATTTCCCTGCACTTTTTCTGCAAGAAGATCTGAACTTTCAGTCTGGAAAGGATTTTCTGCAAAGATCTTGTCTACGTAATTTTCGTCATTCAAATAACGCTTGTTTACAGTCCACAGATCAAACAAACTTACCACTCCAATGATCACTAATGCGATATTCTGGCTGAGCTTTTTCTTTAGACTTAAGAATAAAGCGGCCGCGGCAATGGCTACATAGATCAGTGCTTTTATAGCATCGGTTCTGAACAGCTTATATCTTTCATCCACAAGATAATCAAGCAGGAAAGGCGGGAAATAAGTCTTTTCACTTTCTGTGGCAAATCCTAATAGTGATTTTCCGAAGAGTAAAAGAATTAATAATAATCCTAATGTTCCGCCACTTACATAGGTAAGTATTTTTTGTTTGTATTCCTCAGTCAGCTTTTCATCTGTAAAGAACCTGTATAATCCTAAGATTGCGATCAGCGGGAATAATAATTCCACTACGACCAGGATTGAAGAAGGTGCTCTGAATTTATTATAAAACGGTACATAATCGATAAAGAAATCAGATAATGGCATAAAGTTGCTTCCCCAAGCCAGTAGAATAGTCAGGATAGAAGCTCCCAGGATCCAGTAACGGTATTTTTTTGATGCGAAGAAGAATCCCAATACGGCAAGGAAGCATACGATAGCTCCCTGATAGGCAGGTCCTGAAGTTCCCGGCTGGTCACCCCAGTAGGTCATTCCGCTGAACCCTTTTGAGATTCTGTCCATTTCCGCCTGTGAACCTACATTTTCCTGAACGAGTTCCTGAACTCTGTTCATCATTGCTTTTCCTTCCGGTTCCTGGCTTCCGCCTCCCATTAATCTTGGGATGAAAAGGTTTAAGGTTTCAAGCTGCCCGTAGCTCCACATCAGCATGCTTTCCTTATCCATTCCGGATTTTCCGGAAGTATGGCTGTCGTTGGTCAGGATCTGTTTTCCACGAACGGTTTCTTTTACATACTCGGAATTGGCCATGATTCTCTGTGAGTTCATTCCGACTCCAATGATGCACGATGCCGCAATGATTCCCGAAGAAATAAGAAAATGCTTCATCGGAACCTTTTTCCGGATCGCTCTGATCAGCTCAGACAGGAATAAAAATCCTAATGCCAGAAACAGATAATAGGTCATCTGCGGGTGGTTCGCTGCAATCTGAAGCCCCATAAATAGAGTAGTGACGATAAATCCCCAGATGTACTGTTTTCGGATGTAGATCAGTAAGATTCCGGCTAAAAGCGGTGCGAAATACTCAATGGTATTAACCTTTCCGTTATGTCCTGCTGCGATAATGATATAAAAATAGGTTGACAACCCGAAGAAAGTAGCGCCTAGCAAAGCATACTTCCAGTTTCGGACGGTTACCATTCCTAAAAGGAAAAAACCTGCAAAAAGCAGGAAGAGATAATTAACCGGCCTTGGCAGGAAATTCAGATTGCTGTCGATCTTCTTGATGATGTCACCTTTGAACTGGCTACCCATCTGATAGGTAGGCATTCCCCCGAACATAGAATCGCTCCAGTAGGTTTCGTTTCCTGTATTGGCTCTATAGTCGAGCAGTTCTTTTGCTCCTCCTCTGTACTGTACAATATCATGCTGGAAAAGCTGTTTCCCTGTAAACACAGGAGTGGAATATAAAAATGCTAAAACTATAAATATTACTAGTGAAGCTGCAATATAAATTAAGTTTTTATTTTTTGCCATGCTGGTTATTATCTTTTATTTCTTGTAATTTTTACCTTTTGTCATTACTCTCTTTCACCTCTTCATAGTCTACAGTTTCCGCATCCCATTTAAGGTTCTGTTTATTATTCTTATTCGAGTTGTGGATATCCTGCTGTCTGTTATTCTGATTCCCGTTGTTGTTGAAACGATAGCTGTAAAAAGTCTTGAAGAAGATCCTTTTCAGGATGTTCCACACGAAGAAAATAACAATTGCAGAGAGTACTAACTCAAGAATGTACTTCATAATTCTCTTAATTTAAAGTTGAAGGTTCAAGGTTTAAAGTTTGAGGCTTTTAGTTTCCTCTCACTCTCATACTTTAAACACTTTCACCCTCAAATGTATTTATTTCAATTATTTAGCGGAAGGATTGACCATTACAGAAGAATTGGAAACGCTTTTCATAGACTGTGACTGCTTTCCATCTGAAATCGTTTCAATCTGTGTCGTTTTTACATTGATGTTCTGATTGGTGATCCATCCTGTATTTTCATCAAATTTGATAGTTCCGCTCTGTACAAGCTCACTGCTTAAGCTGTGTGTGATCGGGCCTTGATTTTTCTTTTCCGTTTTCTTAGGAATACCTCCGGTTACAGCAATTTCAGCTGTTCCGTTGCCTAAGCTCTTTAAAACGTAGTTTGAGGTTACCTTTACACTTCCGCTCGGATCAGCGCTTTCAGAAGTGCTCCATTTTTCACCTACTTTTACTCCTTTTTTAGGGATGATTGTCAGGTTTTTATGGAACTGGTCCTTTAATACCTTTTCATTGAAAGATTCTTTAAGGCTTGCTACAACGCTCGCTTTTTCGTTCGCATCTTTGATAAGGGTTCCCACTGCATCGGATACTTTTGTGTAAACCGCGTCAAAGCCTTTGATCGAAAGTACATTCCCTTTGGTATCCATCTGCATTTCAAGCTTGTTTCCGGTAAGGGCTCTGTTGATATTCCAGATCATCTTAAGCTCATCTTCTTTCGGAATAGGAAGCTTGGTGTCTACAACGATCGTTTTCCCCTGTGCAGACTGCGAGCTCCTTTTAGCAACCAGGTTAAGGGTCATGTCATATACATTTCCTTTGATATCATTTACGGTGAAATTCATTTCATCCGTAGACTCGCTGGTGCCGGTAAGAGACTTCCCCTGAGGATCTGTCATCGTTTTTACATCTCTCTGGTAAGTTGTAAGAGGATATGTTTTTCCTTTTTCGAGCTTGAAAGACTGGGTAACGATCCCCGCGGAATCTTTAATGGCCGGATATTCTGCAACTTTTGCCACAGAATCGGCAGGAACTTCCACCGTCACTGTTTTTCCCGTTTTGGGATCTACCTTGGTTATTTTTGCTGTTTCTTTTTTACAGGATACAAGGGCTATAGATGAGATTAGCGCCAGAGCTGCTATGTTTTTCATTTTCTAATTTTTTTAATTTTAAATTCTACTATTTATTAAAAGTCTTCTGCAATGGCTGATCTTTTTTTAGAAGATCTGTCAGATTGTGCAGAATTCGTACCAAGAATGATTTTACTTCATTTATAATGGTTCCGAAGTACATTCTGAAAGTAGGTTTTAAGGATTAGATACTGTTGTCATTTTTTGTCTTACGGCCTCATACAAGATTGCCCCACATGCTACAGAAACATTCAGAGACTGGGTCTTTCCTTCAATTGGCAGCTTTATTTTTTCATCAGAATGATGCAATACTTCCTTGGAAATCCCTGTTTCTTCATTTCCCATAACGATAGCGCATGGTTCTGTGAAGCTGACATCATAAATTAACTTTTGTGCCTTCTCACTGGCAGCATATACGGAAATTCCGCTTTGCTGAAGGAAATCTACTGTATGGGCAAGATTATTCTCTTTGCAGATCTTAATATTATAAATAGCTCCTGCAGAGGTTTTTATGGCGTCAGAATTGATGGGTGCCGCTCCTTTTTCAGGAATAATTACAGCATCAATCCCTACACATTCTGCTGTTCTGCAGATAGCTCCGAAGTTTCTTACATCGGTAAGCCTGTCCAGAATCAATAAGAAAGGTGTTTTTCCTTCTTCAAATAATTGTGGAACAATATCCTCCACTTTATGAAACGGAACATCCGAAATAAAAGCCACCACACCCTGGTGGTTTTTTCTTGTAAAACGGTTCAGTTTTTCAACCGGAACATAATTGGGACGGATTTTATTTTTAGCTAAAATCGCTTTCAGTTCAGCATAAATAGGACCCTGAAGTGCATTCTGCACAAAGATCTTGTCAATCGTTTTTCCCGCTTCAATTGCTTCAATCACGGGACGCAGCCCGAAAATAAAATCGTCTTTCATTGAAAATTTATTATATATATTATAAAGTGGATTGTCAATAGTGAATTTTACTTCGTAAGCCAATTTTGAAATGTATAAGATTCACTATTGACAATTGACTTGCGCAGCAAGCAAGATTCACTATCTTCCTTTCTCTCCTAAAATTGCTCTTTTCTGTGCCATCACATAGCCATAGTGAAGGCTTTCATGTATATTGTTGAAGATAATGGCATCCTGAATGCTTTTCAGATCCATCCCGAAGCTTGTAGTGTAGGGAGTGTAGTCTGAGAAGAAATCACTGTCATAATCTTTCATTAAGATCTTCGAAGTTTCTGTAAGTAAGAACTCTAAGTCTTCCACTTCGGATTTATGAACGTTTAAATTCGGTAAGGTTCCTTTTTTATAGGTTTCAATCCAGTACTTATCAATACGGAAAGGGTTTCCGCTCAGGTAATAATGCAGCAGCTGCTGGGTAGCAACAGTATGTGCAATATTCCAGTAAATATTGTTGTTGAAACCGTCAGGAATCAGCAGCAGATCTTCATGGGAAGTATTCTGAAGGATGTCCAGAAGATTTTTTCTTACCTGTCTGTGTGCTTGAAAATGATAATTCATTTTTGCAGAATTTTTAATCTCCAAAAATAGTTTAATAAACTGGAAATGACAATTTTTGAGCAGGCGATTAAAGCAAAATTTATATATTTTTATGAAAAATCTGATAATCTTATTGAGTTTTAAGCTTTCAGATGTTCCGGGTATTGCATCAATACTGGAATATTTAACAAACTTTAACTCAAAAATGGCATTCATTGTGTTGATTAATGCAAGTATTTATCAGAAATTTACCACTTATTTTAAATCAAGCTATGTCAGATACATATCAAGCAGAAGATATCCGTCAATTGACGGAAAAAGTAAAAGAAAAAAACTACTTATTTTCTCTTCTGAGACAGGAAATCAACAAAGTTATTATTGGCCAGGAATATATGGTAGACCGCCTTTTGGTAGGTCTTTTAGGCAATGGACACATTCTTCTTGAAGGAGTACCGGGATTGGCCAAGACCCTGGCGATAAAAACCTTAGCTGATGCCGTTCATGGTGAATTTTCAAGAATTCAGTTTACTCCGGATCTGCTTCCTGCCGATGTAGTGGGAACAATGATTTTTAATATCAAGGACAATGATTTCTCTATAAAAAAAGGACCTGTATTTGCCAACTTTGTGCTGGCGGATGAGATCAACCGTGCGCCGGCGAAGGTGCAGTCAGCTCTTTTGGAGGTGATGCAGGAAAAGCAGGTGACTATTGGTGATGAAACCATGAAGCTGCCCAAG
The DNA here is from genome assembly GCF_058245615.1 of Chryseobacterium sp. UF-290. Lineage (NCBI taxonomy): Bacteria > Pseudomonadati > Bacteroidota > Flavobacteriia > Flavobacteriales > Weeksellaceae > Chryseobacterium > Chryseobacterium sp. UF-290. The sequence goes on from NZ_JBSICB010000010.1 coordinate 156,137, forward strand.
CCGTTTCTGGTATTGGCTACCCAGAACCCGATCGATCAGGAGGGAACCTATTTATTGCCGGAAGCGCAGAGTGACCGCTTTATGCTGAAATGTACCATAGATTACCCTGCTTTTGAAGATGAAAGACAGGTGATGAGAATGGTCTCCACTTCACATCAGCCTACCGTGAAGCCTGTGATCTCGCTTCAGGATATTGTAGATGCCAGGGAGCTGATCAATCAGATCTATCTGGATGAGAAAATTGAAAAATATATCCTGGATATGGTATTCGCAACACGTTATCCTGAAAACTACGGCCTTTCTGAGCTGAAGAACTATATCAGTTTCGGAGCCTCTCCAAGAGCTTCAATTAATCTTGCTATCGCTTCAAGAGCATATGCTTTCTTAAAAGGCAGGGCATTTGTGATTCCTGAGGATGTAAAAGCATTGGCTAAAGATGTATTGAGACACAGAATGGGCTTAACCTTCGAAGCTGAAGCTGAAGAAATTACAACAGAAGAGATCATCAACAGAATTTTAGCAAAAATACAGGCACCATAATGAGTGATGTAATTATTAGAAAAGCCGTTCAGGACGACTGTGCTTCCATGTTGGATTTGATCAGGGAACTGGCGGAATATGAAAAGGCTTTGCATGAAGTTACCGTTACATTAAACGAATTTACCGAAGATGGTTTTGGAAAATCTCCGGTTTGGGGAGCTTTTGTAGCTGAAGCAGATGGAGAAATTGTGGGAATATCATTATATTATGACAGATATTCAACCTGGAAAGGAAGAAGATTATATCTTGAAGATCTGGTGGTAACAGAAAGAATGAGAGGGATGCAGATCGGAAAGAAATTATTTGATACCACATTGGAATACGGAAAAAATAATAATTATAACGGAATGGTATTTCAGGTATTGAACTGGAATGAGCCGGCAATCAATTTTTATAAAAAATACAGTCCTAAGTTTGATAATGAATGGTCGAATGTTTCCATTGAGTTCAGAAGTTAGAAGTTAGATTTTAGAAATTAGAAGTTTATTATTTCAACCTCCTGTTCAGTACAGCTTAAACATCAAACCTTAAACTTAGAACTTTAAACCCATCTCGTTTATGCAGATAAAAGATATTGTAAAAAAAGTAAAGCAGATCGAGATCCGTACCAGAAAAAAGACGGAAGCTGCCTTGATGGGGCAATATCACAGTGCCTTCAAAGGGCAGGGAATGACCTTCTCTGAAGTGCGTCCGTACCAGTTTGGAGATGAGATTAGAAGAATCGACTGGAACAAAACAGCCCGTTTCCGTGAGCCTTTCGTAAAAGTAATGGAAGAGGAAAGAGAACTGACGATGATGCTTCTGGTGGATATCTCCGCTTCAATGGATTACGGAACCAAAGTACAGCTGAAAAGGGAATATGTGGCGGAAATCGCTGCGAGCCTGGGATTTTCAGCAGCAGGAAATAATGATAAGGTAGGACTGATCCTGTTTGCGGATAAAGTATATAAAGTAATTCCCCCTCAGAAGGGAAGAAAGCATATCCTTTCGATCATCAGTAATATTCTGACCGCAGACTATATCCCGGCAGAATCTAAAGTAGACAAGGCCCTTGAATATATGATGGGGATCTTTAAAAGAAAATCGCTGGTTTTTCTGCTTTCAGACTTTGAGGATGAATATGATTCCAAGATGCTGAGGGTAGCCTCAAAGAAACATCAGCTGCTGGGGATGAGGATCTATGATGAAAAGGATAATGAAATTCCTGATGTGGGCTATACGCTTTTATATGACGCGGAAACAGGAAAGCAAATCTGGGCCAATACTTCCAGTGCAAGATGGAGATATACCTTTGCCGAAGCTCAAAAGAAAAAATTAAGAACCTTAGAAGATGATTTTGCCAACAGCTCAGCCGGCTTTATGAATATCAATACCGGTTCAGATTATTCAAAATTATTGTATAATTATTTTCAGAAAAAATAACAATGGGTATATCCCGTAAATAAAAACATCAGGCATCAGCCTTTATTATTTTAACATTGAGAAAAATACTTTTAATATTATCTTTTCTGATCTGTGCGAATGCTTTTTCACAGATATTATCTTCCAATATAGAGAAGAAAACAATTGCCTTAGGTGAGGTCAACCATCTTGTCGTCAAGATCGATAACCTTAACGAGCAGCAGGTAATTTCCGCCCCGAAAAACGAGCTGCTTCCCTTTCATTTTGAAGAAATAAAGGACAGCATCGGGCAGACTGCCAATTCTTACGAAAGGAAAATTGAATTCGCCGTTTTTGAAGAAGGAAAATTTACCATTCCCGAACTTGAATTTAAGATAGGAGATAAGGTACTTAAGACCATTCCTTATGAAATAGATGTCATTAATACAGCTCAGAAAGCGGATCAGATCAATGATATCATGAAAAATAAGGAAGTACAGCTTGTTGCTAAAGACTATTGGGAGCTCTATAAGTTCTATATTCTGGCGGCGCTGGCTGCTATTGCCCTGCTTATTGCCATCATTATGATTGTAAAATGGGGAAGAAAGTCAAAGAATTCTCCGGTAGTAGCAACGAATCAGACATTGAAGGAACTCGATTCCCTTAAAAAGAAAAAATATATTGAAGGAGGTGATTTCCGTTCGTTCTATGTAGAGCTGATCGATATTTCCAGAAAGTTTATTACCAGACAATATCATCTTCCTGCGGACGTACTTCTTACTGACGATCTTATTGAGGTGATGAAGAATAATAATACGATCTCCCAGGATAATGAGAAAATAGTGGAAGACGTTTTCTTAAGGGGAGACCTTGTGAAGTTTGCCAAGACATTTCCGGATCAGGAAACGATGGAAAAGGACTTTGCCAATATCAGAGATTTTGTAAAAAGATCCTCCAAAGATCTGGAATTTGAAAACTTGAGAAAGGATGTTTAATTTTGAGTTTTACAGTCCATGGTTCTTGCTGCTTTTTCTGCTGTTTATCCCTCTTCTTATAAAAGATGCAGGTAAACGGAAAAGAAAAGGAATAAAAGTCCCTACCGTGAAAAATATGGATGACAGCAGCGGGATTCGCGGAGCCCTTTTTTTATTAAAAATATCAAAGTATGTCATGCTCTCTGCTCTGATCATTGCGATGGCCAGACCGAGAACGTTTACGGTTTCACAGGACAGGGATGATACCAAAGGCGTTGATATCATGCTGTCAATAGATGTCTCTCTCAGTATGCTGGCAAAAGACCTGAATCCTGACCGTATCACCGCATTGAAAGATATTGCTGTAAAGTTCGTCCAAAAGCGTCCCAATGACAGGATAGGAGTCGTAGCCTATGCTGCGGAGGCCTTTACGAAAGTTCCGGTCACCTCGGACCATCAGGTGGTGGTTGATGAAATAAAACACCTGAATTCTGCAGGTCTTGAACCGGGGACGGCTATTGGAGAAGGACTTTCCGTTGCAGTGAATCATTTGATAAAAAGTAAAGCTAAAAGTAAAGTGGTCATTCTGATGACTGATGGGGTCAGCAATATTCAGAATGCCATTCCTCCTCAGATCGCTGCTGAACTGGCAAAAAATAATAATATAAAGGTGTATTCCATAGGAATCGGAACCAATGGATACGCGCTGATGCCTACCTCACAGGATATCTTTGGTGACCTGATCTTTACAGAGACGGAGGTAACCATAGATGAAAATACCTTGCGGGAAATTGCACAGACTACAGGAGGAAAATATTTCAGGGCTACTTCCAACAGCAGCCTTGAAGAAGTATATGACGAGATCAACCAGCTGGAGAAATCTGATGTGAAAGTGTCAAAACTTTACAATTACGATGAATATTTCAAGATATTCCTGTGGATTGCTTTGGGAATGCTGGTACTGGATGCATTGTTGAGATGGGTGTTTTATAAAATTTTAAGCTGATGAGTTGGTCTTTAGGAAATTATTGGTATTTGTTTTTACTGTTGCTTCTGCCACTGTTAGCCTCTTTTCTGATCCGTTTTTTGAAATGGAGGAGCAGGAAGAGAGAAGTTTTTGCAGCCAGCCAGTTTCATGATAACCTGTTTGAAAAAAAGTCAGGATTTACAAAGTTTTTTCCTGCATTATATCTGTTGGGAACTCTGTTTCTGATCTTTTCGATCATAGACCTTCTGAATGGTTCAGAAGAGGTAAAAAGTACTCAGAAGCTGAATAATGTGATCTTTATGCTGGATGTCTCCAATTCGATGAATGCGGAGGATATTGATCCAAGCCGTCTTGCCGAAGCCAAAAATCTGATGCTGGGAACGATGCAGAAGATGAAAAATGATAAGGTCGGAATTGTCATATTTGCCGGGCAGGCGATATCAATCATGCCTCTGACTACCGATTATAATTCTGCGGAAACCTATATCAGCGGTATTGAAACCAATTCTATGCAAGTCCAGGGAACAGATTTCCTGAAGGGAATGCAGGCTGCCGTTGAAAAATTTAAAAATGTAAGCAAAGGGTCCCGAAAAGTAATATTGCTGAGTGACGGAGAGGATAATGAAGGAAATGATAATGCAGCGATAAGGCTTGCGAATAAAGAAGGGATCAGCGTTACTTCCGTAGGGATAGGTACTGATGAAGGTGCTCCGGTTCCTGAATATGTCTTTGGCCAGTTGATGGGATACAAAACAGATGTCAATGGAGGAACGGTCATCTCAAAAAGACAGACAGAAGCCCTGAAAAAAATGGCAGAATCTACAGGGGGTACCTATATTGACGGGAATAACCTGAATGAAGCTCCGGACAGGATCATTGATGCCGTTAACAGGAAGTCTTCAGGAGCTGAAACCCTGGTAAAATCACAGAATGCCAATCATTATTATCAGTATTTTCTGGCGGTATCTATCCTGTTTTTCTTTTTAATTTATATTTTTAATCCTAAAAAAGATTTTAATGTGTAGTTTTCCCTTTTCTATAGAAGAAATTCTATAGGTACTTTAACCGAATTTTAACAAATAAAACTCTGTTTCTTAACATATAAAGGAATAATTTTGCAAGTAATGAATACTAAAATCATATTTTTATCGTTTATTCTTACTTTCTCATTCTCAGGCTCCTTGTTTGGGCAGGAAAATTATAGGACATTAGTTCACGAAGGTAATCAAAAGTTTGACGGCAAAGATTATGAAGGAGCATCCTCAAAATACATGGAAGCAGTAAAAACCAATGACAAGGATTTTACGGCTCACTACAATATGGGGAATGCTTTGTATAAAAGTAAAAAATATGAAGAGGCAAAAGCGGAATTTGAAAAGGCTGAGAAGCTTTCCCAGACCCTTCCTGATAAAGCTGCAGCCCTTCACAATTTAGGAAATGCTTATATGCAGATGAGCCAGCCGGAAAAGGCGGCAGATTATTATAAAAAGGCGCTGAAGCAAAATCCATACAGTGAGGCAACCCGGAAAAATTATGAAATTGCCAAGCTGAAAGAAAAAGAAAAACAACAGAAAAACCAGCAGAATAACTCAGGAAAAGGCAGCGGTGGTGATGATCAGAACAAAGGTGAAGATCAGAAAGGTGATAAAGACCAGAAACAGGATCAGGGCTATGGCCAGCAGAATGAAGGTAAAAGTGAGCAGGGTGACAACCCTCAGCAGAATCAGAATAATGAAGGCAGAATGCCAAAGAACCTTGAAAATGCGATCTTAGATAAAATCAACGAAAAAGAAAAAGAAACCGCCAGAAGAATTTTAAACAAAAATTCTTATTCGATGCCTGAAAGCAACGAGAAAGATTGGTGATGCAGAACAAACTGATTTACATATTGCTCACACTGGTATCCGTGATTACTTACGGACAGGTAAGCCTTTCCCTGGATGCAGACAAGGCCGAATACGGAGGAAAGGATATTGTAAATCTTACTATTGTTTTGGAACTGAACGGAAGTGACCTTGTACAGCAGACAGGCTTTCAGCTTCCGGACCTTTCAAAATTCAATATTATAGGAAGCGGATCTGTGACCAATACCGTTATTGATCCTTCGACCAATACATTAATCACTCAAAAAGTATCAAGAATTGCCCTTGAACCGAAGAAGAAAGGAAAAATAAAAATCGGTTCGGTATTGGTTACGGTCAATAACAGGATCTACAAAACAGAACCTTTCGATGTCAATATCCGTGATATTGTCGAAAAAAGATCTCTGGCAAGTAATACTTCCAATGATGTGTACCTGAATATGGAGATAGAAGACAGGGAAGTCTATCAGGATCAGGCTACCCTTGCTGTGCTGAGGGTTTATTCCAGAAATATGGATAATCTTCGGAAAGTAAAGAACATCCGCCTTCCGCAACAGGACAATATCAATGTGCACCCGGTTAACTTCAATAAGTCTGAAATAGATCCTTCAGGATATGCAAACATGCCCTCACAGGTTCTGGCTGTCTTTATGGTATTCCCGAATGAAGCAGGATATGTGGAAGTTCCCGCTGTATCTGCATCTGTAAGCTCTTATTCCAATAAAAGTAAAATTGTTTCCAATAAAGTAAAGCTTAACGTCAGAAAACTTCCGGAGGGAGCTCCTGAATGCTTCAAAAACGCTGTAGGAAATTTCAATGTAAGTGTTTATAACGCATCCAAAGAAAAAATTGAGGCTAAAAAACCGCTGAATGTTGTGGTAAAAGTTTCCGGAGAAGGGAATTTGCCGGATATGGAGCTGCCTAAGATCGCGGCATCTCCTGATTATGAGGTTTTTGCCCCAAAGATTACCTCTAAAGTCTCCCCCGGAACTACAGGGATGAAAGGTGAGATTATGGCGAATTATGTGGTAATCCCGAACAAGTCCGGTGAAATATCCATAAAGACGGAACACTTTGCATTCTTCGATCCTGAAAACAGGGAATATATAGATCTTGGTCAGAAAACGTTAGCTTTAAATGCTTTCTCTCATGACCAGATCCTGGAATCCCGTTCTGCCGTAGAAAAGGTAAATGAATATACGAACAACCTGCTTGAGACGGTAAACACACCGGTCTTAAAAACAACTTCATTTAAAGTAAAAGAAAAAAGTAAGTTCCACTGGAATATCCTTTTGATCAATATTGCTATTCTGCTAGGATTATTTGTTGCCTATCTGTTATTTAAAACTTGGCAAAAAAAACGTACATTAGTTAGGGAAACTGTACCTTCAAAACCTTTAGGATCAGTGGCTGAAACAGAAAAGGAAATCAGAGAGCTGATGAAAACGGATATCAATGATTATTTTGGCTACCTTGAAAACCTTAAGGATAATGGAGAATATGAAAAGTTCTTTGTGACACTGGAAGAATTGGATCAGGAAGTGAGAAATCAGTATTTCCTGGGCACTGCCGCAGAATTTAAGACTTTTCTAGAAAAGCACAAAGGTTCTTCAATAGCAGAAGAATACAGCAATTTGCAGCAGAAAATTCAAATGGAAAAATATGCTCCTGTGAAATCAAATGAAGGTCTTGAAGAACTTTTGAAAACAATTGTTAATTTATATTCACAAATTAGCAAATAATCAGTTTATTTTCATATTTTTGCGAAATTTTTAATTACAAAGAGATGGAAATTTTTGATGGTTTCTCTATTAAAGAGATTGTTACCAGTTTCATGGTACTTTTTGCCGTTATCGATATTATTGGGTCTGTTCCCATTATAGTGGGGCTTCAGCAAAAATTTGGAAAAATTGAAGCAGGAAGAGCTGCGGTTACTGCCGGAGCGATTATGATCGTTTTTTTGTTTGTTGGAAATAAGATCCTTAAGCTGATCGGGGTAGATGTAAATTCCTTTGCCATTGCCGGGGCATTTGTGATTTTTGTCATAGCGCTGGAAATGATTTTAGGAATTGAGATCAATAAAACGACCGAAGCAAAAGCTGCATCTATTGTTCCCATCGCATTTCCGCTGGTTGCGGGGGCCGGAACACTGACGACGGCTTTATCTCTCAGAGCTGAATTTCATGATATTAATATTATTTGCGGAATTATTCTTAATACAATTTTCGTATATTTGGTGCTGAAATCAGCGAAGTGGCTGGAACGAAAGATAGGGGATGCTACCCTGATGATCCTTCAGAAAGTTTTCGGAATCATCCTTTTGGCGATTTCAATTAAATTATTCACCGCAAATTTTGCTCAATTGGTGCAGAATTATATTAATTTTTAAGTATCATGCAGAAGTTTTATAAAGTATTTCTAGTCGTATTTATCGTTTTCATTGCCATCAATCTTTACGCTATCAACTGGCAAACAGATATTTTAGGGGATGAAGATAATCTTAAATTCGTATTTTCAGCTGCAGCAGCAGCTCTTGGTCTTCTCCTGCTTTTCGTTATGGATACGTGGAGCAAAATTGGAGCAAAAAAATAAATTGAAATTATTCAGATATAAATAAAACCTCTTTCGTTGTGAAGGAGGTTTTTTTTATGATAAAAGATAAAAGATAAAAGATAAAAGATAAAAGATAAAAGATAAAAGATAAAAGATAAAAGATAAAAGATAAAAGATAAAAGATAAAAGAT
>NZ_JBSICB010000011.1:0-160449 GCF_058245615.1 Chryseobacterium sp. UF-290
AGTAGCTATGTCAACACTACTGCAATGTATGGAAAATATGCGAAAAGAGCCGGAATGGTAGGCCATATAATTAGTGCCGGTCAAATAGGTTATGGAGTTTATGAAGACAAATGGAAAATAGGAAATAATACAAAAGTTGCTGTGACAGGAGTTGCAGGGGGACTTGCTGGAGCTGCCATGGGAGCATGGGCCTTAGGAAAAGTATTTGCAGGAGTTGGTGGCTTAATTAGTGGCCCTGGTGGGGCAGCAATTGGCTTAGCAGCTGGTGGAATTATTGGAGGAATATTAGGTGGATATCTAGGTGGTGATTATGTAGAAGGTATAGCTGAAGATTATTTTAAATGGTAAATTGAAAAAAAAATGAATACAATTGAAATTAAAAGTAGTAATATTAAATTACTTTTATTAATATTAGGTTGCCTGTTAATACTTTTATTGGGAGTTTTTATGACAATAAATCCTGAAAAATTAGTATCAAGAATATTTCGAAATGTTTTTTTTATCCGGATAGTGGGCATTTGTGCAATTTTATTAGCAGGTTTTTGTTTGCCAATTTTATGTAAAGGCTTTTTGTTAAAAAAGTTTAATCTTATTATTGATGAGAAAGGTATAACTGATAATTCTAGCTTTGCAAGCGTAGGTTTAATTGACTGGAAAGACATAGTTTCAATTAAAACAATTTCTGTAGCCTCTCAGAATTTTTTGCTTATAGATGTCAAAGATCCACAAAAGTATTTAAATGTAAATAACCGGTTAAAAAAGAGAATACTTAAAAATACTCTACAAAGTTATGGAACACCTATTTCAATATCATCGAGTGCCCTAAAAACTGACTTTGATAAACTTGAAAAAGTTATTCTAAAATTTTATAATGAGTATGGAAATAGGTAACCTTTTAAATCCTTGCTAGCACTTGAATTTAAATAAATAGAAAACAACTACTATCCTTTTGGGCTGAAGCATGAAGGCTATAATGCATTACTGGCAACCCTTCCTATAACTATGGTTATAATGGAAAAGAATTGCAGACGGAAAGTGGAATGTATGACTATGGTGCAAGAATGTATATGAGTGATATTGGAAGATGGGGTGTAATAGACCCATTAGCAGAGACCACAAGAAGGTTTTCGCCTTACAATTATGCGTTAAACAACCCGGTAAGCTTTATCGACCCGGATGGGAGAAAAGCTTATGCTCCTGATACGTGGAGCTGGAATATAAGCTCTGGTGGAGCCGCTTCGTATTATCTTGCAGGCGGAAAAGGCGCAACGGGAATGTCTATGGATGAGTGGTCAGGTAATGTACCAACAATTTTTACTCCGAGTGCAGGCGGAGGTGGAGGTTTGAGTTTAGGATTAATTGATACTATTTTTAATTTAGGAGGAAACTGGCATAATACAGGATTTGGTTTTCAGGACAGTAACAATATCCTCCTGGGGTATAACGGAAGTTACTTAAGTCTTAATACCAATTATGCTGAAGGAGGTATTGGAGATGCAATCATTAATGTTCCTGAAATTATTTTAAGTGGAAGCAGCTCTGGTTGGGGAAATCAGATACTAAGCCAGTTTAATGCTTACATGGATAAATATAATGGAAATACAGGAGTATATGGTCTTATTGGAAGAACAGCTTCTTATGTAGCAAATTCTATAAATGGATTCATAGGAACAACCAATGAAATGTTTTATAGTTTTTTGGGGGGAACGAATGATCCTGACAAGGAAACGCTTAATAAGCTTAGACCAGGAGATAATATTGATCCTAATAATTTATTTGAGTATATATTAAATGGCTATGGAAGAGCATTTAAAGCTGTTAATGTAAGTCCGGATCGTTTTCAATTAGGAATTGATATAGCATCATTGTTGCCTTTTGTATCTAATTCTGAACTTCTAAATTCGGATGTTGCATTAGTAGAACAAGTTTATAAATCACCACTTTCTCCTCCATATGATACAATAAAAATAGTAAAAGAAAAAAATAAATATAGAGATAGTGTTCAGTTCAATAAAGTGGAGTTGTTACCTTTTTTGAGACAAAAGTTTATACTTTTTATACTCCTATTTTTGATAATATTGAAAATAATTAGAGTATTGAAAGTTCAATACTCTAATTTTATAAAATAAGTTTCACTAGAAACAGCAATTGAGATTATTGAAGAAAACAGCTACTATCCTTTTTGACTGAAGCATGAAGGTTATAACACACTGGCTGGTTATCCTGAGAACCAAAATGGACATTCAGGATGGGAAGGTGCAATGGAAGATCAATCAAGACTAAGTCAAGAAAACAGTTTTAACCCATACTGGCAAATATGGCCAGGAGCAATGAAACTTTAAAAATGAAAAGAGCATATTATTATTTTTTCTATAAAATTTATAAATCTATAGAATATACATGATACACTTCCCTGTTTTTGAAGACTTCCCAAAACAGGGAAGTTTACCGGTGAGATTACATTATGAAATGAGAATTATTTATATTTATCTCACTTGAAATTAATCAAGAGGAATTTCTGTTATATATAATATTATTGAACTATACTATAGAAAAGCTTTATAAATATCTACTATAATTTAATGTTTTATTTATTCAACAATATTTTTTTATAACGGAATAAATGTACCCGGTAGAGGAAAAGCCAGTACATGGAATAAGTGAGATAATTATTTCCTAAATATCTTTGCCATGGGAATGGCATTTAATCAATTCCTTGCCAGTTGGAAATATCAGAATGGTGGTTCAAGGCTTGCCCCTATGGCATGGGTGAGAAGTAAAAATAAGTAATAGTTATGAATGATAAATCATCAATATATCTAGCCATTTTTAAAAGAAAAGGAGGAGAAGGTTTGAATACAAAAATCATTAATGAAAATAATAAAAAGCAATATGAAAATTTATTTCATAAATTAAATGAAAAAGAAAATCCGCTTATTGTTTACTATGAAAATGATTTAAATTGGTTTCTACTTACAAATTTTAGAATTTTAAATTGTCAGGAAGGAAATCAATTGTTTATAAATCTGAATGATATTATTCAGGTCAATTTAGCATTAGAAGAATTCAAAAATGGTGTAATGAATAAAGAAAAATTTACTCGTTTGAAGATAAAAACAAAAAACGAAGAGTATTTTATTTTAAACCTCGAAAAAGGGAGACCTTATAAAGGTTTATATCAGGTATTACATTTCATACATGGCAATAATTAATAGTTAAGGTTCCGGTAATGTTTCAGATATTTTGGTATACAATGTCTATAGGCATTACCAAAGAAAATCTCCATTAAAATATTCAAAGAAAGAGTAACTATAACAGTTGCTCTTTCTATTTTATGAAATAAACAGTTCTTTATGAATGTAAAAATTTATTCATGTTCCAAATATGTTGGTGAAGATTTTATAAAATATGGCAAAACCAATTACGGTAAGCAACGCTATCAATGCGGGCCGTGTAAAAGCATTAGTGTTTTACTAATTAATAGACCCCTATAAATAATTGAGCATGTCTCCTACATTTGAAAGTAGAATATAATTATCAATACAAAAACTACTTGGGAAATACTTTTTTTATTTTAATTCTTGTTATTTGCAAATAATCAGAAGTTTTCCGATTAAATCTGTAACATATTTAAGGTTATATTTACTAATATTAAAAAACTGAAAAATATGTTTCTAAAGTTTCTTAGACTGGAAATCAAAAGCTTCTTCCGTGGTAGTTCTTTAGGGATCAATCTTGCCATGAAAATTTTGAAGCTCTTCGGGATTTTTTATTTCATGGTGTGCCTCATAATCGGAGCAGGGGTCTTTTTTTTCTATGTGCAGGAAAAGCTCCATCAGAACCCCTTACTGATAGCATCCCGGTTTTTAATTGTTGCATGGGGTATTGATCTGATTCTTAAATATCTGTGGCAGGAAATGCCCACGCAGAATATCAAGCCGTTTCTTACTCTCAATATCAGAAAAAATGTCCTGGTCAATTATATGCTGGCCAAAACTTTTCTGTCGGCATTCAGCTGGCTGAATTCCCTGTTCTTTATTACATTTTCCGGGATTGCTTTATTCAATGGGTATAGCTTTCCGGGAGTATTGGCATGGTTTATAGGAATTTCTATGCTGTTTTATCTGAATAATTTTATCAATATTTTCCTAAATGGCAAAGAATCAATAGCTGTGATCATAGGGGTGTGTTTTGTGATTATAAGTATTCTGGGATATTACCATATTATTCCGGTGCTGTCTTACTCAGAAGCTGCTTTCTATACTTTATATGAAAAACCTTATTGGGTGTTGATTCCAATCGTTCTGTTTGCAGGGCTTTGGATGGTATGCTTCCGGTATGTGCGGAAAGAATTTTATCTCGACCAGGGACTTGAGGCAAAGAAAACAGTAGGTAAAACAGAAAATATTGCCTTCCTGAATAAATATGGCGTTACCGGAACTTTTATCAATAATGATATCAAAATGCTGCGGCGTAATAAAGTGACAAAAGGAATTCTGTTAGGAAGCTTTATGTTTCTTTTTTACGGATTGCTGATGTATACCTCCGTGCTCTATAAAACACCGGCTATGATCATGTTTATGGGACTTTTTGTAACCGGCGGATTCCAGTTTCTGTTTGGGCAGAGAGTTCCTGCATTTGACAGTTCCTATTATCCTTTGATGATGACCCTGAATGTTCCTTATAAAGAATATCTAAAAGGAAAATGGTGGCTGATGAATATTGTAACGGGGATTTCCATGATCCTTGCTCTGTTTTACATCTATTTTGGCTGGGAGATCTATATAACGTTCTTTGCCGCAGGGTTATACAATATTGGGGTAAATTCTCAATTTACGCTTTGGTCAGGAGCGTTCAATAAAACACAGATCGATCTTAATTCCAAAGAAAAAAGACTTGGACAGAAAGGAAGCTTCAACATGGTGGCATTGCTTCTGCTGATTCCTAAAATGGCACTTCCAATGGCTGTGTTTGCCCTTGTGAAATATTTCTCAGGAATTACAGCAGCAGTCATCAGCGTTGCTGTTTTGGGATTTATAGGATTCCTGTTCAGAGAAAAGATTTTCGATATCATCGTAAAACATTACAAAAAAGAAAAGTACAGTACGCTTGAAGCATTTAAAAATAAAGGTTAAGTCATGATCAGTATAAATAATTTATCCAAAACATACGGAACAGCCACTGTTCTGAACATTGAGCACCTTGAGATTCCTAAGGGTGAAACATTTGGCCTTGTAGGGAACAACGGCGCAGGAAAAACAACGCTTTTCAGCCTGATGCTGGACCTGATTCAGGCAACAACAGGTTTTGTAAGTATTGACGGGATCAAAGTGAATGAATCCGAGGCCTGGAAGAATAAAGTCTCAGCCTTTGTAGATGATACTTTTCTCATCGGCTATCTGACACCGGAGGAATATTTTTATTTTATCGGAGAGCTCAGGGGGCAGAATAAGGCTTCTGTAGAAGAATTTTTAAAACCTTTTCATGATTTTTTTAATGGGGAAATTCTTGCCTCCGGAAAATATATCCGTGACCTTTCAAAAGGAAACCAGAAAAAGGTTGGGATTGTAGGAGCCATTATCGGAAATCCGGAGATCATCATTCTCGACGAGCCTTTCGCCAATCTTGATCCGTCTACCCAGATCAAACTTAAAAATCTGATCAAAGAACTATCCAAACAGGATGGAGTAACGTTTCTTATTTCCAGCCATGATCTCTCCCATACCACGGAAGTCTGCAACAGGATTGTTGTAGTGAATAAAGGCCGGCTTGTAAAGGATATTCAGACCAATCCGGAGACCTTAAAGGACCTTGAACAGTATTTTGCAGACCAGGTTTCCCGGCCGGACGAAGTTGCCTTATAAAACGGAACAGAGGTAGAAGATAAGAGCTTCTACCTTTTTTCATGATTCAATGAATCAAATTTTTTTTAGAAAAATATTTTTTTGTGTAACCTTTTTCGATATTCATTGTCTTTATAGTAGAAACAGCATTGGAATGAAATTTTTGTTCGGAAATAAAAAAGAAGATTTGCTAAGCCGCCTGAAGAAACAGGATCCGGCTGCACAGAAATTCTTTTATGAGCAGAATGTAAAGAGATTTCTGAGTGTAAGCAGAAGCTACATCAATGATTTGTATCAGGCTGAAGATTGCCTCATAAAAGCATTTTGTAAAATTTTTAAGCATATTGAGAGCTTCAGAGGAGAAGCCAATCTTGAGAGCTGGGCAAGGCGGATCGTTGTCAATGAATGCCTGAACTTTATCAAAAGCCATAAAACGGTTTTTTACCTGGATGAGATCAATCAGTCTTTTCAGGAGGATATTCATGATCCGGATATTGCTTTTGATTTTAATGCTCAGGAACTTTTGGATCAGCTTCCTGATGCTTACCGGATGGTCTTTAACCTTTATGTTTTAGAAGGGTATTCTCATCAGGAAATTGCTGATACGTTACAGATTTCAACAGCGGTGAGCAAAACACAATTGTTCAGAGCAAAAGAAAAACTAAGAACGATCTACTTTCAACAACAAAAAAAAATGAAAAATGAACACGTCTAAAGATAATTTTGAGGGGCAGATCAAAAAGCAGATCGGGGAAAGAGAAATGGCTCCTTCCAGGGATCTATGGTCTGAGATTGAATGGCAAACCGGAAACAGCACTCCTTCAAAATCAAGGGTAAATTGGCTGTTGATAGCTGCGTGTCTTATTCTGACATTCAGTTTGGGTACGGTATTGTTTTTCCTTAAAGAAACACCTTCATCAGAACAGCCAAAAATGGCAAAAGAGGTAAATAAGCCAGGTGAAGATCGGATGACTGTAAAATCAAATGATGAAAATGTTCAGTTAGCCATACAAAACACGACAAGAGAGGATGCTAAAAGTTCCTCCTCTCAGGAGAGAAAAGAAAAAATAACCGCTATACCGGTGCCGGATAAAAATACGATTATCACTCAAAATGCCCTTCCGGAGAAAAAGCCGGAGCTCATAAGAATATCCGATCCGAAAATTCTGGCAAAAGCTGATACTTTAAATATTCCGGTGAAAAAGAAAAAATATGTGGATCCTTCTACATTGCTTTTCTCGGTAGAACATAAAGATGTGATTGAAAAGACAAAAGACGGGAGCAATGTTGCTACTATAGAACTCAATAGAAATTAACGCATTAAACTTTAAAAATTAATCATATGATCAAGAAATTTATCCTGATGGGATTGGTATGTCTTGTTTCGTCCTCATTGTATGGACAAAAGGGACTGAATATTAATCTTGCATCTAAAAAAGATACAGAAGTAAGCCCTATTGTGAAAGATAAAATAGAAGAATATGCTGCTCAGATCAATGTCATTATTCAGGAAGAAAAGAAGCTCATGGAAACCGAGCTGTTAGCTCTTAAAACCAAACACCTGGAGAAAGCTGATTTCGATAAGGAAAAAGCTCAGATTGCTGACCGTTATTCGGAGAAAATAGACAAAAGGATTGAAGAATTAGGATTTGATCTTGATGGAGTGATTCAGAAACAGGTAAGATACTCGCTTCTTAATACCGATGCTGCCACCAAAGAAGAACTGAAAGCAAAGCTTCTGAAAAAATTCCGCCCTGCCAGAAGCATTACCGGATATTTCTCCTATGGAATTATGACAATGACCAACGACCTTTCGGATAATGAACTGGATAAAAATATCGGCTATTCCAATAATCTTGAATTCGGGTTGAAGCTGAATTACCAGCTTAGCAGAACAAGCCCCTGGGCAATTACCTCCGGATTGGGATTCTCATGGAGAACCGTTCGCCTGGATAATAATATGTTCTTTACGAAAAATGCCAATAATGAGGTTTACCTGGAACGGTATAATGGTGACTTGAGTAAAAGTAAATTAAGGACAGGCTATATCGTGGTTCCGTTGGGGGTGCAGTATAATTTCTCTAAGCTTAAAAATGCAGGGATGGATGTACAGTACAGAAGGTATTATAACGGATTTAAAATAGGAGCAAACGTTTACGGAGGAGCAAGAATGTCTACAAATAATATTTATGACGGAAATAACGGAGAATTAAGAAACAGGGAAAATTATCAGGTAAACCCTTATATCTATGGAGCTCAGCTCACATTCTCTTACAACGGCCTGAGTCTGTTTGTAAAGAAAGATTTCAGTAATTTCTTTAAGGACAGTACTTTTAAAAATGATAAAGCCCTTGTATTCGGAATTGCCATTGGATTAGAATAATTGATCTTTATATTTACGCTAAAAACTCCGGGGATTTTCCCCGGAGTTTTTTATTTAAGTCTATGAATAAATAAGATATGATTATTTTAAACTTCCCACCATATCTTCAGGTTTTACCCACTCATCAAACTGTTCAGCTGTTAACAAGCCAAGGTTGATGGCTTCTTCTTTTAACGTTGTACCGTTTTTATGAGCTGTTTTTGCAATTTTTGCGGCATTCTCATATCCGATATGAGTATTTAAAGCTGTTACAAGCATTAAAGATTTATCTACAAGCTCTTTAATTCTCTCATGGTTCGGCTCAATGCCTACTGCACAATGATCATTGAAAGAGATACATGCATCTGCGATAAGCTGTGCAGACTGCAGGAAATTATAAGCCATTACCGGTTTGAAAACATTCAGTTCATAATTTCCCTGGGTTCCTGCAAATGAAATTGTAGTATCATTTCCTAAAACCTGGGCGCAAACCATTGTTATTGCTTCATTTTGGGTAGGATTTACTTTTCCCGGCATAATGGATGATCCCGGTTCGTTTTCCGGAATGAAAATCTCTCCAATCCCGGAACGCGGGCCTGAAGCAAGCAATCTGATATCCTGCGCAATTTTAAATAAAGACACGGCAAGTTGCTTCAAAGCGCCATGGCTTTCAACAATAGCGTCATGGGCAGCTAAAGCTTCAAATTTATTTTCAGCCGTTACAAAAGGGTGATTGGTAAACCTGGCAATATATTCGGCTACCTTTACATCGTAGCCGTTAGGTGTATTCAATCCCGTACCTACGGCAGTTCCTCCTAAAGCAAGCTCAGAAAGGTGGGGCAGTGTATTTTTTAAAGCTCTCAGTCCAAATTCCAGCTGAGCCACATAGCCGGAGAATTCCTGTCCAAGCGTAAGAGGTGTGGCATCCATCAGGTGGGTTCTTCCGATCTTTACAACATCTTTGAATGCCTGAGACTTTTCTGCCAATGTATTTTTTAATTTTTCCACAGCCGGAATGGTTACCTCTACAACCTTTTTATAAGCAGCAATGTGCATTGCTGTAGGATAGGTATCATTGGATGACTGTGATTTGTTGACATCATCATTCGGGTGGATTTCTGATTTTTCTCCTAATGTTCCTCCGTTATTGACATGGGCCCTGTTTGAAATTACTTCATTGACATTCATGTTCGACTGTGTTCCGGAACCTGTCTGCCAGATCACCAAAGGAAACTGGTCATTGAGCTTCCCTTCAAGGATCTCCTCACAAACCTTAGCGATCATATCCCTTTTCTCTGCCGGAAGCACTCCCAAATCCGCATTGGCATACGCTGCTGCTTTTTTCAGATAGGCAAATGCTTCGATAATTTCGTGTGGCATTGAACCTTCAGGACCAATTTTGAAATTGTTTCTGGAACGCTCTGTCTGTGCTCCCCAAAGTTTGTCAGTAGGGACCTGCACTTCTCCCATAGTGTCTTTTTCTACTCTGTAATTCATTGTGATTGAAATTTTTATAAAGTTAATGATAACCGAAGAATCCCGCAATTTATAATCATTATAAATATCAATTGAAATGACTGATTTTGCTCATGTTTTTTTATGGAAGCCGTATTTTTGCGCAAACAAAAAATTGAATGGAATTTAGATATCAGGATCCGTATCCAATTCTGAAAGATGATACGGTGTACAAAAAGCTTACATCAGATTATGTAAAGGTAGAAAAGCTGGGTGACAGAGAAATTTTAACAGTTGACCCGAAAGGATTGGAGTTATTGGCTGAGGAGGCTATGGCAGACGTTTCATTCATGTTGCGTTCATCCCATTTAGAAAGTCTTAGAAGAATCATTGATGATCCTGAAGCTACAGACAATGACAGGTTTGTTGCCTATAATCTTTTGCAGAACGCAGCTGTAGCCGCTGAGGGAGCACTTCCTTCCTGTCAGGATACAGGAACGGCGATTGTAATGGGTAAAAAAGGGGAAAGTGTTTACACAGGAGTGGATGACGGTGAATACCTAAGCAAAGGAATCTATAATACCTATCAAAAAAGAAATCTCAGATACTCTCAGGTGGTGCCATTAACGATGTTTGATGAGAAGAATTCGGGGTCAAACCTTCCGGCTCAAATTGATATCTATGCTAAAAAAGGAGATTATTATGAATTCTTGTTTTTAACAAAAGGAGGAGGTTCTGCCAACAAAACATTCTTATATCAGAAAACCAAGTCTTTACTGAACGAAAAATCTCTTGAAGAATTTATCAAGGAAAAGATTTCAGATCTCGGAACAGCGGCTTGCCCGCCGTACCACCTGGCATTGGTGATCGGTGGAACTTCTGCGGAAGCTAACCTTGCTGCCGTAAAGAAAGCTTCAGCAAAATACTATGACAACCTTCCGACAGAAGGAAACGAAGCCGGTCAGGCTTTCAGAGACCTTGAATGGGAAGCGAAAGTACAGAAGATCTGCCAGGAAAGTGCTATTGGAGCGCAGTTCGGAGGGAAATACCTTACTCATGATGTGAGAGTGATCAGACTTCCTAGACACGCTGCTTCTTGCCCTGTCGGAATGGGAGTTTCTTGTTCCGCAGACAGAAATATTAAAGGAAAAATTACCAAAGACGGTATTTTCCTTGAGCAGCTGGAACAGGATCCTAAAAGATTCTTACCGGATACTCCGCCCCACCTGGAAGAAGCCGTAGAAGTAGACTTGAACAAGCCGATGCCTGAAATTTTGGCTGAGCTTTCAAAATACCCGATCAAAACAAGATTAAAGCTGAATGGAACCCTGATCGTAGCAAGAGATATTGCTCATGCTAAGATCAAAGAAATCATAGACAGCGGAAAGCCGATGCCGGAATATTTCAAAAACCACCCTATTTACTATGCGGGACCGGCAAAAACTCCGGAAGGAATGGCTTCAGGAAGCTTTGGGCCTACCACAGCAGGAAGAATGGACGTTTATGTAGATGAATTCCAGAGCCACGGAGGAAGTATGATCATGCTGGCCAAAGGAAACAGAAGTAAAGATGTTACCAATGCATGTAATAAATATGGCGGTTTCTATCTTGGATCAATCGGCGGACCAGCAGCAATCCTTGCCAAAGACAATATCGTCTCTGTAGATATTGTGGACTTCCCGGAATTAGGAATGGAAGCCGTAAGAAAAATAGAAGTAAAAAACTTCCCTGCATTCATTATTACCGATGATAAAGGAAATGATTTCTTCGCGGATCTTGCCCATTAATCAGACCAATAAAGGCCTGAAGAGAGAAGATATGAAATAATCATTGAGATCTCAGGTCTCATGTCTTATGGTCTTGAAATCTATATAGAATTAAAATAAATAATAAAATAGGACGCTGATCTTTTGTGTAAAAAAGAAAAAAGTTCTATTTTTGCCTAAAATCTTTAAGAGAATGATAACGATATTATCAGCATTTTGGCCGTTTTACCAGTTTCTGTGGACAGTTTTCTTTATAATCATGTTCTTAGTAGGGTTCTGGTGTATTTTCATGTTCTTCGGACTAGTAATCCCAATGTGGCTAACTGAAGGTTTGAAGGAGTATTTCGGAAAAGTAAAACCTTTCGACCCTGAAGATATCAGAAGAAAGCTTATTACAGAGCAGGAAGGTGTAGAGGTTATTTATAACCAGCCTAAAGGGAACGGACCTTTCATTCACGATCACGGACATCATCATTAATTGATTGTCATTGCTTTTTCACCTGAATTCTGAAAAAGCAATATCAAAGCAAAACAACATATATAAACCGCTTAATTATTTTAAGCGGTTTTCTTATTTGTTATTCCTGAGGTTCTCAGGAGAAATCCCGAATTTCTTTTTAAATGCACGCGTAAAGTTTTGGAGGTACTCATATCCGCATTCTATTGCAATCTCCTTGATCATAATCTCCTTGTTAGTGATCAGTTTCTTTGCTTTCAGCATTCTGAGATCCGATATATAATTGGCAATTGTCGTATGATACTGTGCTTTGAATTCCTTCCTGATGATGTTTTGATTGACGCCCATCAGTCTTGCTATTTCTTCCGCTTTTATGTTCCGGTGGTAATTTTCATCTATGAATTTCTTGATCATTTCGGGTGTTTTAGGGATCACTTCCTGATTGTCTTTTTCATTAAATTGTTCAAAGATCAGAATAAGGAGTTTAATAATCTTAGCTTCCAGGAATAATTTCTGCATGATTCCTTTTTTTGAATAACCAAGGATTTCCTTTACAATCATATGCATTTCGACGGTCATATCAGGAGGTGTTTCCTTATGAAGAAATATAAAATTATTACGAACCATGCTTTCCAGAATTTCTGCATTTTCCCTGTTAAGCTTTGGATTGATAAGGTTGAAAATATACTGGTAGTTGATTTCAATCTGAAGATACTTTAAAATTTCCTGATTTTCGGTCCATAGTTCAGCTGTACTTTCTTCCGGAGAGTAATGCAGAATATATTGATTCTTTTTAAATAAAAACTTTGTGCCGCAGTCATGAGCTTCCAGATTGACATTAGGGCTCAGAATGAAGAGAAGATTGAAGCTCGATTTGCTCTCCAGCATATGCGATTTGAAGGATTCATCAGGACACAGGTCTTCCTGCATAATGATTTTGATGTCTTCGGATCTGAACAAAAGTCCATTTTTAGATAATTTCCTCATACAACACATTTTTACGGCCATGGTACAATATCTTTAAGAAAGCCCTGCACAGGGTAAGGATAACCAAAAGTTTGAAAATGATAACTCCGGGTTAATAATGTGAGGTACTTTTGCGCAAAATTAAATTAAATTTAGAATAAATAAAAATAATGTTGGTATGATTGGAGATTTATATTTTTCCATAAGAAGATTAAGTGCAGGAATAGTGATGGCACTCATGGCAGGAAATGCTTTACAGGCACAGGGTACAGGCAATCCACAGAACTGTAGCAATACGGACCCGGGAAGTAATACGGGTGATGTAGGATGCGTGAGCTTTACTTATCACGGAGAGCCGGTAACATATACTACAGTAAGAGCCGGAGATGGAAATATATGGTTGCAGCAAAATCTTGGTAGTTCTCAGGTTGCTACCTTAATGAATGATGAAAACTCTTATGGCGATTTGTTTCAATGGGGAAGATGGGATGATGGACATCAGTTGAGAGACTCCCCCGTAATAGCTGTTCCACAAGTAAATACACCGGAAGGCCTGACGGGTATAAATTCATTTGTTATCGGTTCACCGGGCTGGTGGAATGCCAATGCACAAACTGATGAATGGACAGGCAATAATGTAGCGGAAATAACAGCATCTATTGGAGCTGATCCCTGTAAGGCAATAGGTCCGGGATGGAAGCTGCCATATCAGTTTGAATGGGCTGAAGTGGTTAATACAGAAGGTATTTCAAACCCCGCCACTGCATATGCAAGTCATCTGAAACTACCGGCAGGAGGATACAGAAGCTCCAGCACAGGTGATTTTACTTTTGTTGGTCAGAGAGGGTATTTCTGGAGTTCAGATATCTCGACTTTGGGAGGAAAGTACCTGTATATTGGAACAACGATTGCTAATCCATCTGCTGGTGCTATGAAAGGGCAGGGAGCATCAGTAAGATGTATGAAGCCTGCATCTTCCTTAAGCACTTCAGAAGTAAAATTGAAGATACAGTCAGTAGATATTTATCCTAACCCTGTAAAAGATCTTCTTACGGTGAAAGCGGATTCCGCTATTGAAACGATATCTGTTACCAATGTGGCAGGGCAAAGGATGAATGTAGGACTTTCGAATAATCAGATCAATATGAACGGGCTTCCTTCCGGTTTCTATATGATAGAATTAAAATTAAAGAATGGGCAATCCATTTCTAAAAAGGTAATAAAAGACTGATCCTTTTTGTGGGCAGTAACCAAGTGTGTTGACCCAATTTTCGTCTGTATAAAAATATAGTTCATTACAATTACTTTTATTGGAAGGTTCATGAAATTTTCATGGACCTTTTTTATTAATCAACCACATATTTACTCAGGATAGAATAAAAATAGAGCCAGAGAAAGAAAAATAATATTATATTCGATAAAAATAAAGACATGAAAAAGTTTTATTCTGTTGTTTTTCTGCTTATTGCAATATTTTATTTCGGGCAGATCAATTATACGGTTACTCCCAATCCTTTTGATGAAACCGATACAATTACGTTAACCATACCCGGAGATCAGATTGATGAAACGGGTTGGGGTGTTTCCAATAACTCTGTTTATATCTGGTCCTGGTCTCTTGATACCAATTATCAAAATAGTCAGAACTGTCCCACCAACGGCAGCTGGGATAATTCAAATGAGTTGAATAAGCTCATCTATAATGCCGGAGCAGATTCTTATTCTCTGACATTTACGCCGACAACTTTTTTCGGCAGAACCGGCATCGGCAGATTTGGATTTTTATTAAAAGATAAGACAGGAGCCCATCAGACCCCTGATATCTTTGTGAATGTAGGGGTGTTAAATTTAAACCTGACCAATCCGCTGGCGAATAGCCTGACCTCAGTACCGGCAGGAAATTCAATCACTATTACTGCAAATACCAATGTAAATGCGACTTTTCAGCTGAAAGCAAATGGAGTTACTGTACACTCCGTTTCTGTTCCTTCATCATCTTTTTCCTATAGTTATACCGTTTCTCAAGATGCTAATATGGAGTTGATTGCCACTGAAGGTTCCAATGCTAAAAACGCCACATTCGTGTTGCAGGTTCCGAGAAATGTGGTTTCTGAAGCCGTTCCAAACTGGATCAGGCAGGGAATCAATTATCATCCTACAGATCAGACAAAAGTAGGGCTTGCATTATATGCGCCGGGTAAAAGCTTTGTCCATGTGATCGGAAGTTTTAATAGCTGGGTGGTGAATGATGCCTATTTAATGAAAAGGGATACTGCAAACCCTGACCTTTACTGGATAGAATTAAACGGACTCACGCCACAGCAGCTATACTCATTTCAATACAGGACAAACGACTTGAGAAAAGTAGCGGATCCTTATTCTCCACAGATTTTATCTTCCTATGATGATCAGTGGATTTCAGCCTCTACATATCCGAATTTGCCTGCATTTCCGGCAGGACAGGATTTTGAAGTTTCAACATTTAAAACAGGACAGACTCCTTACAACTGGCAGGTAACGAATTTTCAACGACCGGCAAAAGAAGATCTGATCGTATATGAACTGTTATTAAGAGATTTTACACAGGAGAAAAACTGGCAGTCCCTGATCGATAAAATTTCATACCTGAAGAATTTAAAGATCAATGCGATCGAGCTGCTTCCGATCATGGAATTTGATGGTAACCTCTCCTGGGGTTATAATACCTCTTTCCATTATGCATTGGATAAAGCATACGGAACGCCGGAAAAATTTAAAGAATTTGTTGATCTGTGCCATCAGAACGGGATCGCTGTTATTTTGGATGTCGCATTTAATCACGCAACAGGACGTTCACCTCTTGTGAGACTCTGGAATATCGACCCAGACTGGGACGGATATGGTGATGTGGCGCCGGAAAATCCTTATTTCAACCAGGTTCCGAAGCATTCATATAATGTATTTAATGATTTTAACCATACCAGTCCTTCAACGCAATATTACGTTGAAAGATGTCTTCAGCAGTGGCTGACGGAGTATCGCATTGACGGGTTCCGATGGGACCTGACAAAAGGATTTACCCAAAGCTGCTCTGAAAATGATGAAGACTGTACCAATGCTTACCAGCAGGACAGAGTAGATATTATGAAACATTATGCGGACAGACAATGGGCAATAGATCCTGATTCCTATATGATTTTTGAGCATTTGGGAACGGATGCGGAAGAACAGCAATGGGCGAATTATAAAGTAGCAGAAGGAAAAGGCGTTATGCTTTGGAATAAACAGACGGATCCTTACAATCAAAATACAATGGGGTACAAGGAAAACAGCAATTATGACAGAATGAATCACAGCCTTCATGGCTTTACCAATATGTATGCGGTGGGCTATGGAGAAAGTCATGATGAAGAAAGGCTGATGTTTAAAAACCTTGCCTATGGAGCGGTCAATGGAAGCTACAGTGTAAAGAACCTTAATACGGCCCTTGAAAGAATGAAAACATTTGGTGCGACATTCTTTACCATTCCCGGTCCGAAGATGATCTGGCAATTTGGAGAATTAGGTTACGAATTCAGTATAAACAGATGTACTGATGGAACAATCAACAGCGGATGCAGAACAGATGAAAAGCCTATAGCTTTTACATTAGGCTATGATGCGGATGTAAACAGAAAAGCCATTTATGATACATGGGCAAAGATTATAGACATCAGAAATACCAACCCTGTATTCAAATCGAAGACTTACAGTATAGAATCAAACAACCTTGCCAATGACCCGGATGGGCTGATTACCAGAATTTACGTGTATGATAGCACAATTAACGGAATGAAAAATGTGGTCGTTCTTGCCAATTATTCCACTTCAGCTCAAAATGTTGCTCCCTACTTCCCTTATACTGGGCAGTGGCAAAATCTGATGGACAATACCGTTTCAAATATTGTCTCCACCACAGCTCCTATTACTTTACAACCCGGAGAGTTCAGGATTTATGGGAATTATGCAGGGGCTCTATCAACAACAGATGTGAATGCTGCTCACAAGCTTTCCCTTCAGATTGCTGATAATCCGGTAAAGAATGGCTTTGTAAAACTCATTTTTAACAAAGCAAAAAACGGCGAAATTATCATTTCCGAGATGAGCGGTAAAAAGCTGGATTCTTTCAGGCTTACTAAAGAAAATGGCACTCACGAACTGAAAGTAAATTATCCTGCAGGAACCTATCTTGTTCATCTGAAATCAGAAAATGGAATGGCTGTTCAGAAGATGATTGTCCAATAGATAACAAACAATAAAATGATAAAAAGGCAAATTCGCTGTTCTGCAAATTTGCCTTTTTTGCCTATTGGAAGAAAATTGAAGTGCTGAGATATGCTGCTGCTTAATAGGGTTCCGGTGCTATTACCGGAGTGATCAATGTTATTCAGGAAAGAGATTCAGTACATTTCTGTGAACAAAAGTGCGGGATTTACATTATACAGATATATATAAGTTAAGTGTATGATATTACAAAAAATATTACCTTTACTGTAGAGGCAAATAATGTATTGGAGGTCTTCGAGGATTTTCAGATCTATAAAAATTCATATTATGGAGTATTCA
Source organism: Chryseobacterium sp. UF-290 (assembly GCF_058245615.1). NCBI lineage: Bacteria > Pseudomonadati > Bacteroidota > Flavobacteriia > Flavobacteriales > Weeksellaceae > Chryseobacterium > Chryseobacterium sp. UF-290. The sequence continues at coordinate 17,434 of NZ_JBSICB010000011.1, forward strand.
AATAGGAGCCGGTTCACATGGGAACATTGAGAAGTCATTTTTTCGGAAGGCTTAATTTTAATTTTTAATCATAAATGAGTACTGCATCACATAAGATCGGTTGGAAAACAGCTGCAGCTATTGTTGTTTCCAATATGATAGGAACGGGAATCTTTACTACTCTGGGGTTTCAGCTGTCTGATATAACCAATACGTACAGTATATTTCTGTTATGGATTATCGGAGGAATTCTGGGACTGTTCGGAGCTTTCTGCTATGCCGAGCTGGGATCTCATTTTAAAGGGAATGGTGGAGATTTTATTTACCTGAAAGAAACCTACCATCCGCTGTTTGGATATCTGATAAGCTGGATATCGCTCATTATCGGGTTTTCATCACCCGTTGCATTGGCGGCATTGGCGATGGCGAAATACCTTTCAGCATTCGATTATACCTTCGGAAACGGTTTTGCCATTGCGGTTATTTTTTTGGTAGCTATTGCTTTATCGTTCAGTTTAAAAACATCAAGCCGGTTCCATAATTTTTTCACATTGATCAAAATAGCTTTTATTATTGTACTGGTTATTTTAGGCGTTACCCTTTCAGGATCACCACAGATGGGTAACAGTCTGAATTTCAGTGATAGCTGGCATGGTGAGATCATGATTCCTGCTTTTGCCACTTCCCTGGTTTTTGTTACCTATTCCTATACCGGCTGGAACTCAGCTTCATATATTGCAGGAGAAATAAAGGATGTTCAGAAAAATCTCCCCAAATCTCTGATCATAGGAACCGTTTTCGTGACGGTAAGCTATATTCTTGTGAATTATATTATGCTGAAGCATGCTCCTGTAAGTCAATTGGCAGGAAAAGAAGATGTAATGGGAGAAGCAGCGGTCAATATGCTGGGGCCAGCTTTTGGAAAAATGGTCAACATTTTTATTGCATTGCAGCTTATTGCGACCATCAGCGGTTACTTGTGGGTGGGCTCGAGGCTGACACAAGCGTTTGCTAAAGAAAGTTATATCTGGAAGCCTCTTTCAGTGGGGAATAAAAAAGGAATTCCCGTAAGAGCTATTTTTGCCCATGCTGTCATAGCTACAATCATTATTCTGACGGGAAGCTTTAAAGAGATATTTGTTTATACAGCCTTTATACTTCAGTTATTTGCAAGTCTGGCAATTTCCACGGTGTACTTCCTTAAAAAAGAAGACCGGAAAATATTTAAATCCAATGCCTTTTATATTTTCCCGACGTTTTTTTTGTTATTCAGTGTGTATATCCTCTATTTTACCTTGATCCATAATCCCAAAGAAAGCATGACAGGGCTGGGAATTGTAGCGGTTGGAATTATTCTGTACTTAGTTGACAGAAGACTTTATAAGGCAGACGAAAGAGAGCATGATACTTAAAAGACTAATGGCCAGATTTACAGATTTACCCTTTTACAGTTTTGCCCTAGCCTTCAAAAATTTATACTTTAATTTTGAATTAATAATTCTTATCTTTGCACCCACAAAAATTCCATAATGTCTAAATCATTAATTCCAAAATTAGAAGCTATAAAACAAAGATATAATGAGGTTGCAGACCTTATTATACAGCCTGATGTCATTTCAGACCAAAAAAGATATTCTTCTTTGAACAAAGAATATAGTGATTTGGGGAAAATTGTTAGAGTTTATGATCAGTACAAAGGAGCTTTGGATTCTATTGCAGAATCTGATGAGATCATTGCTGACGGCTCAGACAGAGATCTGGTAGACCTGGCTAAAGAGGAAAAGCTGGAAGCGCAATCCAGAATTCCCGGTTTGGAAGAAGAGCTTAAGGTATTGCTGATTCCTAAAGATCCGGCAGATGACAAGAATGTTATCGTGGAATTACGTGCCGGAACCGGAGGTGATGAAGCCGCAATCTTTGTGGAAGATATCTACAGAATGTACAGTATGTACTTCAAAGCAAAAGGCTGGAGACATGAAGTGACAGATTCCAATGAAGCGGCGAAAGGCTATAAAGAATTGATCATGAAAGTGGAAGGAGAAGGTGTTTACGGAATTATGAAGTTTGAATCCGGGGTTCACCGTGTACAGCGTGTACCGGAAACAGAATCTCAGGGAAGAGTTCATACCTCTGCAATTACAGTAGCGGTTTTACCGGAAGCTGAAGAAGTAGATGTAGAGATCAATCCGGCAGATATTGAAATGCAGACTTCCCGTTCAGGAGGTGCAGGAGGCCAGAACGTAAACAAGGTTGAAACTAAAGTTCAGCTTACCCACAAACCTTCAGGACTTGTTGTTGTTTGTCAGCAGGCCCGTTCTCAGCTGGCTAACCGTGAATTGGCAATGGAAATGCTTCGTGCCAAATTATATGATATCAAATTGCAGGAAGTTCAGGGAGATATTGCGGCCCAAAGAAAAACAATGGTATCTACAGGAGACCGTTCTGCAAAGATCAAAACATACAATTATCCGCAGGGTAGGGTTACAGACCACAGAATCAATAAGTCGATGTACAACCTTGATGCTTATATGAACGGAGATATTTCTGAAATGATCGATGCAGTGATCATGGCGGAAAATGCAGAGAAAATGAAAGGAGAAGAAGAAAACTACTAAAGCTTTTTACATAGAAAACAAAACCTCTGAAACGCTCAGAGGTTTTTCTTTTTCAAACAATTAAATCAAAGATAAACTATGAAAAACTACAAAACTATTTTATTTCTGTTGCTTACCATGATGGGGCAGTATGTTGCAGCTCAGACCGAAGTAAAGAAACCCAGAGAAGCATTCGAGCTGTTCTTCGGGACATTCGTGAATAACGATGAAGCTGCATTGAATAAGCTTAACGATTATCTGAGACCTACCGTAGAAGGACAGAACGCTTATCAGGTAAATTTTAAAGAAGTATCAGAAGAGATGAAGAGCAGCAGTGTGGAAAATTTCCTGTCTGCCTTTCCTAAAGCTACAGCGGCTGCATGCAAAAAAGAAGCAGAGGATTATTTCACAGCAATGCTGGGAAATTTTAAAGCCGGTAAGCTTACCGTTAAAGATGTAAAAGTTGTTCCTAATGAATATATGGAAGGGGAAAAAATTGCTGAGATAGCTTATTCAGTAAGTTTTAAGGTTCCTTCAAAATTAACGGCCGGGCCTACAGGAGATATCAAAAAAGTAAAAGCTGAAGATCTGAAAAAATATTTGATTCAGGCCGCTCAGGATTTTAAAAATGCAGATAAAACAGTAACAACAGATCAGAACTTTAGCTTGTACGAGCTTAAAGAAGGAGATAAAATCTACTACTGGAACGGTAGCCCGGATGAGATTGTGACGAATCTGACTGATTTCTACTTCGAAAGTTTCGGATCTGATGAATAAATAATTTGGTTGATAAGCCATTAAAGATATAAAGTCCCGGTTTCCGGGACTTTTTTTATTTCACATACTTTACGTATTTTTGATAAAACCGTTCACTATGAATTTTAAACCTATGTTATTAACTGCTGGAGTTTTGTTTTCAGCATCTTTTTATTCTCAGAAAATGAATTATCCTAAAGCATTAAAAGGAAATCAGACAGATACTTATTTCGGGGCCGCAGTTTCAGATCCGTACAGAGATCTGGAAAATGATTCTGAAGCTACAAAGAAATGGGTAGATGAAGAAGTAGCTTACAGCCAGAATTATCTTTCAAAAATCCCATTCAGGGATAAAATTAAAAACCAGCTGAAAGAGATCTGGAATTATGAAAAAATTTCAGCCCCTTTTAAAGAAGGAGATTATACATACTATTCCAAGAATGATGGTTTACAGGCACAGTCTGTTTTGTATAGAACCCATAATAAGACGAAAGCTACAGAAGTATTTTTGGATCCCAATAAATTTTCAGAAAAAGGAACGACTTCGCTTTCCAATCTTTCATTCAATAAAAAAGGGAATCTTGCCGCTTATTCCATTTCTGAAGGAGGAAGCGATTGGAATAAGATTATCATCATCGATGCTATTACCAAGAAGCAGATCGATGAAACCATTCTGGATGTAAAGTTCAGTGGGATTTCATGGCAGGGAGATGAGGGATTCTATTATTCAAGCTATGATAAACCTAAAGAAGGTACGGTACTTTCTGGAATGACGGATAAGCATAAAGTATACTTTCATAAACTGGGAACAAAACAATCTGAAGATAAGCTGATCTTTGGCGGAGAAAAAACACCGAGAAGATATCTGAGCGCAGGAGTTTCCGAGGATCAGAGATACCTGATCATTTCCGCGGCCAACGCAACCAATGGAAATGAACTGTATATCAAAGATCTGAAAAAAGGAGGAGACTTTGTACAGATTACAAAAGGATTTGATATCAATGCCTATATTGTAGATACGGAAGGAGATGACCTTTTCATTTCTACGGATAAAGATGCTCCTAATATGCGTCTTGTAAAAACGACCATCAGTAACCCTGTTCCTGAAACCTGGAAAGATGTAATTCCACAGACTGAAAATGTACTGGCTATTTCTTCAGGTGGAGGCTATTTCTTTGCAACCTATATGATCGATGCCATTGATCAGGTAAAACAATTCGATAAAACAGGAAAACTGATCAGGGAAATTACCCTTCCCGGAAAAGGAAATATTTCAGGCTTTGGAGGTAAGGAAAAAGAAAAAGATCTTTACTATTCTTTCAGCAATTACATTACACCGGGAACCATTTATAAATTTAATGCAGATTCCGGTAAATCAGAAGTATATCAGAAACCGAAAGTGAAATTTAATCCGGATGATTATGTTTCTGAGCAGGTCTTCTATACTTCAAAGGACGGTACGAAAGTTCCGATGATGATCAACTATAAAAAAGGGACTAAGCTTGATGGGAAAAATCCTACGATCTTATACTCTTACGGAGGTTTCAATATCAGTTTACAGCCTTCTTTCTCTGTTGTAAATGCGATCTGGATGGAAAATGGCGGTATTTACGCCGTTCCAAACATCCGTGGCGGAGGTGAGTATGGTAAAAAATGGCATGATGCGGGTACAAAGCAGCAGAAGAAAAATGTTTTTGATGACTTTATCGCTGCCGGGGAATACCTGCAAAGCAAAGGGTACACTTCTAAAGAATATATGGCACTTTCAGGAAGATCAAACGGAGGTCTGCTGGTAGGAGCAACGATGACAATCCGCCCGGACCTTGCCAGAGTAGCATTTCCGGGAGTTGGAGTTTTAGATATGCTGAGGTATAATAAATTCACAGCCGGAGCAGGCTGGTCGTATGATTACGGAACAGCAGAAGACAGTAAGGAAATGTTTGAATACCTTAAATCATATTCTCCGGTACATAATGTTAAGGCAAATACTTGCTATCCTTCAACCATGATCATCACCAGTGACCATGATGACAGGGTAGTCCCGGCGCACTCATTTAAGTTCGGAGCAGAGCTTCAGGAAAAGCAGGCCTGTAAAAATCCTGTTTTATTAAGAATTGAAAAGAATGCAGGACATGGTGCAGGAAGATCAACTGATCAGGTGATCAGTGAAAATGCAGATCTTATATCATTTGCGCTGTATGAGATGGGAATAAAGAAATAATGATTGAATAATAATAAATTTAATTAAATAACCAATTTTGTAAAAAATTGGTTATTTTTTTTACTGCGTTTTATTTATAATTTGTACTTTTAGCCTGGATATTTAAAGTTTACTAATTTTTATTTAATTAGGGTATTATGAAAAAAAGAATTTTACTGGTTTGTGCATTGGCAGCGGGACTGTCTAGCTTTAATGCACAGAGGTGGGAGCCGGCCTCACAAAAAACGTCTCAGATAAGAAAAGAAGTAGAAGTTCAATATTCTTACAGACTGGACTTACAGTCACTTAGGAATATTTTAAAAGATGCTGTAGAAACAGGAAAAGGAGCACAGGCAGTGATTGTTGCTCTCCCTACAGCAGAAGGGAAAATTGAAAAATTTGCCGTATACAGCAATCCCGTGATGGAAAAGTCTATGGCAGACAGATATCAGCTGGGTTCATATGTAGGTGTAGGGGTTGATGATCCTTCCAAATATCTAAGATTCAGTACATCTCCTACAGAAATGCAGTCTATGATCATCAAGGATGGAGTATTCCAGTTTATAGAGCCGATTACTACAGACAAGCAGACTTATGGAGTATTCTATAAAACAAAAAGAAATGCAGATGAGCATGGTTTCGAATGTACTACAGAAGAAAAGCATTTTGAAGATATAAAAAAATTAGAATCAAACGGTAAAAAAAAGCTTTCTAATGTAGGAATCACAAGCAGACCATCAAGTACAAAATACAGAACATATAGATTGGCATTATCTGTAACTGGGGAATATACTCAGGCTGCTGGCGGAACAGTTCCGAATGCAGTTACCAGAATGAATAACACAATGACTCGTGTAAACGGTGTGTTTGAAAAAGATTTTGGAATACAACTAATCATTCAGGATATTCCGGCTATCATTTATACAAATGCAGCTACAGACCCATATACAGGTAATTTAAATTTGCAATTACAACAAACATTAACGTCTGTAGTTGGAAACGCCAATTATGATATCGGGCATGTATTTAATGCTGCAGGAGGAAATGGGAATGCTGGAGGGATAGGCGTTATTTGTACTAATCCGGCAAATAATAATTCTTTGGGAAAAGGTGCGGCCTTTACACAGAATACAAACCCAACAGGAGATTTATTTGATATAGATTATGTAGCTCACGAAATGGGGCATCAGTTAGGAGGAAACCATACATTTTCACATGCCAATGAAGGCTCAGGAGCAAACGTAGAACCTGGAGGAGGAACAACCATAATGGCATATGCGGGAATCACACAGGATAATGTACAGGCGAATTCTGATGCTTATTTTCACTATAAATCAATCGATCAGATATTAACAACTTTAGAAAATAAAACTACATGTGGAATATCTCAGGATATTACAGTAAATACTGCACCTGTGATTTCTGCGCTTACACCGTATACCATTCCTAAAGGGACAGCTTATTACTTGGATGCAACAGCAACCGATGCGCAAAATGATCCTTTGAATTATACCTGGGAACAATATGATAGTGTAGGAATTACAAACTCTATATCAGGAGATAGCGGATGGGGATATAATACCGGAGGCTCTATAGCCAGATCCTTCTTTGGGACGACAAGTGGAAGAAGATATTTTCCTAGCCTGCCTTTAGTAATGGATGGTATTCTTACCAATAAAAGTACATGGGAAACAGTTTCCTACGTTCCCCGAACGCTAAATTATGCTGTAACAGTAAGAGATGGAAATGCACAGAGGCCTATGCTTTCATCTTCAGAGACAACAGTAACGGTTGCTAATGACGGTCCATTCAAATTCAACGGGCTTACAGCTTCTTCAATATTATACAACAATGCTGCAAATACAATCCAATGGGAAGTGGCTAATACAAATACTGCACCTTATAATGTAGCCAATGTAAAAATAGATTACACTACTGATAATGGGGCTTCCTGGACGGATTTAGTAGCTTCAACACCCAATACAGGCAGCTATACAATACAAATGCCAGGCAGTTTAAGCGGTGTTATTAAATTAAGAATTTCAGCAATAAACAATATATTCTACGCAGTATCCCCTGCGGTTACTGTAGGAACGGCTCCAACTTCTACTACAGATGCTCCAACTGGCGTTGTTGCTTTAGACACTGAAGTTTTAAGAACAACAGCTAGATTATCCTGGAACAGTGTACCTGGAGCTAATACTTATTCAATAAACTATAGAAAAGCAGGAGATACAAACTGGTCTAATGCTACAAGTACAACAAATTCTGTACTGTTGAATGGTCTTGACGATGAAACAAATTACGAAGCGCAGGTTGCAGCAGTGGTAAATAGTGTACCTGGAGCATTCTCTTCAAATTATGCTTTCAAAACAAAAGGCCTAAGAACAGGTGTTGATTACTGTATCATGACTACAGGAGGAAACAATTTGAATAGTCCTTATATCAGTGGGCTTGTTAACTTAACTCTATCTAATTTAACATATTCAGCAGTTACAGTAGCGAATGCAGCTAAAACCTATCTTGATTTCAGTGAAGATACAAGTAAAACAATAAATTTAACAAAAGGAACCCAATATACATTAAGCTATAGAAATTTAGGAAACGAAGCCAATTATAATGACTGGGTTGATATTTGGATCGATTTCAATAGAAATGGTGTTTTTGAGGCATCTGAAAAAGTGGGTTCCAAATCAGGTGTTCCAATTATAAATGGAGCTTGGTATTACCATCAGGGATCAATTGTATTTACAGTGCCTGCATCGGCTTATTCAGGAGATAAGACGTTGAGAATGAGAGTTGCAAGTAGTTTCTTTAATGCAGTGAATGATCCATGTGGAAGCCCATTCGTACCAAATGTTTCGTCAGGTACATTCAGAGACTTCCCGGTAAAAATTACAGAAACCCTTAGTGTAAACGAAACAAAAGATACAAAATCATCCGAAGTATCGATCTATCCTAATCCTGCCGATACTTTTGTAGAAGTGAAAAATCTGAAAGGAAAAGCAGATTACAAGATCTACTCTGCTGACGGAAGATTAGTTCAGGAAGGTAAGATTGATGGACAGAGAATTAATGTTGCTTCATTGATCAAAGGTATGTATGTTGTTACCATCAAAGATGAGAAAGACACTTACAATACTAAGCTTATCAAAAAATAAGCAGACGATATACAATTAAAATAAGACCGGGCATTTGTCCGGTCTTTTTTTTGGATAAGCTTCAGAGAAACTGAATGTTAACAGATGTTTCATGTTTCGCTCAAAAAAATTAACTTTACGGAGACAAAAATTATTGGAATGCGAAAGACAATTTCTGTGAAAAAGCCGGATTTTAAAGTATTGCCTCAGGAGAGGGAAATCTATAGCTTTGAAAAAGACGGACTTGAACTTAAATCATCTTATGAGAAAAAAGATGTAAAAGATGAATCATTAACACAGACTTCTCCGGGAATTGAACCTTATCTGAGAGGACCGTATTCCACGATGTATGTTCAGAAGCCATGGACGATCCGTCAATATGCCGGTTTTTCCACTGCTGAAGAATCCAATGCCTTTTACAGAAGAAACCTTGCTGCAGGGCAAAAAGGGCTTTCAGTAGCATTTGACCTGGCTACGCATAGAGGATATGACTCTGATCATACAAGAGTAGTAGGAGATGTAGGAAAAGCAGGAGTCGCCATTGATTCTGTGGAAGATATGAAAATTCTTTTCAACGAGATTCCTTTGGATCAGATTTCCGTTTCTATGACCATGAATGGAGCCGTACTTCCGATTTTGTCTTTCTATATTGTGGCGGCTGAAGAACAAGGCGTAAAGCAGGAGCAGCTTTCAGGAACGATCCAGAATGACATTCTGAAAGAGTTCATGGTAAGAAATACTTATATTTATCCGCCTGCACCTTCTATGAAGATCATCGCGGACATTTTTGAATATACTTCACAGAATATACCCAAATTCAACTCTATTTCCATATCCGGATATCATATGCAGGAAGCGGGTGCAACACCGGTGCTCGAAATGGCTTATACATTGGCAGACGGTCTCGAATATGTAAGAACCGGGATCAAAGCGGGAATGAATGTAGATGATTTCGCACCGAGGCTTTCGTTCTTCTGGGCAATCGGGATGAACCACTTTATGGAAATTGCTAAAATGCGTGCTGCAAGATATATTTGGGCCAATCTTTTAAAACAGTTTAATCCTCAAAATCCGAAATCTTTGGCGCTGAGAACCCATTCGCAGACTTCAGGATGGTCTTTAACGGAGCAGGAGCCTTTCAATAATATCACCAGAACAGCTATTGAAGCGCTGTCCTCAGCTTTAGGAGGAACTCAGTCACTGCATACCAATGCATTAGATGAGGCTATTGCACTTCCTACAGATTATTCTGCTAAGATTGCAAGAAATACGCAGATCATTCTTCAGCAGGAAAGCGGGATATGTGATGTAGTGGACCCAATGGGAGGAAGTAACCTGGTAGAAAGCCTTACCCAGCAAATGATCGAAGAAGCGATGCGATACATCGATGAGGTTGAGCAGGAAGGAGGAATGACCAAAGCTATTGAAGCCGGAATTCCTAAAATGAGAATTGAAGAAGCAGCGGCTAAAAAACAGGCCAAAATCGATAGTGGTGAAGAATTTATCATTGGGGTCAATTCATTCAAATCATCTTTAAAACAGGATGCCATAGAAATTCTGGATATTGACAATACAGAAGTCCGCAGAAAGCAGATCGAAAGACTGAATACTATAAAGGCTGAAAGAAATGCAGAAGCCGTTATACAGATATTAAACGATATTCGTGAAAGTGCAAAAACAGGAAAAGGAAATCTGCTGGCATTGTGTATTGAAGCGGCGAGAAGAAGAGTTACCCTTGGTGAAATGAGTGATGCTATGGAAGAAACCTTTGGAAGATATAAAGCAAACATTAAAACAATTTCTGGAGTATATGCCATGAATGCCGGTAAAAACGAATACTTTGAAAAAGCCCTTCATCTGACTCAGAAGTTTGAAGAGGAAGAAGGACGCCGTCCTAGAATAATGGTCGCCAAAATGGGGCAGGATGGACATGACAGAGGAGCAAAAGTAGTAGCAACAGCATTTGCGGATATGGGATTTGATGTCGATGTGGCACCGTTGTTCCAAACTCCGGAAGAAGTAGCAAAGCAGGCTATTGAAAATGATATTCATATTCTGGGAGTATCTTCACTGGCTGCAGGGCACAAAACATTGGTGCCGCAGGTAGTAGAAGAACTGGCTAAATTGGGTGCAGATGACGTTACCATTGTAGTAGGAGGAGTGATTCCGCAACAGGATTATGAATTCCTTTATGCCAACGGGGCTGATTTTATTTTTGGCCCGGGAACCAATCTTCCTAAATGTGCAGTGGAAATCCTGGAAAGACTGTTAGCAAGAATTTAATTAAATAATCAGATATAATAAAATAAATAAGGCTGTTTCTCAACGTTGGAAACAGCCTTTGTTTTTAGCTTTTTACTGGTTGTATCTTACCATCGTCCATGATCTGATAATAAGCTTGGGTCGTTTTTTGAGTATGCCCGTCAATAGTATGCTCCGTCGTTACCGTCACCTTGCCGCTCTTATCGATTTCATAGCTGCTGAATTCCTCTTTTTTATCATCTTTTCCCGGATCAAACCATATTCCTTCCACATAAAGCTCTCCTATGATTTTGTTATCCAGCACTGTAAGAAGAGAATAACGGTAGTCGAAGTCACCGCAATCCATAGGAACCAGGATCAGTTCAATATTTTTATATCGGGTTAAAGGGAAATACCGGAACATTGGATTTCCACAGCTGTATTGCTCTGATCCCTCTATTATAAAATCTGTTTCCAGAAACTTTACATCTACTCGTGGAAGACTTTCCACAGGTAAGCTGTAGTTTCCTTTTTCCAGATATGATTCCATTTTTACAGGCTTTTTTGTAAGCTTTCTCCATTCCTCAATAGAAAGTGTTTCTCCTGAAACAGGATCTGCGATCTTTAAAGCATTGCACTGATCACCTGAAGCATGGAAAATATGATAGGTTTCAAAACGGTCAGGACCATTATAGCCGGCGGAAAGGGAGTAATTCCAGATATTGTTGACCTTTGTACTATCTACCAGAAAAGCAATTCCGCTTTTTCCTTTAGTCAGTGAATCCAGGAATTTAGCCTGAGCTTTTATTTCATCCAGTTCAAGAATCTTTTCCATAAAATGAGATGAATGGCAGGTACTGTCAGTTGCTTTTACTGTTTCTTTTTTCACAGGAATTTCCTTCTTACATGCGATAAAAAGCAGCGGAACCAAGCCTGATAAAAGTTTATGCATAAATTGTTTTTCACAAAAATAAGATTTAAAAAGAATTGGAGATTTAAAAAATAATTTTATATTTGCACCTGAAAATCAAGTTTAACCATTAAAAAACAACGAAGCAATGTTCAAAGCAAAACAGAATTCTACAGTTGGATTACCGCTTATGGTGGTAAGGCTTCGTGGTTTGGTACACTCATAGAATAACAGTACAATGAAATATCAAAACCCGAAGTCGTAGAGATTCCGGGTTTTTTATTGCGCAATATTTCAAACTCAAATTTAGTTTCCCCGAAATCTTTTTAGTGTCATTAAGGACAAAATAGGATGAGGTAGGTATTACCTTCACTATAATTGTCGATCATTATCAATCTATAAACTAAAATATTAGTTGAATAAAAAGATAGATAGAACAAGTCCATGCTTTGGATCTTGTATCGGATATCTTATGTCTCACATGGAAAATGATAACCTTCTGTCTTATCGCCTCAGAAGCGTAAGAAGCAGAAAAAGAAGAATAAAAAAAGAGGTAGAAAAGCAGATAAGAAAAAAGCACAAACGTAGTCAGGAACTTTGGGATATCAGGAGAAATATTCAGTGGATTCTCTTAGAAAAACCTTATCAGAGAGGATTTGTAAGATTCTTCGCCGTTAGGGAAGATGTAATGAGATCCAAAGACGGAGATTTCTTTGATGGAATTTTGAAGAAGATCAATACCTACATGTATTCCGAAAGTCGCCGGTTTCTGAAAAAGAAAAGAAAATCTGGGAAAAGGATATATGTAGAAAGAGTACAAAAGCTCAAACACATCTCTTCCTATTCATGGAATGACCCGAAGCTCGGACTCACACCGAGAGAAAGACAGTATTTTTTGAAACAGGAAGAGTATTGTCCTGCCCGGAAGACGTATGTGCCTTACTACGAATTTATCGAACCATGGAGATTTGCCCTGCGGATAAGACCTCATATGATTACCCATTATAAGCCTGTAGACTTTGAACTGGAAAAAGAATATGCAGAGCTGGAATCTTATTTGGGACAGCATAAAATTGCCGGAATTGTTCATAAGACAATCTATGGCAAATCAAATTCATGGAAAACGAAAAAAGAAGATTCAGATCTTATCAGAAGCAGGAAATATGTTACCTGCAGAATGTCTGCAACAGAGATTGCGGAAAGCTTTCAGGACGATTAAGTCCATTATTATTTAAAACAAAAACAATGGGAAATTTAAAACTAAAAGGAAAAGATATATTAAAACTGGGCTATCCAAATAATCAGAGTGTCAATGTCGCCTTGGAGGTTATGAAAAGGAATTTTGCCACTAAAAATATCCATCATGTAAAATCTCTTTTAAAGGAAATCCTTCTGAATCCTGAGAATTTTGAAAAGGATCTGACCTTTGGGCAAATTGCTGAAACACTGCTTTCATCCAAAAAAACGGAAAAAAGAATGCTGAATTCACAGCGTGCCTCGTTTCAGATCTTTGGAAATAATATTTCAGATGAGGCGAAAAATCAGCTGTACACTGCATTGAAACTACCGATCTCTACTCAGGGAGCATTAATGCCTGACGCCCATAGCGGCTATGGACTTCCGATCGGAGGAGTGCTCGCTGTGGAAAACGCGGTGATTCCTTACGGAGTAGGGATGGACATCGGATGCAGAATGAGTCTGAGTATTCTGGATACACCGGTTTCATATCTTGAAGGAGCAAGAGACAAATATGAAAAAGCTCTTGCCGAACATACAAAATTCGGGATGTATGAGACCCATAAATCCCACATAGATCACGAGATCTTTGACAGAGATACGTTTGATCTGATTCCTATTCTGAGGAGATTAAAAGGGAAAGCGATTAAACAGATGGGTTCTTCAGGCGGAGGAAATCATTTTGTGGAATTCGGAGAAGTGGAAATCACAGAAGAAGACGAACAGATCGGACTGCCGAAAGGAAAATACCTGGGGATATTGTCACACAGCGGATCCAGAGGATTAGGTGCAGAGATAGCCCAATATTATTCAAGGGTGGCTACAGAACAATGTCCATTGCCAAAAGAAGCCCAAAACTTTGCCTGGCTGGATCTCAGCACACACCTTGGACTGGAATACTGGACAGCCATGAACCTTGCCGGAGATTATGCTTCAGCCTGTCATGATGATATTCACCGTAGACTGGTAAAGGCTGTGGGAGGAAGAGTAAAGGCAAGAATAGAAAACCATCACAACTTTGCGTGGAAGGAAATCCACAACGGAAAAGAAGTGATTGTTCACAGGAAAGGAGCTACGCCAGCCAATAAAAATGAGCTTGGTATGATTCCGGGGTCCATGACTGCAAAAGGATACATCGTCCGTGGAAAAGGAAATCCGGAGTCGCTGAACTCAGCTTCACATGGAGCCGGAAGAGCTCACTCACGGGGAGAATGCAGAAGTCTTTTTACGCAGCATGATATCAAAAAAGAACTGAAGCTGAAGAATGTCACATTGATAGGCGGAAATGCGGAAGAAGCACCAATGGCCTACAAGAACATTAATGAAGTGATGAATGCGCAAAGCGAATTGGTCGACATTCTGGGAACATTTCAACCGAGAATCGTGAGAATGGACCGATAATCAGGTTGATCGTTTATAGCTGTCTGTTGAGAGTATTTGACGGTCAGCTATAAACCCTCAGCTTTCAACTTAAAAAAATAAAGAAATGGGAGCACCACATAATATAAAAAGATATGGAGAAGTCTGGCCGGAATTTAGGATCCGTTCCGGACTGAAAATTTTAGAAAAATTAAAAAATAAAGTCATTATATCAGGAGGATGGGCATGGCATTTTATGTCAGAGAAAGGACATACGGAATACAAACATGCTCATGACCACAAGGATATTGATGTTTTTGTAAAAAAAGAAAATGTAGCGGAGATTGTTATGATCCTTCAGCAGGAAGGATTTCAGAAAGTCTGGACACGGTACGATCATCTGCCGGGTAAAGAAAATTTCCGCAGATACGAAAAGACAGAAGAGCTGGAAAACGATAAATTTCACAGGATTACCATAGATTTCTTTGAAAGGGATGATCTTGAAACCATTGAAGCAAATGGTTTTACTGTTGTGAAGCCGGATCTTTTGCTTTCCTTCTACAGAAACATTCATTCCAGTGACAAATGCTGGGCGGTAATGGCTGCAAAAGATTTATTACAAAAGGGAATAGATCCGATAGGACATCCCCTGTTGAGCAAAATGCCAAAATAAAAATGGAAAAATTAATACAGATCACTTCCGGGAGAGGACCTTTAGAATGCCAATGGGTGGTAGCCAAAGTCCTGAAAACCTTTCTGGAAGAAGCGACGCAAAATAAAATAGCGTATGAGATCATCCATCGTGAAGCGGGTGATGAAAATCTGACCTTGAAATCCGTTACCTTACTTTTGAAAGGAGAAGGGATCACAGGATTCTTAAAAAGCTGGTTGGGAAGTATTTGCTGGACGGGTAAAAGTACATTCAGAAAACTGCATAAAAGGAGCAATTGGTTTATCGGTGTTTTTGAATTGGAGAATCTGAAAGCAATTGATTTCAACGAAAAGGATATACGGTTTCAGACGGCCAGAAGCCAGGGAAGCGGCGGACAAAATGTAAATAAAGTCAACACGGCTGTCCGTGCTACACACCTTCCCACGGGGCAATCCGTATTTGCACAGGATTCACGCTCACAGCTGGAGAATAAGAAGCTGTCTGTAAGCAGATTAAGAGAGAAAGTAATGGCTGTATATATTCAACAGATGGAAAAGAATATGAAAGAGACATGGAATCTTCATCTGCAGGTACAGCGAGGGAACCCGGTCCGTACATTTTCAGGAACAGATTTCAAAATAAACTATGTAGACAGGTCATTCAAAAAACAAAGAAATGCCCTGAAAAATGAATTAAAAAATGATAACAATGACCTTAACTAAAAGTAAATATTATTTTGAAGCACTGGACTACTTCCCTTATAATCTTTCCGATTGCCTGGATGCGCTGAACTATGCGCTGGCCTATGAACCGGAAGATGCAGACAGCCTTTGTCTGATGGGAAGAGTGTATTCAGAGATTCTGAAAGATTATGAAACCGCAAAGAAGTATTTTGAAGAAGCCATGCAATACAATATAGGAAATGTCAATACTCCCAAATACTATATTGAATGTCTTTTGAGCAATGAAGATTATGCTGAGGCTGAAAAACTAATTGATTTTGCTTTACAGCTCAAAGGGATCAGCAAAGCTGAGATCTTATCCTGCAAGGCGCTTTTATTTGAAAGGAAGGAAAACTATGAAGAAGCCTTACTGCAAATCGAAGCTGCGAAAAGATTTAATTATTGCAGAAGCACAGCTGAAGTATTAGAAGAAAGAGAAAAATCGATCCAAAGTAAAATGCCGGAGTATAAAACGAAAGAGGAGACTGAATAAGTCTCCTTTTTATAACCCTTAAAATGAGACTATTTTGAATAAAGTGAAATTAATATAATGAAAAGCCCCGGAAGTGTGAATAAAAAAAACTAAAAAACAATAATTATAACAATATTGGTGTTTTTTTTAATTTTTAACAATTTCTACAATGTTTTGATATAGATAGAATGTATATTCGGATGCTTTAAAACATTTTTTATGAATAGAAAATTATTTTTAATGCCAATTGCTATGGCGGCATTTTTGGCTTTTGTACAAGTTAATGCACAAAGCTCTACAGAGATTATTCAGGATTATTACAAAAGAAGCGGACAACTTACTCAAAGAGATAATACCAATGATAGGACGGGTGTTATTATTTTAAACGAAGATCCTTCTCAAAGTCTTGGGGTAAAGATTGTTAACGTACAGCAAACTTATGATGGGTTCAGAGTCATTAATGCTTTTGGAAAAGTTCTTATTAAAGATGGAAAAATTATTTCCGAAAAGAATGAGTTTAAGCGAAACATTGTAGTTTCCAGTCAGAAGAAAGCTCAGGAAAAATTTCCAGAGAATCTGCTGAAACAAAAGCTGGCATTAGAGGAAATAGCAAAGGTAGACTATCTTCCGAATGTATACTTTGAGAAAAACGGAGTGTATATTTTGGCAAAAGAGCTATTTGTATCAGATAAAAATTCTTCGGATGTATGGCATATAATCGCTGATGCAGGGAGTGGAGAAATATTGAGTAGGGATAATATGACACTTAGCTGTAGCTTTGGAGGAAGAGATCATTCCCACGGGGCGGAGCCTGATGAACAGCATCCGGTAGTGATTGAGCAGAATCAAAGTAAAGAGTTCAATACTGCTTTTTTTGCTCCCACCAACGCATCATATAATGTTTTCCCTCTGCCTGTGGAAGCTCCTTCGTTTGGCCCTCGCTCAACTGTTAACAATCCCTGGGATCTAACTGCTTCGCCGGAAGGCTGGCATTCTGACGGAACAAATAATTATACCAATACAAGAGGAAATAATGTATATGCATATTCTGATCAGGATAATATGGATGCCCCTGGATATTCACCTGATGGAGGAGAGGTTCTTACCTTTAATTTTCCTTTTGCAGATGGTAGATATGAAAACCCTTTTACATACAGGGATGCAGCCATTACGAATCTATTTTATATGAATAATAAAATGCATGATATTTTCTATAAATTTGGATTTACAGAAGCAGCAAGAAATTATCAGACCAATAACTTCAATAATGGAGGTATCGGAGGAGATGCCGTAAATGCTGAAGCTTTTGACGGAAGCGGACTTAATAATGCTAATTTTTATCCGGGACGTGAACAAGTGATCAATGGACAGACTTATTTAGAAGCTCCAACCATGCAAATGTTTCTTTTTGAAAGAAATGAAACCGCTGCTGACCCTATTTCAAGATATCAGTATAATTCTCCTGCAAGTATAACAGGGCGACCTAAAGTATTTGCTACGAATGGTTTTGGTGATACGTTTCAGTCTGTGACTGCTGATTTGGCTCTTCCTTCATCCGATAATTCCTGCACAGCTATGACAGCTGGAAGTTTAGCAGGAAAAATTGCTTTAGTAAAAAATGGAGGTTGTGACTATGACCTTAAAGTGTTTAATTCTCAGGAAGCCGGAGCCACGGGAGTAATTGTATACAATCCAACGTCTAATGCTCCTGCCGGTATCAGTATAACAGGAAATGGTTCCTACATAAGCCAGGTAAATATTCCTTCTATCAACATCGGAAAAACAGAAGGAGAATATCTGCTGGGGCAGATTACAGCCGGAACAACGATTAATACTACTTTAGCCAATGATTATGACGGGGCTAAACATTCAAGTTTCGATAACGGGATCATCGCTCATGAATACGGACATGGTATTTCAAACCGATTAACAGGACAAGGTTATGGATGTCTTCAAAGATCTGTATCTGCGGAACAGATGGGAGAAGGATGGTCAGATTATTTTGCTTTAATGTTAACAACAAGACCGGGCGATACATCCGCCTTAGCAAGAGGAATGGGAACCTATGTTATGAATGAACCAACAGATGGAGGTGGAATCAGACTTGCTAAGTACTCTCCTGATTTTTCTGTGAATAATTATACCTATGGGAGGACCAATACAGTTTCAGGACCTCATGCAATAGGGTTTATCTGGGCTACTATATTATGGGATCTTACCTGGAAATATATTGAAAAATACGGATATAATAGCGATGTTTTGGCAAGTATGACTTCCGGAAATGCCAAAGCGCTACAAATAGTAATGGATGGGCTTAAGCTTCAGGCTTGTAACCCTTCTTTTGTTGATGGAAGAGACGCTATTCTTCAGGCTGACGCTGTTAAAAACGCAGGAGCCGATAAATGTATGATCTGGAATACATTTGCAAAAAGAGGCCTGGGAGTCAATGCTTCGGCAGGGGTTAAATCTGTAGCGAATGATCAGGTGGAAGACTTTACAGTGCCACAGGAGTGTATTGTGGCTTTGTCCACTCAGGATGTTAAGGCAGAGGATCAGAAATTTATTGTATTCCCTAACCCTACTTACGATGAGTTTTTTGTAGGCAATATAGATAAATCTTCTAAAGAAGTAAAGATCAGAATGTTTGATATGTCCGGAAAATTAGTGTTTTCTGATTCCAGAGAATCTGCTTCGAAAAAAGCGGTCTCTACAAGGGGATTCCAGAAAGGGGTATATATGGTTCATATCCAGCAGGGAGATAAAACTCAGGTGGAGAAACTGATCGTAAAATAAATTCTTATACCAGCAGAGATAAAAAATAAGCTTTCATTTGAAAGCTTATTTTTTATTCACAGAGATCAGATAATCATAAACCATTTGATGCTGGTCGTCATTAAGTTTGGCTTTAGGAGCCATTCTGCTTAATGTTTTGATCCATCCCTGGTTATCATGTCTGGTAGGCTCCGGTAGTTTGTGGCACTTTGCACAGGAGTTTTCAAAAATTGTTTTTCCCTGGGCCAGCTGTTCGGATGAGGTGTACTTAGGCCCGGTGACTGCTGTACTCTTTGGTCCGCAGGATACCAGAAATGCTGATGCAGCAATGCCGCTTAAGATTAATTTTTTCATACCCATATTTTGTTATTGATTACTTTTTCACAGAAATAATATAATCATAAACCCATTGGTGCTGATCATCTGTCAGCTTCGCTTTTGGAGCCATAGAATTCATGATTCCTACCCATTGTACCGGATTGTATTCTGTAGGCTCCGGCAGCTTATGGCACTTTCCGCAAGAGTTTTCAAAAATTGTCTTTCCCTGGGCGATCTGCTCCGCAGTTGACGTTGAAGTCGAGGCAGTAGTGGCAGATGTTGATGCTTTTGGAGTACAGGAAACTAGCAGAATGGCAGTAAATGATGCTGCAGCGATGAGTTTTTTCATGTTTCTTATTTTGATACAGAACAAATGTAATAAATTCCTCAGGCCTTTGATACAGCGGGTTGTAGTTTTAATTTAGAAGAAATAAAAATTAAATAATAAGATGTAAATAACCGGTAAAAGTATTTTGCTGTATTGGCTGCCACCTATTGACCATTCACTTTTTAATTATTAATTTTGAATCAATGAAATTTTCTACAGAAGAGTTAATAGAAGGAATACGGTCAGGAAACAAACGCCTGATCGCAAAAGCTATTACATTGGTTGAAAGTAAAAAGGCCGAACACAGGGTGCAGGCGGAAGAGCTTTTGAAAAAGATAATGCCCTATACAGGTAATTCCGTAAGAGTAGGGGTGACCGGAGTGCCGGGTGCTGGGAAATCTACCTTTATAGAAAGCTTCGGAAGACTGGCGATTGCTGAAGGAAGGAAAGTGGCTGTTCTGGCTATTGATCCGAGTTCTTCGATTAACAAAGGCAGTATTTTGGGTGATAAAACCCGAATGGAAGAGCTTGCAAAAGAAGAAAATGCTTTCATACGGCCCTCTCCAAGTTCAGGATTTTTAGGAGGTGTTGCCAATACCACCTTCGAAACGATGATGATCTGTGAAGCAGCAGGCTATGATTATATTTTAATAGAAACCGTAGGAGTAGGACAGTCAGAAGTTTTGGTTGCCGATATTACTGATGTTTTCCTGTTTCTTAAGATCATTGGTGGTGGAGACGAGCTTCAGGGCATAAAGCGTGGAATCATGGAAATGGTGGACCTTATTTTCATCAATAAAGTAGATCAGGACAATCTTCAGAAAGCGAAAAATACCAGACTGGAACTGAAAAGAGCGCTGGACTTTATCCCGCCTAAAGAAAAAGGATGGAAGATTCCTGTTTTATTGGGCTCCGCTTTACGGAATGAAGGTCTTAAAGATATTTATGATAAAATTTCAGAATTTATTGATCTGAAAAAGAAGAGCGGACGCTTCGAGGAGGTCCGGATTCAGCAGGCTGAAAAACGTTTCGAATATTGGGTGCAGGAATACGTCTTATCTTTGATGAAAAAGAGCAGTGAGGTAGAAGAAGCCTATCTGATGCACAAAAAAAATGCTTCAGAGATGGTCTCGAACCCAAGCACTGAAGCAAAATTATTTGTTGAAAGGTTTTTATCTGATAAAAACAGGGATTAGAGCTTTTCCTTATCCTGTTTTTCCTCGTTTTTTGAAACATAACCATCATAGGTGATGGGCTGTCTGTCATTACTTTTCATAGAAACAAAAGCCTTACCGTTTTTAAATATTTCAATAATGATTTCATCCACAGTTCTTACGTTATTAGGCTTGATTCTTACGATCCAGGTCCCTTTTTTATTCTGGGATTTACTGACGGTGAAATCTTTTGATGTAAATCTGTAGCTGTTATCATTGGTATTTCCATAGGTAGGGTTGAATAATCTTCCGAAATAAGGTAGTGCTACATCCAGATTATTTTTACTGACTTCAATCGTATAGCTTCCATCCAGGTTCAACATCCTTGTCATCGTAGCGTTGGGCATTGAGCTCATCACATTGATGACGTCATAATTCGTGGGATTTGCTCTCTGTGCATGGAAGGTAAACTCCTGAGAATCTACTAAGGTTTCCACTGTTTTTGAATCTAATGAGCCCTGAGATGCACAGCTCTGAAAAAAGAACAGGAATCCAAAAACCATCAGAAGAGAAATATACTTTTTCATAATTGAGATAATTATTAAATTTAAATAGCAAAATGTATGCAAATATATTCTTTATGAAATATTTTGGAATAAAAATTGTTAAAGTTGAATTATTAACACTCAAACTATGAAAGTTACACAACTATTAGGAATAGGAGCTATTGCTCTGTCGGCTGTTGCCTGTACTACAAACCCGATCACGGGAAGATCGTCTTTACAGCTGGCCAACAATTCAGAAATTTTAACAATGTCCGCACAGGAATACAAAACGACATTGTCTAAAGGTAAAGTGATTACCGGTACAGCAGATGCAAAGAGAGTGGTAAGTGTAGGAAACAGAATAAAAAGCGCAGCAGAAAGATATTACCAGAATATCGGAAGATCAGCGGACCTTGCCAGCTACAGCTGGGAATTTAATCTTCTGCAAAGCAATGAGCTGAATGCATGGTGTATGCCCGGCGGTAAAGTAGCTGTTTATACAGGGATTTTACCGGTTACTAAGGATGATAACGGACTTGCAGTGGTGCTGGGGCACGAGGTTTCTCATGCGCTGGCAGGTCATGGAAATGAAAGAATTTCCCAGGCCATGGTAGCCCAGTATGGAGGTGCTATTCTTGGGGGAAGCATTTCAAATTCTCAATGGGCAAGTATTTTCCAGAAGGTATATCCTATCGGGTCACAGGTTGCATTATTGAAATATGGCAGAGGGCAGGAGTCAGAAGCTGATGAAATGGGACTTTACCTGATGTCTATGGCTGGTTATGATCCAAGAGCTGCGATACCTTTCTGGAACAGAATGGAGGCTGCCTCTTCAGGAGCCAGACAACCGGAATTCTTATCTACCCACCCAAGCCCGGAAACAAGAATTTCAGATATCAATAAAGATCTTCCGAAAGCGCTGGAATATTATAAGGCTGCCGGAGGGAAAATATAATTAGAATTTTAATCTTGAGTAGAGCCTTATTAAATTTTTAGTAAATTTGGTAAGGCTTTTTCAATGTAACCACCTAAACACAATATTATGAAGAGTTTATCAATTACCGGACTTATCCTTTTAGCAGTTTCTGCCTTACTTTTTTATCTGACAACAGACTTCGCTGTAGAACAAATTAAAATTTCCCATATCATGGGAATGATGGCCGGAGTGGGAATAGGACTTATCATTGGAGGAATGGTAGGCTATCTAAGTAAAGGAAGCGCTATAAAAGCGGAACAGAAGAAAAAAGAATTCAAGCAGCTGCAGAAAGAAAAAGAAGAATTGGAAAAACAGGCAGCAGACATAGCAAAACGTCAGACTGAGCTTGAAAATCAAAATAAAAACCCTCAGATATAGAATCAGAGGGTTTTAAAGTTGTTATTTTCGATTTTTGATTAGAATTTATATCCCAAACCTACCATAAATAAGTTAGGTCTGTTGTCATATCTGATCTCAGAACCGGAAACCCTGTTGATGAAGTTTCTTTCATCTTTACTGAAAGCTCCCTCATATCTTGCATTGACAATAAGCTTTTTAATTTCAAGCTGGGCCCCGAACTGGTAGCCTACTGTAAAATCATTTTTAGCATTTTCTTTAAAATCATTGTAAGTATTGTCTTTGCTTAAGTTAAAGCTTCCAACCGGACCTACAAAAACCCCCAGCATATTACCTAACAGATTATACCCCAAAAGAACCGGTACATCGATACGGTTACTTTTAACATCAAAAGTCGTATTTTCTGTAGTGAACTCATTTTTGAAGTGAGTATAATATACCTCCGGCATTAAAAATAATGAGGTAGGAAGCCCTACTTTCAGTGAAAGTCCTACATTGAAGCCTACGTTGTTCTTACCTGTTCCTTCAATAGCATCATTCACCGTTCCTTTGATATTGGACCATGAAGGTGAACCTGTAGGAAATATTAAATTGGCCTTACCTGCCAGTGAGATCTGAGCAGAAGCCCACATTGAAAACCCTATTAACGCTATACTAAGTACCTTTTTCATTATCGTCTATTTTTGTATTCTCGATCGTTTTATTATTCTCAAGTAAATATTCTCTCAGCTCTTTAAACAGCTCTGAAGAATAAACGAAATCAATCAGATTTTTATTGCCTGCTGTGATCAGAATGTCCTTGTTGCCCTCCCATTCTTTGATTCCCAGTCTCAGGTATACAATTTTCTCGCCAATGGTCATCACGGAATTCATATCGTGAGTGTTGATGATGGTCGTTGTATTATATTCTTTCGTGATCTCATAAAGAAGATCATCGATTACCTTTGATGTATAAGGGTCAAGCCCCGAGTTGGGCTCATCACAGAACAGATATTTGGGATTGTTGACAATAGCTCTCGCAATAGCAACCCTTTTCTGCATCCCCCCTGAGATTTCAGACGGATATTTTTTATCAGCTTTATCCAGGTGCACCCTGCCTATTACCTCGAAAACTCTTTTCTTTTTTTCTCTGTAAGTCAGGTTGGTAAACATGTCCAGTGGGAACATGATGTTTTCTTCTACCGTTAAAGAATCAAACAAAGCACTCCCCTGGAATACTGTTCCGATCTCTGAACGGAGCTGCTGCTTTTCATCACGGGTCATGGTATTGATATCTTTACCATCAAAAAGAATTTCCCCGGATGAGGGCATATAGACATTCAGCAGACTTTTAAGGAAAACTGTTTTCCCTGAGCCACTCTGTCCAATGATTAAGTTTACTTTTCCTTTATCAAATGACGTTGAAATTCCCTTAAGTACTTCAACATCCCCAAAACTTTTCTTAAGATCTTTTACCTCAATCATCAGCTTAATATTAATTGGGTTAAAATTAACTCGGAAATGATAATGAATACCATTGTCCATACCACCGCCTGCGTACTGGCTCTACCTACTTCCAAAGATCCGCCTTTTACAAAATATCCGAAGTAAGAAGGAACCGTCGCGATAATAAAGGCAAAAACTATGGTTTTGGTAAATGCATAATAAATAAATAAATTAGGCATATACATTTGAATTCCAACGATATAGTCATTGGTGGTCCAGTTTCCTGTTAAGATCCCGGCAATATAACCTCCGCTGATACCAAATACAATACTGATCGCAATAAGAAGAGGATTGAAAATCATACAGGCGATAATTTTGGGAAATATCAGAAAGTTGGGTGAGTTTACCCCCATAATATCCAACGCGTCGATTTGTTCGGAAACCCTCATTGTTCCGATACTGGAAGCGATATACGATCCTACCTTACCTGCTAAAATCAAACTGATGATGGTAGGGGCAAATTCCAGTACAAGGACCGCTTTCGTAGCATACCCTACAAATGAAGGTGGAATGGGAAATGAAGATGCGTCAAAGTTGTTGAACATCTGAATAGCAACTACAGCCCCCACAAATATCGAAGTGAAGACTACAAGCCCGAAAGAATTTACTCCCAAATCATTAATTTCTCTCATAAACAGCTTCCAGAAAACCTTCATTTTCTGAGGTTTCTGAAGGGATTTTCCTAAAAGGATAATATATTCCCCTACTGCTGTGAAAAACTTTTTTAACATACCGCTAAATTAGACTTTTTTATTGAATTAGGCTAGACCTGAGGGCAAGACTGAAACACAGACTCGTGTTAAAATTCTCTGAACCTCTCCCTTAGCCTGAATTTTATTTTGCGTTTTTATCTCCCCCGATAACCAATAGAACTGTTTTTAAAATAATGACCAGATCCAGTACAAAACTCCAGTTCCTTACATAAAAGGCATCGGCCAGAACCCGCTTTTTCATTTCTACTTCCACATCTCCGGAATCTCCTCTTAGGCCGTTTACCTGTGCCAGTCCGGTAATGCCCGGGCTTACCATGCTTCTTAAACTGTATCTTCCGATCTTGGGCTTATAATAATTATCAACAGCCAGCATATGAGGGCGCGGCCCCACTACGGACATCTCACCTTTCAATACGTTGATGAACTGTGGAAGCTCATCAAGGCTGGTCTTCCGCAGGAACTTACCTATTCTGGTTATTCTCGAGTCATTTTCCGAGGTGGTTTTGGTTGCCGATTCATCATTGACAATCATGGTCCTGAATTTAATACAATTAAATACTTCTTCATGAAAGCCATATCTTTTTTGCAGAAAGAAAACAGGCCCTTTAGAGGTTGTCCTGATTAAAAGAGCAATGATTGGGAATACCCACGAACATATAAAGACCAATACCAGAATGGAAAAAAACATATCAAACGTTCTTTTCATCAGAAAATTCGCATAATAATCTAACGGATATCTTGCCTGATTGAGAACGGGCTGGGTCTGGATATACCCAAGATCATAAAGGAAAAAATCACTTTGTGTGATACTCGGGATCAATGAAATATGAACCTTGTTATCCTCTGCCAGCTTGAATATTTGAGACTCTGTATTTTCGTCATAGGAATTTTCTGTGGAGAGAAACAGGGTATGAATCCCGTTTTTTTTCCAGAAACTGACCAATTCGGTTACTTTGACCTCAGAATTTTCGTATTCGAATATCCGGTATCCGTAATCTTTACGGTCTTTGAAAATGTTTTTCAGGATTTCGGTAGAATCATTATTGCCCAGGAACATTACATTTCTGTAGTTGATCCCCAGGGAGCGGAAATACTTTATGGCAAAATAAATCAGTGATTTTGCCAGAAAGATAAAAGCAAAAAGATAAAATGAAAGCCAGTAAATATCCGAATTAAAAAAAACATTCTTACTTACCTTTCCTATAAGCAGTACGCCCAGTATAAAAAACAGGAAATGGATTAAAAGGCGTTCAAGGAACAGGGTATAGGTGAGGTTCCTCGGGATATTGTATATTTTTGTCCTACCGCTCAGAAGCACCCAGAACAAAAACAGCAAGATCAGCGAAAAAATATTCTGATACCAGGTTTCCTTATGGTATTTTAACCCTTCGTTTCTGCTTATAAAAAAGAATATGAAGATAGATGCAATAACCATGAGGTCAAGCAAAATGATGATCGATTTCAGGTATCTGGAGTATCGAATTCTCTGCATCTATCGGTATTATAACGGAACGGCTAGCTAAGGTACATATTTTTACGGGATATTCAGATATTTATGGGTCTGAACTGAGGCCTGCCACTCCGGATGTTCCAGAATGAAGTCTGTAATCTTAGGATACATATCATTTCTTTTGCTCCATTCACTTTGAAGATAAAGTTTGCAGTTTTCAGAAACTTTTGCAGCCTGCTCCTGTGCAAATGTAAAATCATGGTGATTGAAAATGATCACTTTAAGCTCACTGGCTTTCTGGTAGATTTCCTCTTTGGGAAGTCCTGTTTTCTTGGGTGAAAGAGTGATCCAGTCCAGATGCCCGCTCATTGGATAGGCTCCTGAAGTTTCAATATGAACGGTGCATCCCAATTCTTTCAATCTGGATGTCAGGATGTCTAAGTTCCACATCAGAGGCTCTCCTCCTGTCAGAACAATTGTTTTGCAGTGTTTTGCAGCTGTTTCCGCAATTTCTGCAGCATTCATCAGCGGATGAAGCTCAGGGTTCCAGCTTTCTTTTACATCACACCAGTGGCATCCCACATCACAACCTCCCAATCTGATAAAATAAGCTGCTTTTCCTGTGTGGGCGCCTTCTCCCTGTAAAGTGTAAAAATGCTCCATTACAGGGAGCATTTTACCTTCTTTTAATAAAATATCTTCTTCTTTGTTCATTTTAAAATTAGTCGTTATAGACCGAAGTTTTGTAGGCAATGATGGTGTTTTTCATCAACATCGCTCTTGTCATTGGGCCTACTCCTCCAGGTACCGGTGTGATCCAGCTTGCCTTCTCAGCGCAGCTGTCAAAGTCTACGTCACCTGCAAGGTAATATCCTTTCGGGGAATCATCATCTACTCTTGTAATGCCCACGTCTATGATTACGGCACCTTGCTTGATCATATCTCCTTTTAAGAAGTGAGGATCTCCCAGAGCAGTAATAACGATGTCTGCCTTTTTAGTATATTCTTCTATGTCTTTTGTATAGGAATGTGTAAGAGTAACGGTAGAGTTTCCGGGGAAATCTTTTCTTCCCATAAGAATACTCATCGGTCTTCCTACAATTTTACTTCTTCCGATGATCACACAGTCTTTTCCTTTAGTTTCGATATTATATCTTTCCAATAATGTCAGGATCCCGAAAGGTGTTGCCGGTAGGAAAGTATCCATTTCCAATGCCATTCTTCCAAAATTCTCAGGGTGGAATCCGTCTACATCCTTTCTTGGGTCGATCGCATTGATGATTTTCTCCTGGTCGATCTGGTCAGGTAAGGGTAGCTGAACGATAAACCCGTCAACTGCTTTAGATTTATTGAGCTCATCGATCTTTTCCAATAATTCAGATTCCGAAACCGTATTTGGAAATTTGATCAAGCTGGATTGAAATCCTACTTCCTCACAGTCTTTGACTTTAGAGTTCACATAGGCTTTGCTTGCTCCGTTGTTTCCTACAAGAATTGCCACCAAATGTGGAGCTCTTCTCTTTCCTGCAAGAATTTTTTCCACTTCGGCCTTGATCTCCGCTTTTATTTCTTTGGATACTTTAAGTCCGTCAAGAATTTCTGCCATTTTTACTTTTACTTTATAGATTTATTTTTACTTTCTTTTTATTTCCTATTTAAACTCTTTGTAGTAATTGATCAATCCGTTGGTAGAGCTGTCATGAGTGTTGATCGCTTCATTGTTTTCAAGTTCCGGGAGGATCTTGTTGGCCAGTACTTTACCTAATTCCACCCCAAACTGATCGAAGCTGAAAATATTCCAGATGACACCCTGTACAAAAATCTTATGTTCATACATGGCGATTAGTTGCCCTAATGAAAAAGGAGTTAATTCTTTGAATAGTATAGAGTTAGTAGGTGTATTTCCATGGAAGATCTTGAAGTTGATCAGGCTGTCTATTTCTTCGTCAGATTTTCCTGCATTTCTCAATTCTTCTTCAACCTCTTCCTCCAGTTTCCCGAAAGCAAGAGCTTCAGTCTGGGCGAAGAAATTCGCTAGCAGTTTTTCCTGGTGGTCAGAAACTTCATTACAGCTTTTTACATAAGCAATGAAGTCCGCGGGGATAAGTTCCGTACCCTGATGGATCAGCTGATAGAATGCGTGCTGCCCGTTGGTCCCCGGCTCTCCCCAGATGATCGGACCTGTTTCATATTCTACAAATTCACCGTTTCTGTCTACACATTTTCCGTTGCTTTCCATATCTCCCTGTTGAAGGTATGCTGCAAATCTATCCAGATATTGAGAATAAGGTAAGATGGCATAGCTTGTTGCCGCATAAAAGTTACGGTACCAGATTCCCAGAAGTCCCATTAATACTGGAACGTTTTCAGAGAAATCGGCAGTCCGGAAATGTTGGTCGGTATCAAAAGCCCCTCTTAAAAGCTGCTCGAAATTTTCATATCCTACTGCCAGGACAATGCTTAGCCCGATCGCGCTCCAAAGTGAATATCTTCCACCTACCCAGTCCCAGAATTCAAAAATATTCTCTTCTGCAATTCCAAACTTTTTTACTTCCTGGATATTAGTGGATAAAGCTACAAAGTGTTTTTCCACATCTTCCTGTTTTCCGGCTTTCAGGAACCAGTCTTTCGCTGAGTTGGCATTCGTCATTGTCTCCTGTGTTGTAAATGTTTTGGAAGCAATGATGAATAACGTGGTTTCAGGATTTAAATTTTTAACCACTTCTGCGATATGATTTCCGTCCACGTTGGAAACAAAGTGAACATTTAATCTTGTTGTAAAATGCTTTAAAGCCGAGCAAACCATGACAGGTCCCAGGTCTGAACCTCCGATTCCGATATTGACAACATCAGTGATCTCTTTTCCGCTGAATCCCTTATGCGCTCCGGAAATGATTTTTTCAGAAAACGCTTTCATGTGTTCAAGGACCCTTTTGATCTGTGGCTTGATGTTTTCACCATCTACAAGGATCTCCCGGTCAGAAAAATCCCTCAATGCGGTATGCAGAACAGCTCTTCCTTCCGTTTCATTGATCTTGTCACCTGAGAACATTCTGGAAATGGCATCCTTTAGCTGACATTCTTCTGCCAGTTGCAATAAAAGCCCTTTCGTTCTGGAATCGATTAAATTTTTAGAATAATCAAAAAGATAGTTGTCCTTTTGTAGAGAAAACTCTTTAAAACGATTGGGATTATACTGGAAAAGAC
Organism: Chryseobacterium sp. UF-290; assembly: GCF_058245615.1. Taxonomy (NCBI): domain Bacteria; kingdom Pseudomonadati; phylum Bacteroidota; class Flavobacteriia; order Flavobacteriales; family Weeksellaceae; genus Chryseobacterium; species Chryseobacterium sp. UF-290. The sequence continues at coordinate 47,000 of NZ_JBSICB010000011.1, forward strand.
TTCTCAGATCAAAATCGTTTCCGGCAAAATGTTCGTCAAGGGCTTTCCAGCTGTTAGTTTGTATAGGATTTATTTTTGATAGCATATTTCAGGAATTTATAGGTTCAGAAAATCATATCTCGGATCAAAATATTTAAAAATCCATAATGATTTATTTCTGATCTGCAAATTTAAGGAAAAATAAAACCTCAATTAAATTTGGAGCGGATAAATAATAATTTTTTAAAAAACAATCCCATAAAACTCTAAAGATTTATTTTCATATATAATATATTGGAGGAGTTTATAGATTTATTGTAGCGCAAAAAAGCTGTCTCAATTTTGAGACAGCTTCCAGTAAAATCTAAAATTATGATGATAACCCATAGGTTAGGAGAGCTTTTTATTCCCGGATGTTGGATTGTTCAGATTTTGTGATCTTTCTTTTTCTTAAAAAATAGATAAGTCCGCCTGCAATTAATAGAAGTGGCCAGATATTAATAAGGACAACGATAATTCTCTGAATCAGATAGAATCCGTATACAAAACCATCCTTTGCATCATAGAGGAAATTGTATCTGTACTTGTTGTCGATGCTGCTGGTGTTGGTAATGGCAATTTCTGCAATACGCAGCTTAGGCTCTTTGATGTAAATATCAATGGTGCTGTACTTCAGATGATCGGATATATTCATATTGGCCAGCTTTTGAAGGTTTCCCTCAGCCATATTATCATCGTCCATTGTTACTTTGTCCTTATTGGCTTTTAGCCTGCTGATGCCTTCAGATGTTTTCTGATTTCTTTTCCCCTCCAGCTCCGAATATCTGATATTCGTGGTTACATCCTCAGCATTGATGGTTCTTGAATTGAGAAATAGCTTGTTATTATTGATCGCTGTTAAAAATTCCCCCAGGTTTTCGGTAGGAATACGTACCTGCATTGTGTTTTCTGTCTGATATTTCCTGACCAGCACAGCCTCTTCACTGGAAGTATTGTAAGTATCTTCAGAAACAACATTGCTGTGTAGATTACTGTTGGTCACAAACCCACCAAGTTCCTGTACTGACTTTTCAATAGAGACGGTCGCATTATATACATCTTTCACTTCCATATTGACATCTGCCGTTTTGATGAACTGTTTATCCTTTACTTTCATATCTGCAACAGATGAAATGCTGTCTGATACAATAGCTGTTGCTGAATTCGTAGTGGAATAGGCTTCAAGATCATTGGCGGAAACTTCACCTTTTTTACATGAATAGATACCTGATAAAATAACGGCTGACAGAGATAATTTAATGTAAGTGGTTTTCATAGCATTGATTTTTAATGTTTGCTTGAGTCAAAGTTCAGCCGGGATTCTTTGTAATGCTTGAAAATCAAAAGTAAAAAATTTGTAAACGGAATTTTCTGTATTAACTGGTTGATATTTAGTGTTTTGTAAAATAGGAGTAGTGCTTTCAGTTTGGGTTCGGAGTAATTTTTGCTTATCTTTTACAAACCAAACTACAATATACCATTATGTCAAATACATTATCCAAAATCAGAAACGTCATAGAATTATTCAGATCCATAGATTTTGATCAGCTAAGTTCCATATCAGCAAAAGTAGATTTGCCTAAGCTAATGCAGAATTTTTCTAAACTGGATGATAAACAACTGTCCGGCCTCATGAAAATGCTTGATCCGGAAAAGAAAAAGAAGGAACTTCCTCCCGTTGATGGCGACTTTTATGATATCTACCATACCCTTACCCCGGAACAACGGGAGATTCAGCTTCAGGTAAGAGCTTTTATGGAGAAAGAAGTAAAGCCTTTGGTTAATCATTACTGGCTCAGAGACGAATTTCCTTTTGAGCTGATTCCGAAATTTCAGAAATTGAATATCTGCGGGGTCACCTATGAGGGCTATGGCTGTCCGGGTATGCCTTTTCTGATGGAAGGTGTTATTGCTATGGAAATGGCAAGGATCGATGCTTCTATTGCTACATTCTTTGGGGTACAGTCAGGATTGGCGATGGGCTCTATTTATATCTGTGGCTCAGAAGAACAGAAACAGAAGTGGCTTCCCCAGATGCAGAAGTTTGAAAAAATAGGCGCTTTCGGGCTTACAGAACCTGAAGTAGGATCAGGAGCTGCAGGAGGCCTGACTGTAACCTGTAAAAAAACACCTGACGGTTGGATCCTTAATGGTCAGAAGAAATGGATCGGTAATGCGACTTTTGCAGATCTTGTGATCATCTGGGCAAGAGACTTGGACAGTGGAGAAGTAAAAGGATTTATTGTAGAAAAAGATAATCCGGGATACTCCGTAGAGAAAATCAAAGGGAAAATGGCGCTAAGGATTGTTCAGAATGGGCTGATCACCTTAAAAGACTGTATTGTGACTGAAGAGAACCGTTTACAGAATGCGAACTCATTTAAAGACACAGGAAAAGTGCTGAGAATGACAAGGGCGGGAGTTGCGTGGATGGCAACCGGCTGTGCAAGAGGAGCTTATGAAAGTGCATTGGAATATACCCGGAAAAGAGAACAGTTTGGGAGACCTATTGCTTCCTTTCAGATGATCCAGGGGCATCTGGTGGAAATGCTGTCTAATCTTACAGCGATGCAGACCATGGTTTTCAGATTATCAGAAATGCAGGATGAAGGGATTTTAAAAGATGAGCATGCTTCTTTGGCTAAAGTATTCTGTACATTGAGAACAAGAGACATTGTTTCAAGAGCGAGAGAAGTGATGGGAGGGAACGGTATTCTGCTGGAATATGATGTAGCACGTTTCGTGGCGGATGCTGAAGCTATCTATTCTTATGAAGGGACAAAAGAAATCAACTCGCTTATTGTAGGAAGGTCGATTACGGGGTTCAGCGCATTTGTGTAAATGTCAGAGGTTGTTGATAAAGGATTTTAGCGTTTAGTTTATAGCTTATCGCTTATCGTAGGGAAATTGATGGCAGAGTAATACATAACATTAGATTCCGGATGGAAATTACCATAACTGCAACCTGCTATCCAATCTCACATCAGCTAATCAAACTTTTATATTTATTCCTGTTGTCAATAATGATCCAGATATTGATGAGTACTAAAATGATCGATATAATAATCCCTGTTTTAGATGGATCTCTGTATACATTGTGTAAAAATATTCCGGCCATTACCGGTAGGATGATCATAAACCCCAAAGCTCTGGTTTTCGGGAAAATACAGAGAAGGCCTCCAATGATTTCAATAATGCCTACCAGTGGGATCAGCCAGCCTATTTCATCAAACGCGGCAGATATTCTGAGCTGCTCATCCGTCATTGTAGGGATGGGTGTGTATGGGAAAAATTTGTTCACCCCTGCGTTGATAAAAGTAAGAGCAAAGAAAAGACAGAGGATGAACTTGAAGGTTTTCATAATTCAATATTTTATATCAAATGTAATACAAAAGCAAAAAATGTTTATTGATTTTTCGTAAATAATGCATAGTCTATTGTTAATGTTGTGTTAATATTGAGGCTGGTGTAATTTATTTTTTATCTTTGATATACTAACTAAACTCATAATTATTATGTTGAAAAATCTTAGAAAATTAGATCGCTTAAATTTAAGAGAGATTCAGGGAGGTGTTGAAAAATGTGACATCGGCCCCATTGACTGTCCGTGTAAAATTCCACCTGGTCATCCTTGTGTAGGAGGCGGCGGAGGCGGTACACCAGAACCTGATAAGGGATATTGCCCGGATTCCCAGACTTATATTTATTGTACAGAAACCTGTCCGAATGGAATGAGCCCATACTGTGCTCTTCCATAATAAAATATAAAAAGACTGTCTTGAAAAAGGCAGTCTTTTTTTGTTCAAAGTTTTTAAGATTTAAAATTCAGGGATGTATTGATCAAAGGTTTGGAATCCCAATGAATATCCCATCATTTATCATTTATCGTCCATGATCAGTCCATTTCTTTCAAGGTTATATTCTTGGAGATCTTATAGCTTTTCTTCTTCTTGTTAGGCTTTTCTTCTTCGCCCAGCAATTTACCCCAAGGCCTTAAATCATCCACTCTTTCACAGATAATTTTGATGATGGCAATAGCCGGAATGCAAAGGAACATGCCTGCAATTCCCCAAAGATGTTCTCCCAAAAGAATTCCCAAAAAAGAAAACAGAGCATTGATCTTTACCTTTGAGCCTACTACGAATGGCAGGACAATATTTCCATCTATTGCATGAACGGCAATATATCCTAAGGCTACATACACGCATGTTGAAGGACTGGAAGTCGCAAATGCGATAAAGCACGAGATCAGAAGAGAAATAAAAATTCCCAGATAAGGAATTACATTTAATAATCCCGTCAATACGGCGAGAAGAATAGCGTATTTTACTCCTAAAACGGTCAGCACAATTGATGTAAGGACCGAAACAATAACGACCTGAAGGAAAAGTCCGAAAATATATTTCTTGGTCATGATGCGGATTTCAGTTACAACTTCCTGCACACTCGCCTTATGTCTTTCATTAAAAACAGTGACAATAAAACTATTCAAAAGTCTTCTGTAATTTAAAATAAAGATGAAAAACAAGGTAAAGAATATAATAAAGCCAAATCCGGTAGAGAAAATCCCGAAGGTGAAACCCAGGATCACTCCGGAAGAGGATAACAGCTTGTTCAATCCCTGATTGATATAATCTATCTGCTCATCAACTTTCACATTGAACGTTTGGGAAACCCAATGCTGAAGACTATTGAATACATCTGTAAACTGCTTTCTGAGGTGAGGGAGATCCTTACTGAAATCAGCTAATTGGGAACTGAAGAAATAGATCAGTCCGCTTAAGATCACAAGCATAATGAAAACCGAAGTCATTGTTGACATAGACCTCGGAAACTTGAGTTTTCTTTCCATGAAGGTTGCGGCCGGTAAAAACAGCATAGCCATAAGGAATGCAAGAAAAAAAGGAGCTAAAATACTTTGCCCTAGCGCCAGAAGGTAGCCAAGCCCGATGATGGAAACTACAACAAGTGTAAGCTTGACAAGAAAAGGAAGTCTGAGAAAATTCATAATTTAAAATCTGCAGTGTGAAATAAAAATAAGAAAACCCACCGAATTGAAAAACTTTTTATTCAACCAGTATGTATTTTCTTTCAGTCTATCAAATTTTATTCCATCCATGGTGAGAAGAAAGGTTTATAATATTAAAAACAGAAACACGTTCCGGTGATCAGAACGTGTTTCCTTATTGAGAAGTTAATATGTTAGGAATTAATTTATTTTTCAATGGCGATTTCAATGACTTCTTCCATTCTGCTGACGTAGTGTACCTTCAGATTTTTCAGATAATCTTTTTTGATCTCTTCTACGTCCTTTCTGTTTGCCTCACAAAGGATTACATCTTTGATCCCGGCTCTTGTTGCGGCAAGAAGCTTTTCTTTGATCCCTCCTACAGGAAGTACTTTTCCTCTTAACGTAATTTCGCCGGTCATCGCAAGATGAGGTTTTACTTTTTTATTTTTAAAAGAAGAAACCATTGAAGTAAGCATTGCGATACCTGCAGATGGGCCGTCTTTAGGCGTTGCTCCCTCAGGAACATGGACGTGAATGTTTTTCTTATCCATTTCTTCCTGTGGAATTCCCAGCTCATCATGCTTTGCCTTAATGTATTCCAGGGCGATAGTTGCTGATTCTTTCATTACGGTTCCCAGGTTTCCGGTCATCGTCAGAGCCCCTTTTCCATTGCTTAAAATACTTTCAATATAAAGGATATCTCCACCCACGCTTGTCCACGCAAGACCTGTTACCACACCGGTAACCCCTGTGATCTCGGATAAGCTTTTCGGTCTTGGAACGCCAAGGATCTCGTCTATTTTTTCAACTGATATTTTAGGATCATACTCCTTTACCAAAGCAGTCTGAAGCGCTACCCATCTTGCAATGGAAGCAATTCTTTTTTCCAGTGTCCTTACTCCGCTTTCAGAAGTATGAGCTTCTATGATATGTTTAAGTTCGGTATTTCCAAGCTTGAATGATTTGGAATCCAGTCCGTTTTCTTCCTGCTGCTTCCTGATTAAGTGTCTTTTCGCAATCTCAATTTTTTCCTCTAAGGTATAACCTGCGATCTGAATGATCTCCGTTCTGTCCAGAAGAGGGGTTTGTATCGTTGAAAGCGAGTTGGCAGTTGCAATGAACATGACCTTAGACAAATCATAACCCATTTCAAGGAAGTTGTCATAAAAAGATTTATTCTGTTCAGGGTCAAGTACCTCAAGCAATGCTGAGCTTGGATCTCCATGCAGTCCCTGGCCGATTTTATCAATCTCATCAAGAACTATTACCGGATTGGATGTTCCGGACTTTTTGATGGACTGGAGAATTCTTCCGGCCATTGCGCCAATGTATGTTTTTCTGTGTCCGCGGATCTCGCTCTCATCATGAAGGCCACCCAGTGATAACCTTACATACTTTCTTCCAAGAGCATCAGCGATTGATTTTCCTAAAGAGGTTTTTCCTACTCCCGGAGGTCCTACCAGCAATAAGATCGGAGACTTCATGTTGTTTTTTAATTTTAAAACAGCCATGTGCTCCAAAATTCTTTTTTTAATATCTTCAAGTCCGAAATGTGCCTTATCTAAAATCTTTTCGGCTTTTGCGATATCAAAAGTATCTTTGGTATAAGTTTCCCATGGAAGATCTGTAAAGAAATCCAGATAATTTCTCTGAACATTGTAGTCAGGAGAATTGGGATTCTGACGCTGTAGTCTGTTGATCTCCTTGTGGAAATGCTCCTCTACCTCCTGGTTCCATTTCTTAGCCTTGGCTTTATTGATAAGATCTTCCACGTCACTTTCAGGACCGCCGCCCAGTTCTTCCTGGATGGTTCTGATCTGCTGGTTCAGGAAATACTCTCTCTGCTGCTTATCAAGATCTTTTGAGGTCTTCTGGTGGATCTGGTTTCTTAATTCAAGCTTTTTGAAATCTTCATGCATCATTTCATAGCACTTATTGGCTCTTTCCATAAGGCTTTTTTCCTCAAGGAGCTTTTGCTTTGCTACGGATGAGAAATTGGCATTGGTGCAGATGAAATTCAGAAGATCATCATTGTTGTTGATATTCTTGATCGCAAAATTGGCTGCGTTAGGTATGTTAGGATCCAGTTCAATGATCTTTAGCGCAAGATCTTTGATATTTGCCAGCAAGGCTTCATATTCTTCCTGGTTTTTAGGTCTGTTATCTTTTAATTTTGATATTTCCGCTCTGAAGTAAGGCCTGTTTTCAATGATCTTTTTAATCTTGAATCTATGGAAGCCTTTGGTGATCGCTGTAATGTTTCCTTCCGGCAGCTTAATGATCTTGATGATCTTAGCTAATGTTCCTGTAGTGTAAATATCTTTTTCCGCAGGCTGTTCCAGATCTGAATTTTTCTGGCTTACAATTCCAATGAAATCTCCGTTCTTTTGAGCTTCCTCAAGAAGCTGTATTGAGGTTTTTCTCCCGGCTGTAATAGGAATTACCACGTTAGGGAACATTACCATATTACGTACGGGAAGTATTGGGAATATTTTTTGTTCGGAATTTTTATCAGTTTCCGAGAAGTCCGAAAGATTGATTTCTTCAGCTACGATGTCAAATCCGTCACTGATCATTTCTTCTAAACTCATATCTTCAAATTCTGTCATAGTCAATCGAATGACAAATTGTCATTTTCGTTTTTAATCGTTAAGGTGATTTTTTATAATCTGCCCTGAAAACGGGTGGCATATTATAATGTTTTTAAAAAGCACAATACTTATGCCATTTGTTTTTTGCTAAAAAATACGGTCAAAATTTCCTTTTTTAAATAATATTTGGATTAAAAATCAAAATAAGGAACTTCTGTTTCTGTAATTTCTTAAAAATGTGTATTTTCGCAAACTGATAAAAAACTATAATTTATAAAATGGCAATTTTAGGACAGATTAGGAGTAAGCCTTGGCTTTTAATGGGAGTAATAGCCTTAGCGCTTTTAGCGTTTCTGGTAAACCCCGATAGTATCGACAAGGTTTTTGGAAAAAATCCTGACGTTTTAGGAAAAGTAAATGGTGAGAAAATCACCCGCGAAGAGTTCAATGATCAGCTTTTCGTGTTGCAGCAGCAGGCAGAGCAGCAAGGTCGTCCGAAAAACGGTCTTGAGGAGCAGGCCTGGCAGTTACTTGTACAATCTAAACTTATCAAACAGCAGTTCGAGAAATTGGGCTTTGAAATGACTGATGATTATTTCTGGAATCAGATCCAGTATGATCAGATGTTTGCTCAGAATCAGCAGTTCTTTGATGAGAAAGGTAATTTTAAAACTCAAGAGCTTAAAAAAGAAATTGAAACCTTACAGAACACCAATCCTCAGGGGTTTGCCCAGTGGCTGAAGACAAGAAAGACGATTGAGTACAGACTGATGGCAAGACAGGTGTTTACCAATATTTCAGCAGGAATTACTACAGGTAAAAAAGAAGCTGAAGAATTGATGAAGCAAAGGGATCAGCTTGCAGATATCGACTTTGTGAAAGTAGACTATGCGGCTTATCTTCAGAAAACGAAGATCAATGTTACGACAGAAGATCTTGCGAACTATATCAAGCAGCACCCTGTAATGTTCAAAGCTGAGCCTAGCAGAAATCTTGGGATTGTATATTTCCCATCCAAGCCTAGCGCAGCAGATGATGCCGCAACATTGAAAGAAATTACGAAACTATACTCGGGAGGTACAGATGCAAGCGGAGGAGCCGAAAACTTCCAGAATACGAAAAACGATTCTATGTTTGTAATGGCAAATTCTGATATGCCGTTCAATCCTCAGTATGTGACACCTTCTCAATTGCCGGCAACAATACAAGGTCAGATTGCTACTGCAGCGGTAGGACAAGCTTTTGGCCCATACAAGGAACAGGATTTCTATGTAGTTTCAAAACTTGTAGGGAAGAAGACTTCAGACTCTACATTGTCAAGACATATCCTTATTGCTTTCAAGGGAAGCCCTGCGGGAGAAGGAGTGACAAGATCTAAAGAGCAGGCTAAGAAATTGGCAGACTCTATCGGAGCAATTGTGAAGGCAGCCCCTGCTAAATTCACAGAGTTCCTTAAGCTTTCTAATGATCCGAACTCAGCAGCACAAGGAGGGAGCTTAGGCTGGACAACTCCGGAGACGCCATTCGTTCCGGAATTCCTTCACTATCTTGCTAACAATCCTAAAGGAGCTACCGGAGTAGTAGAAACTCAGTTCGGTTACCATATCATCAATATTGAAGATAAAAAATCGGGATCGATGGGGTATAAAGTTGCTAACTTGGTGAAAGCAATTAAACCTTCAGATGCTACCGAGGCTGAAACTGACAAAAAATCAAGAAAATTCATTCAGCAGGTTCAGGGGAAATCTTTCAACGATTTCGTGAATATTGCTAAGAAAGATAACTATCAGTTTACCAATCCTAAGGCGGCGAAAAGATTTGAAGGTCAGCTTCAGGGGTTAGGTACTGAAAAAGACGCAGAGATCCTGACATGGGCTTTTGACAAGAAAAGATCTAAAGGAGATACTGAACTTTTCACAGTAGAAGGAACAGGTGATAAAATTGTTGTTTATCTTAACGGAAAACAGGAGGCAGGTCTTGCTGATCCTGAATCTGTAAGAGATCAGATCGAAGTGATCGTTAAAAATAAATTGGCAGCAAAACAGATCTCTGATAAAATTGCAGCAGCAAAAGCTTCAAACTTAGATCAGATCGCTAAATTATTTGCAACTTCAAAAGAATCAGCTCAGGTGAACCTGTTGAATCCTTCAGTAGCAGGAGCTATGGAACCTAAAGTTGCCGGAGCAGCATTTGGTGTTGCAAAAGGTAAGCTTTCCAACCCGGTTGAAGGAGGAACAGGAGTTTATGTTCTGATCAAAAAATCAGAGACTGTAAACAAACAGCCTGGAGACCTTAAGCAGTTTACTGAGTCTATTACTCAAAGAAATGCGGGAATGTTCGGACAGGCCTGGATGAAGAGCCTTCAGGATAATGCGGATATCAAGGATTACAGAATTGAAATCTGGAGCAAAATCGGAAATCAGCAACAATAAGAAATCCATTTTACAGATATAAAAAAGCGACAAAATTTTTTGTCGCTTTTTTTTGTATTTAACGCAGAACAATAAAGGAAAAGATTAATTTAAAATGTATTATATTTGCTTATTAGAAAAAAATTAGCAAGTGAAGTTCAGTAAAGAATTAAAAGCTGGTGTGATCGCACTTTTAGCTATAGTAGGCTTTGTGATATTGTTTCAGTTCATGAAAGGGAAAAGCCTTTTTACTACCGACAATATATTTTATGCGAAATACGACAATGTAGAGGGCCTTGCGCAGTCTTCAGCGGTTTCTATCAACGGTCTTAAAGTAGGACAGGTGGATAAGATCATTCCTCAGAAGTCAAAAGACGGTAAAATTAATTTTGTCGTAAAAATTACGATCGATAACAAATTCGAATTTTCAAAAAATTCATCCCTGGAAATCTTTGAACCTGGATTGATGTCCGGAAAAGAAATGAGAGTGAACCTTGTCTACGGGGGCCCGACTGCAAAAGACGGTGACACCCTGAAAGGAGCTTTCAAACTGGGAATGATGGGAAGCCTTTCTTCACAGGTAGGTCCGGTAAAAGATCAGTTACAGGTTGTTTTGCATAGAGTGGACTCTTTAATGGCTAACGCTAATATGCTTGTGGATTCACAAAACAGAGCTGAGATCAAAGCATTGCTATCCAACCTTAATAAGACCGTAGGAGCATTACAGACCACCGCGGGAAATGTAAACAACCTTGTGGGGCATAATGACCCTAAACTGCAGAAAGTATTGGATGATGCAAGTCTTACCATGCAAAGCGGGAAGGTGACATTGGATAAATACGGTAATCTGGCAGAAAGTATCGATACGAAAAAACTTAATGCAACTATTGCAAGTTTAGATGCTACCGTAGGTAGGCTTAATCAGGTAATTGGCGGAATAGATAACGGGCAGGGAAGCTTAGGTAAACTGATGAAGGATGAGCAGCTTTACAACAATCTGAATTCAGCTTCTTCTAACCTGAATTCATTGATCGAAGATATGAAAGCGAATCCTAAGAGATATATTAATTTCTCTGTTTTTGGTAAAAACAATAAAGACTAATATGCCTTATGCAGTACATCGATAATATTATTTTCCTGATTTTATTAGTGGCAGGATTTGGATTATTTGCCAAAAGCCTGCAGAAGATATACCGAAATATCAGGCTGGGACATGAGATTAATAGAACCGACAGAAAATCTGAGCGCTGGAGTACCATGGCCAGAGTGGCTATGGGGCAGAGCAAGATGGTAAAACGTCCTGTTGCAGGGGTACTGCATCTTTTTGTATATGTAGGTTTTGTCATTATCAATATTGAGCTTATAGAAATTGTTGTTGATGGACTGTTCGGTACCCACCGTTTTCTGGCTTCAGTTTTTGGAGACAGCTTTTACAGTTTCTTTACAGCAACATTGGAGATATTGGCACTGCTTGTAGTGATCGGAGTTGTTGTATTCTTCATCAGAAGGAACTTTTATGGCGTTAAACGATTGACCATGAAAGAACTTTTCGGATGGCCGAAACATGATGCCAATTGGATACTGATCATAGAGTTTGCCCTGATGATGGCTTTCTTTAAGATGAATGCTGCTGACTGGGTTTTACAACAGAGAGGCCTTCTTCATGAGCATGGAAGTTTTCCTGTCAGTTCAACTGTGTTAGGTCCTCTTTTCAGCGGTTTCAGTGACGGATTTTTACACTTTACCGAAAAGGGAGCATGGTGGTTCCACTTTGTAGGAATCCTTTTCTTCATGAACTATCTTTATTATTCCAAGCACTTACATATTATCCTTGCATTTCCAAGCACATGGTATGCGAACCTTGATAAAAAAGGAAAATTCAACAACCTTGATTCCGTGACGAAAGAGATCAAGCTGATGATGGATCCGAACGCAGATCCTTATGCCGCTCCGGCTGAAGGGGCTGAAGCTGATGTTCCGTCTAAATTTGGAGCGGAAGACATTTTCGATTTGAACCAGGTGCAGCTTTTGAATGCCTATTCCTGTACGGAATGCGGACGTTGTACTTCCGTTTGTCCTGCTAATATTACCGGCAAGAAACTTTCTCCAAGACTTATTCTGATGAAGACAAGGGACAGACTGGAAGAAGTAGGGAAAAACATTGATAAGAACGGGAAATTTGTAGATGACGGCAAGAAGCTGCTGAATGATTATATCACAAAAGAAGAACTTTGGGCATGTACAACGTGTAATGCATGTACAGAAGCCTGTCCGGTATTGCTTGACCCGCTTTCCATTATTTTTGAAATGAGAAGATTCCTGGTGATGGAACAGTCTGCTGCCCCACAGGAACTTAATCTGATGATGACCAACGTGGAAAATAATGCTGCTCCTTGGCAGTATAATCAGGCAGACCGTCTGAACTGGGCAACGGAAAACTAGATAATTAATCAATTTGAAAATTTGAAAACTGATGCCAGGCAGCTCATTTTCAAATTTCCAAATTCTCACATTTTCAAATTGAAAAAGAAATGGATTTCAACATAAAAACAATGGCGGAATATGCTGCCGAAGGAAAATCCCCGGAAGTTTTATTTTGGGTTGGATGTGCGGGAAGTTTTGATGACCGTGCTAAAAAAATTACAAAAGCATTTTGCAAGATATTAAATAAGATAGGCGTTGAATTTGCAGTTCTTGGGCAGGAAGAAAGCTGTACAGGAGATCCTGCAAAAAGAGCCGGAAACGAATTCATTTTCCAGATGATGGCCCTTACCAATATTGAGGTCCTTAATGCTTATGAAGTGAAGAAGATCGTGACAGCATGCCCGCATTGCTTCAATACTCTGAAAAATGAATATCCAAGCCTGGGAGGGCACTTTGAAGTGGTACACCACACCCAGTTCCTGAAGACATTGATGGAAGAAGGAAGACTGAAGATTGAAGGGGGAGCATTCAAAGGAAAGAAAATTACTTTCCATGATCCATGTTACCTGGGACGTGCCAATGATGAATACGAAGCGCCAAGAATCTTACTTGAAAAACTGGATGCGGAGCTTGTGGAAATGAAGCGTTGCAGAACCAATGGCCTTTGCTGTGGCGCAGGAGGTGCACAGATGTTTAAAGAACCTGAAAAAGGGAATAAAGACATCAATATTGAAAGAACCGAAGAAGCTTTATCTTTTGAACCTAAGGTAATCGCAACCGGATGCCCGTTCTGTAATACAATGATGACGGATGGAGTAAAACACTTTAACAAAAATACTGAAGTTGCCGTAAAAGATATTGTTGAACTTCTTGCTGAAGCAGAAGATTTATAATTATAATCTTATACTGGTTTATGAAAGTAAAATGGGGGATCTCCTTTTTGTTTATACTATCGATACTTGCATTCCTGACATTATGGAACTATAACAACAGGGTATACGATTGGGACATGCCGGGATATCTGGGATGCATGTATACTTCTGAGTTCCCCGATTCACCGGATAAGGTGCGTATCATTACCTATGAAGAAATAAAAAAGGAGGCTCCTGCAGAGCATTATGCAGATGTTATCGGCACAAAGCCATGGGATATACCAAGGCAGTATTTTACAAAAAATACCCAGTCCTTTACAGAACAATTACCCTATTTTCAGATAAAAGTAGGATATATTCTGGTAATTACCCTTTTCTATAAGCTTGGATTTACACCGCCAATGGCAGTTCTGTTCACAAGCCTTATTTCTTACTTTATTTCAGGGCTATTATTTTTTTATATTCTGAAGCTCCTGTTTCCGGAAAAATACTGGCTTGCGGTTATATTGACGGTTGCAGCCATGCTCTTACCTCCAATGACCTATATGTCCAGGGTTTCAACACCTGATATGTTCATTTTTCAGTTTATCCTGATCTTTATTATTGGCTTAATTAAAAAATGGAGTAAGCTGACGATGTTTGTGCTTCTTTTTATGATCACGTTCATACGTCCTGATTATATTACATTCACGCTCACCTATATCATAGCTGTTTTCTTTTTCTACTACTTTAAAGAAAAGAAAATCGATATTTCCCTTATCGGGCAGGGAGCGATCCTTTTAATAATGTATCTGGCAATCATTAAATATTATCATTATCCGGGTTGGAAAGATGTTTTTTATGATACCTTTATTGACAGGAGGCCAATCATATCCACACATCCTGTTGAACTTAGCTTGATGGACTATCTGCAGATTATTTACATTAAGATCATTTACTTTAAAAAGGTAACCTTATCCGTTTCCATCATGATCGCTGTTATTTTCTGGCGGTCAAAAGATGTATGGGTGAGAATGATCTCCGTGCTTTTTCTGGTGAATGTCTATATCAAATTCTTTTTCTTTCCGCAGTCGGCAGCATTAAGATTTTTTTTCCCGTTTATTTTTCCGCTTTTCATTATGATGCTTTATGTTCTGAGCAAAAAATACAATGATCTTAAACTCGAGAAAATTGCGTAATTTTATCCTTTGAATTGAGAGGATATGAAATTGCCATTTACGAAACCTTCCGGAAACAGAATGGAAAGAAAATAGTGATTACATAGGCTCTTGGAAAAAATATTTACATTATGAAAATCGAAGAATCTAATATTGTAGAAACCAACGACTACAGAGTCATTATATATCCGGCTTCAAGGCCTTTTGAAACGAAGGAAGCAAAAGCGATTACTGAGAAACTGTTTGATTTCCTGGCTACATGGGCAGCCCATGGCAAGCCGCTTTCTTCTTCTTTTAAAATTGAGAAGAACCAGTTTATTGTGGTTTGTGTAGATGAAGAAAAAGAAATGGCTTCCGGATGCAGTATTGACGCTTTGGGAAAAGTGATGAGAGAAATTGATGAAGAGTATCAGTTGGGGCTTTTCGACAGGATGAAAGCGAGCTTTGTTGAAAATGATGAAGTAAAAACCTTAAAACTGATGGATTTTAAAGCAAAATTGAGAAATGGAGAGCTCTCAGACGATATCCAGGTTTTTGATTTCTCTAAAAATACCTATCTTGACTTTTTGAGTCATTTTCTTCTCCCTTTAGAGAAGAGCTGGGCAGCTTCTATAAAATAAACATTATTAAGCTGATAAGGCTTATAGATCATAAAGTGGAAACGTGTTTTCCACTTTTTTCTTTTAATGTATCTTTGCATAGATTCGAGTGAGAAACTAATGCCTAAAGTACTTTTTTTAACGACTTCCCACAGCTATAATGATGACCGGATTTTTTATCATCAGGCGAAGGCTCTTAGAGATAAGGGGCATGATGTGAAAATATGCAGTTTATACGCGGATTATAAAGGCATTATCGATGGCATTGACATCGAGTCTTATGCGATTCTGGAAGAAAGCATAGAGAAGAAAACAGAAACTTTCCGGAAGGTTTGCGATGCTTTTCAGCCTGAATGTATTATCTGCTCAGAACCTTTGGCAGTCGTGGCAGCGAAGACTTTTGTGAAGGAAAAAAAGATCAGCTGTATCTATGATGTTACAGAATGGTATCCCTCGATGTCAATGCTGGATGGATATCGTTTTCCTGTTAAGATCCTTAAGGCGATCAGGTTTTTTCTTATTCAGCTGTATGCCGGATTTTTAAGCACGCACTTTATTTTTGGGGAAACAACCAAAAAATTTCCTTTGGCTTATTTCTTTTGGTTTAAAAAGCAGATGATCCTTCCTTATTATCCGGATCCTGCTTATATCAAAGAAAGCATCAGGGAACTTGATCCTGATAGTATTACCCTTTGCTATACAGGGCAGATTTCCAGGGACAAGGGGATTGGCAATTTTTTTAAGGCCGTGGATAACATCCGTCAAAAGGCTCCTATGCTGAATGTCAGAATTCTGATTGTAGGATCAACACCGCAGGAAAGTGATGCAGTTTACTTTTCAGAATTGCTTAGAAACTATTCTTTTAACGATATTGAAATTAGAAAACCAACGTCTTTTGAGAAATTTACAGAGGCATTTGCCGATGCCGATCTCTGCTTTGACCTCCGGCAGATCAATTTTGAAAACGATCACTCATTACCTATAAAGCTGTTTTATTTTATGGGAGCCGGAAAACCTGTGGTCTATTCAGATTTGAAAGGAATCCGGAAACATATGGGCACTCTTTCGTTTGGAAACCTGGTGGATCCGCTAAATGCAGAAGCTGTTTCAGAAATCATTATTAACTATGTAGAGACCCCGAAACTGTATCATACTCACGCATTGAAGGCAAGGAAAGAATTTAAAGAAAAATACAACTGGAGAAAAATCAGCGGTTCCTTTGTTGATTTTGTAAAAAGATCTATTGAGACATAATTACCATGCAGCTTACTATTATCAAAACTTTCATTTCACGCTTTCTGATCCTGGTTCTCAGCTTCGGCCTGGTGATCTATTCCACGAATATGTGGGGAAGTGAAGGAAAGGGAACCATTTCCATAGTAATTGCCAATGCCGCTGCGGTAAGTTTTTTCAGCAGTATTTTTTCAGGAAGCAGCACTTCTTATTTCGCTTCAAGATTTAAAATCGAACAGATACTGCTCTATTCCTATCTCTGGTCATTTCTGATAGGCCTCATAGTTCCTTTTTTATTTAGCTTTGCATCGACGCAGAGTGATTATCTTCTATATCTTATCGGAATTTCGGTTTTTTCTTCATTATTAGCGACGAATATAAGCTTGTTCATTGGGACACAGAATATCAGAAGGTTTAATCTTTATACCGTTTTGCAGCAGTTGGTGCATATTATCTTTATCGGATTGCTGGTATATGTGTTTAGTCAAAAAGATGTTTCCGTATATTTTCTTGCTCAGATCGGGTGTCTGGCACTGCTGTTTCTTACCAGTTTCTTTCAGATCATCAAAAAATGTAATATATCTCAGGTTACATTTTCTAAAGAAGTTGCCCGGAATATGTTTGAATATGGATGGAAAACTCAGCTGAGCGCATTTGTCCAGTTCCTGAATTACAGGCTTTCATTTTATTTTTTAGAGCATTTCGAAGGTATTGCAAGTGTGGGGATCTTTTCCATCGGGGTTACGTTTTCAGAAGCAATATGGACGATTACCAGAAGTATTGCAGTGGTTTTATATTCAGATGTGGTCAACAGCAAAAGCAGCGACGAATCTGTGGAGAAAACCAAATCTTCACTTAAGCTTACAGCTATTCTGATGATTGGCTTTGTGCTGGGGATCCTGATCATTCCTTCACAGGTATATGAGATGATCTTCGGAAAAGAATTCAGGGATACGAAGGAAATTATGCTTCTTTTATCTCCGGGAATTTTTGCTATTGCCGTCAGTGATATGGTAGGTCATTATTTTTCAGGTATCCGGGAATTGAAAATTCTGAATATAAAATCAATTGTTGGCCTTGCCGTTACCGTTGTTTTTTCTTTTATTGCCATACCCAGATGGGGAATTTGGGGAGCATGTTTGGTGACCACATCTTCCTATCTGGTTTCAGCTTTTCTGCTATTCCGTAAGTTTTACAGCTCTACAGTATTCAGCCTGAAGGATTTTATGATCTCAAAGGAAGAAATTCAGCTTTTAAAAGCCAGATTTTTTAAAAAATAGTGTTGGGTTGTCTTAAAGCTCAAAAACGTGATAATATGATGTCGAGTAATTATCGGATGTAAAGAATTTATCTTTGTGATGTCGTATTTTGGGTAAGCTTATGCATGGCTCTAAAGCTTTTTCAATGACAGAGCTGAATGTCTTAGGTCACTTATTTTGTATACCGTCTTTTTTTGATCTGTCGGATTTGCGGGATCTGTATAAAAAATTCATTATAAAAAAGTACATCTCTTGTATTAAAAAGAGGTCTGACTGATGTTAAATAAAGTCATTTCCTTATTTTTACAAATCTATTAAGTCTTATTATGTGCGGAATCAGCGGCTATTATTCATTTCATAAAAGTATTTCCTCTAAAAATATTCTGGAGATGAATCAGGCTATCAGGCATCGCGGGCCGGATGATGAAGGGTTCTGGCTTTACGATAACCATAAAGGCATTTCTTTTTCAGGAGATGATTCCACTGAAAAAATTAAAGAGCAATTTCCGGTTTTGGAAGAAAATGAGGCGGATATTGCTTTGGGTTTCCGTAGATTATCAATTATTGATCTTTCTGAAAAAGGACATCAGCCCATGCTTTCTGATAATGGACAGGTCATCATTACCTATAACGGGGAAATCTATAATTTCAGAAAAATAAGACAGGAGCTTGAAAGATCAGGTTATTCTTTTCAAAGTACTTCCGATACTGAAGTTATAGTGAAAGCTTACCAGGAGTGGGGAAACTCAATGTTTGTAAAACTGGATGGGATGTTTGCCATTTGCATTGTTGATCTTTTTCAGCAAAAACTTATTCTGGCAAGAGACAGGGTTGGGATGAAACCTCTTTTTTATCATCAAAACGAACAGGGACTGGTTTGGGCTTCCGAAATAAAAGCAATTCTGAAGCATGAATTTGTAAAGGCTGAAATTAACTGGGACGGCGTGTATACGAATTTTCTTTTTCAGACCACATTGGCGCCCAAAACCTGTTTCAGGAATATTTTTTCTCTTGAACCTGCTTCTCTGATGGTCGTTGATTTAAAGGATCAGAAAATAACAAAAGAAAAGGTCTGGAACTTTCCCCGGAAGTTTACAAGATCTGTTTCTGAAGAAGAAGCGGTAAAAAAAATAGATGATCTGCTGTCTGAAAGCATATCGGAACAGCTGTATGCAGATGTGCCGGTGGCTGTGATGATGAGCGGAGGTATAGATTCTACCTTAATTGCTGCAAAATCAAAACCGTTTAACGAAAATATCAATACTTATACAATATCTTATCCGTTTTCTGAAGAAGAAGTGGAAAAAGCATCATTGGCTGCGGAATACTTTGGAGTCTCACATCAGGTAAAAGAAATAAGTGATGAAGAGGCTCTGGAACAGCTGAAAGAAAATATACAGCATTTTGAAGAGCCTTACAGCAGTTTCGAGGTGCTGATCAATGCAGCAAAATATGCCAATGACCATCAATTTAAAGTAGTTCTGAGCGGAAATGGAGCTGATGAGCTTTTTGCAGGCTATTCCCATACCCTGAAGCTGAAAAGATGGCTTTTTATGAGAAGCTTCAATTTTATACGGCCTTTTATCTTGACAAAAGATCCGTTTTCGCAACGGGTAAAAAACTACTTTTCACAAGATGATATGTTCGATTTTTTCCGTCAGAGCCAGATCAGTATGATGCCTCTTCAGGTTAAAAACGTTTTAAATCCGGAGGTTTACAATACAATCAATACTGATCTTTCCGGGTATCATGCCTCAGAATCAAAGAATTACTCAGGTTATTTTGAATATGATATGAAATATTCCCTGTCATCACATCATGTATTCCGGGATGATCTGAGCGCCATGAAGTACGGGGTGGAATTTCGTTATCCCTATTTAAGCAATAGCCTGATTGATTATGTTTCTGCATTACCTGAAAAGATCAGATTCAACGGAATTCAGAATAAACCTTTATTGCGTAGGACCGCAGAAAAACACCTTCCTTCGGAAGTTTTAAACATGCCTAAACGAGGGTTTTCCTTTCCCGTCCATTATTTCCTTAAAAAGGAGCTAAGAGTCCGGGATTTCATTGATGAAAATTTAGAGCGTCTGAAACAAAGAGATTTTTTCAGAGCTGAAGTGATCGATGAATGGTGGAGCCACCAGGAGCATGATTATGATTGGGTTAAAATCTGGCAGCTGGTCACTTTTGAGCTATGGTATCAGAAATATTTTGAAAAATAAAGAAGCAGCCTAAAGATTAATATTTTACCTTTGTATCATGATGAAATATTTTTGGAGTATACTGATTATTATCTTCGCGCTTATAAGCTGTAAAAGTGATGATGATTCTTTGCAGAGAATTGATCAGATCATGAATATTTATATGAAGAACAGTGCCGGACAGGACCTGCTGAACAGTAAAAAGGCGGGTTCCTATACAGGGTATTCTGTGAATGACCTTCTGGGTGATAAAGATGTTTCTCCGGTCAGCATTCCATTGAAAGTGACAACAGATTCCTTATTTTATCTGGAATATATTGCGGGAGCCAAAAGAAAAAAGCTGGATTCTGTAAGTCCGGAAAATCCGGGTACAGGGAATCTTTATGTTTCCCGAATGCTGCTTACATTATCAAAAAAGGTCAATGATGAAACAGAAACTACGGAAGATGAGCTGGAAATTCATTACCGTAATACCCCTACAGCATTTCAGGTTTCGGAAGTGCTATACAATAAAGAACTGGTATTTTCCAAAGAAGCTGATACTCCCAATTCGATAAATACCGTAACTATCGTAAAATAATTTTAAATTTGTACAATTGTTAGCTTGATTGTAAGCTCAACACCTAATATTTAACATCTAAATAAAATGTTACAAGTCAATTTTTTGCGCGACAACAAAGAACGCGTTTTAGAAGGTCTTAAAAAAAGACAATTCAAGAATCTTGAGTTGGTAGACGAGGCTATCGCTGCTGACGACGAAAGAAAAAGAATCCAGTTTGAACTAGATTCCCAGCTTTCCGAGATCAACAAAATTTCCAAAGAAATCGGGCTTTTGATGAAGGAAGGAAAGAAAGAAGAAGCGGAATCTGCAAAATCTAAAACAGCACAGTACAAAGAGTCGAGCTCAGAATTGAAATCTCAGCTGGAGATAAAGGAAAACGATCTGCTTACCATTCTGTATCAGCTTCCCAATATTCCTAATGAGTTGGTGAAGAGTGGAGCTTCTGCTGATGACAACGAAATTATTTTCCAGTCTCATCCGGTAGAAGGTCTCGGTGAAGGAGCTATCCCTCACTGGGAGCTGGCTAAAAAGTACAACCTGATCGATTTTGAATTGGGGGTAAAAATTGCAGGTGCAGGCTTCCCTGTTTATTTAGGAAAGGGAGCGAGGCTGCAGAGAGCTTTGGTTCAATATTTCTTAGATAAAAATGTTGAAAAAGGATATACGGAAGTGAATCCGCCTCACGTGGTAAATGAAGCGTCAGGATTCGGAACGGGACAATTGCCGGATAAGGAAGGTCAGATGTATTATATCAACGAGGATAAACTATATCTGATCCCTACAGCGGAAGTTCCTGTAACCAATCTTTACCGTGATGTATTGTTTGATGAAAAAGATCTTCCGGTTAAAAATACAGCTTTTTCCCAGTGCTACAGAAGAGAAGCAGGAAGCTATGGCGCTCATGTAAGAGGGCTAAACCGTCTTCACCAGTTTGAAAAGGTAGAGATCGTAAGAATTGAAAAGCCGGAGAACTCTTATGCTGTTCTGGAAGAAATGGTAGAGCATATCAAGGAGATCCTTACAGATCTTGAGCTTCCTTTCAGAGTATTAAGACTTTGTGGTGGTGATACAGGTTTTGCATCTGCTATGACCTATGATTTTGAAGTTTGGAGTGCTGCACAGGAAATGTGGCTGGAAGTAAGCTCTGTTTCCAACTTTGAAACATTCCAGTCCAACAGACTGAAATGCCGCTATAAGGCAGATGGTAAGTCTCAGCTGGTTCACACGTTGAACGGGTCTGCAATGGCTTTACCGAGAATTATGGCTGCATTGCTCGAGAATAATCAAACTGCGGAAGGGATCAAGCTTCCTAAGAAGATTGCGGAATATGCAAGATTTGACGTAATTAACTAAACTGATTGAGTATCAAATATTTTGAGGCTGTTCTAAAAGTTCAGCCTCTTTTTTATGCATGCTATATTGTTTTACTGCAAATGGCATTAATGGTAATAAAAAAAACTGTCTCAAAAATAAGACAGTCTGATTCTATTCTGTTGTGACAACGATCTTTTTATCAGCGTTTTTAAGCCTGGAATCTTTATTATACAGGGCTTTCAGGTCATATCCTATTCTTATGGAGTAGTCATCAATTTGCTTTACCCAGTCATGCTTACCGGTCATCGACTTTATTTTATTCTCAAACTTTAAGGTTGTTCCTATATTTTTGAAGAACATCAGCATCATTCCTTCCATTTTCTCTGATTCTTCTTTCGAGCTTTTAGTCCGGATAGCTGTCTCAAGGGGTTTAAGGTTGAGATTATCCGTATTGATGGTAAGTGTTTTTCCATCCCAGCTATTGTAGATATTCTGGTCCAACGGAAGCTTTTCCACCTTTGTGAAATTTTGCAGAGACTGATGGTCTTCCGGAGTAAGATGTTCCAATTTAAAAGAAAAGCCAGCAGGTTTATTATCCTTCTTTACGGCTTTCATCAAAACCTTTTTCATGATTTTGATCGTATCGGGATTTTCGGTCTTAAGCTTTCCTTCATGTTTTGCCAGTTCGTACATGCTTGTCCAGGTCGTCGGAAGCTTATCCATTTCTCCAAATTCTTTTTCCTTCAAAGAATCCGGCGTCATGGCCATCATTTCTGCCATAAACTCTTTTGTATCGATATCAGTTAAGGAAGTAAGAGCAGCATCTTTGTGATAGGTAATTTCAGAATGTATACTGCAGGATTGCAGTGCTAGAATAATAATGAATGGGATGAATGATCTTTTCATGGTTTTAATTTAGAATTAAAGCTTAAATCAAAGTTATAGAGGTATCATTAGAATAAAAATTTGTAATGATCATCATGTTTCTAATAAAGTACAAAGATAGGTTTTCTAATAAGTAAGAATACAAAAATTACAGTAATGCAGAGATATAGTTTAAAAATTGTTATAGCCTACCTATCTTAATTTTTATTTTAATATGGTATCAAAGTTTCGGATGGCTTATTTCTTGATTTTTTTTAATTGAATATTGCTTTGGGACAGAAGATATTTTATCTAACACACTAAAAAGTGTTTTATTTGTGCCTTATTGATAATTAGTTATTTTTTGTTTTATTTAATGTAAATTAATAAATATCCTTAGAATTTATTAGTTTTTTATCGATTTTATTAAAATAAATTCAATAAATTATTTTTCAATAAAATGTTAAATATTGTTAAATCGCATTGAATTGTTGAATTAATTAATATATTTGAAAAAGAATCAGATAAGTGTTGAATAATGTT
Source organism: Chryseobacterium sp. UF-290 (assembly GCF_058245615.1). Classification (NCBI taxonomy): domain Bacteria; kingdom Pseudomonadati; phylum Bacteroidota; class Flavobacteriia; order Flavobacteriales; family Weeksellaceae; genus Chryseobacterium; species Chryseobacterium sp. UF-290. Next base: position 70,062 of record NZ_JBSICB010000011.1, read on the forward strand.
TATTCAAATGAGAATAAAATTGCAATTAATGTAATTGTGTTGGTTGTGTTATTGTAATGATTCTATTTGATTAATTGAGTTTTTGATGACTTATTCTAAAAAAAATTATTATGAAAAATTTAAAATCATTAAAAAGTGGAAAAGTCCTTACAATGGGTAGTCTGAAACAAATCCATGGCGGTTTAAAAAAATTACTTCCTGAGGGGGTATGCAGTGGTTCAGGAACTGCTAATGACCCTTACGTACTTGAAAGCGTTGTAATACCTTCTGGTGCATCGGACGGATGTTAGTTTAAAAACTATCAGGGTTGTTTCAGTAATGAGAATCAACCCTTTTTATTATGATTTTAATTTTATCTACTTCATGGGATGATGATACGAATGTTGTTATAGAACATCTAAACAATATAGGTGAGCCGTATATCCGATTAAATGATATAGATCTGTTCAATGGAAAAACACAGATGTATTACGCGGTTCATTCTCATGGTCAGTTAATCATTCAAAATGAATTTTTTGGCAAAATAGATGTTTCAGAGATAACAACTGTATGGTACCGCAAATGGGGAAATTTTGATAAGTATAAAGAAATGTTTGAAGAAGATCTTTCTTTAGACATGCTACAATATTTATATTCAGAATATTCAGGGGTTTTAAATGTAATCCTTTTTGCTTTAAGGAATAAGAAATGGGTTAATCATTATACAGCCGTAATGGGCTTAAGTAAGATCGAAATGCTTGCAAAAGCTGAAACAGCAGGTCTTAAAATTCCTTTTACAGTCATTACTAATCAATTTGAGCAAGATGATCGATTATGGATTACTAAGTCTTTAAACGATGGAAAAGTGATTAATTATAAAAATAAAAACTTTCCTATAATGACATTGGAATATAATAATCCTACGGATTCTTTTTTTCCGGGCTTATTCCAGGAACAGATTATTAAAGAATATGAATTAAGAATCTTCCATCTTAAAGGGAAAAATTATTCGATGGCTATATTTTCTCAAAATGGTTCTACAACATCTGTTGATTTCAGGAATTATAACGAAGAGAAACCCACCCGGTTTATCTGTTACCAGATGCCTAAAGATCTTGATCGTAAAGTTACAAAGCTAATGAAAGCATTGAACCTGCAAACAGGATCAGTAGATATTATAAAAGGAAATGATGGAGAATACTATTTTTTAGAAGTGAATCCTTTTGGGCAGTTTAGGATGACGTCTTACCGTTGTAACTATAACCTACACTATGAAATGGCTTTATTATTAAAGAAAATGAATCATGAAAAAAAATCTTCTTCAAGAAATTAACCCAACAAAGAAAAAATTATTGCCTCCTATCTTTTCGCAAGTGGTAGAAACTGGCGATAAATTTCCTAATCATGGATCCTTACTCAGAAAAATTGACGCTAAAAAATATCAATCAGAAATTTTGTGTTTAAGAACTTTTAAAGATGGAATTAGCCTCCCTAAGTCATAATATTAATAAAAAACTATTTTTGTTTTCATGCTGCATACCGGTTAAAGGCTCAGCAAGAGGGGCTGTTTATGATTTGCAGAGAGATGATATTGAATTGGTTCCTAATTCCTTAATTGATTTTATCAGCTATATTAATAAGAAGCCTGTTCAAAATATTTTAGATGAATGGGGAGATAATGAAATTGCATGGGAGTATTTGGAATTGCTTACTGAAAAAGAATTTGTTTTCTTTTCTTCAGAAGATCATTTTCCCAAACTTTCTAATAAATGCTTTAATGATGATACTTCTAAAATTGAATGTATGACACTGGTAGTGTCTGAGTTCATAGCAAAGAATTCCCAGATGATTACGGAAAGAATAGAATATTTAGGAGTAAAATGTTTGCATCTTCATTTGTCTCTGGAAGCTGATATGGAAAAAATATTAGATTTTATTCATGTTCTTAAGCAAAGTAGTGTTATTAATCTTTCGATATCATTACCTTATCATAAAGATTTTAATCCAAATACCATTAAGGAACAAAGACTGAAAAACCTTTATTTTTATAACTCTCCTTATTCGGAAAGCATAGAAATCTATAAGGTCAATTTATATTTTTTAAAACATAACGAACAGGACTTCCTACTTCCCAAAGCAGATATCAATACGATATCAATAAACCATAGAGCTTTTCTTACGGCTAGAAATGCTAATCTGGGATTGTATAAAACAGTTTTTGTGAATGCAGATGGAATGGTTCAGCTGAATTCTATTGATACGAAAGAGTATGGCTGTATTTTGGATTCTAACATAGAAAATACTTTATTTCTCCTTTCCGAGGTATGGAATATAAAAAGGGATAAAATTACACCATGCAGAAAATGTGAACTGAAATATGCATGTACTGCTAATTATATTCCCGAATATGATGATAAAAAGAACATGTACGTTGTAAATTGTAACTATAATCCCTATACTAATGAATGGTTTTCTTAAAATGGTATTAGTATTATTCCTACTTTCATTTATAAGCTGTAAAAATTACTATTATTTGAATGGTCAGAAAAACGTGGAGACCGACCATCCAGACATGTATAGCAAATTTGTTCTGACCTTTGATGATGGAAAACAAAATATACCATTCTATACTTATGGAGATTATCAGTTTAAAAAAATAGATAAACAGTATATCTTTTTTAAAAATTCTGAAATGCACAAACTATTGCATTACAAGTTTCCTCAAAAGAATGGTGAACAATTTCTGTTTATGTATACTAACCAGCCTACGTTTTCCAACATTTTAGGTTTTTTTTATAAGGACATGAACATTGAAGGCGTTAAAAAGTTGTATGCTACAGTCAAACATAAAGAAGATGAAACTCAAGTTTTTTCCCGATATAATTTCGGTAAATTTCAAGTTTATGACTTCTACAAAACCGTAAAAGGAGGAGTAGTCCGATTTGTATCAGTCAATAATCCTGACTATTCTAAAGATCCTGATTATAAATGGTTTAACAGAGAAATTAATACTATGTTCTTTGATATTAATCATTCTCTATGGAATGGGTATATTGAACCTCTTAATTAATGCACATGAAAAAAAATATTTTGAGCCTTTTTATTGTTTTGATATCCATGCCTTTTTTACAGGGGCAGGCATACAGAGTATATTATCAGATGGCTTATAAAATAGACTCCACAAAGGATGAAACAATTAATAAAAAGATGATTTTGGATGTAAAAGATGATGTTTCTAAGTTTTATTCCTACAATTTGTATCATATTGATTCATTAGGGACTAATGAGATTAGAAAGAAGGCGGCAGATTATGATTTTATGGTTCTCAAGAACAAAAAAGACAATAAAACAGAGAAATATTATGTGATAGGCTTGGATAAGTATTCGTTAAAAGAAGATGGGGCTAAATTCGATTGGAAAATCACCGAAGAAGTAAAAAAAATATATGATGTCAATTGCCAGAAAGCTAGTCTTAATTATAAAGGAAGAAAATGGGAAGCATGGTTTGCAAAAGATGTTCCTTTTCAGGAAGGACCCTATATTTTTAATTCTTTGCCGGGCCTGATTGTAGATATGAGAGATTCCGGAAATAATTACATTTTTACAATGACTGAACTCAAAAAGGATGTTGGAGCAGTGAATATGATACCAGAAACTATTCCTGTTACCAGAAAACAGTTAGCCAAAGCTTATCTGGATTACTATAATGATCCTTATAAAGAACTTAAAGCCGGGAAAGCTGTAATGAAAGTAGTAGATGAATCTGGAAGGCAGATAACTCCCAATTTTAATCAACTTACAGAACTTAAACAGAAAGATATAAAAATGAAGAATAATCCTATTGAACTTACGGATGCTATTAAATACCCTTAATGCTTGTGAATAGCTAAGTTTTTCATTTATCTTCATGACTGCAGCATAAACAGACTTATCAATAATAAGACAATAGTTTTCTTCATGGTTTTTAATACTGATTAATGGCAGTTTATATCCCCGTTGTGATCTTTCGAGATTGTCATTGCTTCTGCTTTCGGAGAAACATAGGGAATTCCCAGCTCCAGTCCTCTTAGAATAAATAATCCACCCAAAATGATCATGATCACCGGAACAGCTTTCAATACTTTTATTCTGAACGCCTGATTCATCAGATTTCCGGCTAAAACGATTGCAAACATGAACGGAAGGGTCCCTAATCCAAATAAAGCCATATATAAAGCGCCCTGCCATATTCCTCCTCCTGCCAGGCTGGCGGTAAGAGCCATGTAAACCATTCCGCATGGTAAGAAGCCATTAAGAATTCCTGTCGTAAATCTGGAACGATAATCTGCTTTCTGAAGCAATCTTCCCAAATTTGACTTTACGGAGTATAAAAATTTAGAAAAAAAAGGAATCTTCGAGGCAAAATCTTTTCCGCCGAACGAAAATACAGCCATGATAATAAGCAAAACCCCAGCTGTGATCGTCAGGTATTTCTGAAAGCCTGCCATTTCAAATCCTTGTCCTATAATTCCCAAAAGCGCACCCAATAAAGAATAGGTGAAGATCCTTCCGAACTGATAGGTAAGGTTCTGAAGATAAAAATTGGCAGCCTGTTTTTTGGTTAATCCCATCGATAAAGCAATAGGTCCACACATTCCGATACAGTGAAAACCGGAAGCAAAACCCAGTGCAATAGCCGATACAACAAGTCCTATTTCCATATTACGTCATAATCCATTCGATAGTCTGTTTTGTCTTTTGTCCAGCTTAGCCTTAAGGTATAGTTACCCATTTTCAACACCTGTGCAGGTATTACAAAACTCTGGCCGGCATCAAGCTCTACAGATTTTTTAATGTCTAAATTCTGGTCGTCGGTTCTGTTTAAAACAAATTTTACCGTAGTATTAGAGTTATTATATTCTTTCGGAAAAGTGATCTTAATTCCATGGGTATCCTGACTGTATACAGGTTTTTCCTGTAATTCGTCGGCCCTTTTCTTTGCATCAATTACATCCTGGTACTGTAGCTCTTCTTCATAGTAATTATCCGTTACCATTTCAGAATTCTTCTGCCCGTTCGGGAAAAGAAACAACATGGATAATATAAAAACTATGAATGCAAATAATGCAATTACAACACCGTGTCCCCAACTAAAGTTCTTCATTTTGTCTAATTAAAATTGTAGTTTGAATGGTCCTTCAAAATAAGTCTGGTAAGAATCTACAAGCTTACCTTTCATATCGTAAACGCCGATTGTAATATTCTGTTTGGAAAGTTTCATTTCGTCTTCCGGGAAGCTGATATTGATCGTTCCTTTAGAAATCTTATCTCTGTCTACCTGGATCTTACTCGAAGCACTATAAGTAATTTCACCATGGTTAGGTTCTATTACCTTTATCGTAACGATCTTTTTCTCGTTTGTTTTATTAAGGAAAGTATAATTATAAGTATTGGTAATCTTCCCGTCCCTTACAAAGAAAGTGCTACCTGCCGGCTTAATGAATTTAGCTTCCATTTCACCACGGCTGTAAAGAAGATATCCTAAGAATCCTACAAGAAGGAACAGAAATATAGAAAATCCTTTCATTCTTCCTGTGAACTTAAATTGAGTTTGCTGCTCAATTTCGTTTTCAGAAGCATATCTGACCAATCCTTTCGGAAGGCCTACTTTTTCCATCACTTCATCGCAGGCATCGATACATGCTGTACAGTTGATACATTCCAGCTGCTGCCCATCCCTGATATCAATTCCGGTAGGACATACTACCACACATTGATGGCAATCAATACAGTCTCCTTTGCCTGCAGCTTTTCTGTCTTCACCTTTTCTCCATTTTGATCTGTTTTCCCCTCTTTTGAAATCATAAAAAACGTTGATCGTATCTTTATCGATCAATACTCCCTGAAGCCTTCCGTAAGGACATACCAATGTACATACCTGCTCTCTGAACCATGCAAATACAAAATAAAATGCAGCGGTAAGAAGAATCATTACTATAAAATTGGTAGGATGTGCAAACGGTCCTTCAGAAACGATTCTGAACACCTCTTCATAACCCACAATATACATGAACATAAAGTGAGTGATGATCAATGAAATAATAATATAAACAGACCATTTTAAACTTCTTTTCCAGATCTTCTCACTATTCCACTCTTGTCTGTCCAGCTTCATTTGCTTATTTCGGTCACCTTCGATCAGATATTCGATTTTACGGAAGATCGATTCCATAAAAATTGTCTGAGGGCATATCCACCCGCAGAAAATTCTTCCGAACGCAATCGTAAAAACAATAATAAAGATCAAAGAGGCGATAGCACCTAAAGTCAGGATAAAAAAGTCCTGGGGATAGAAAGGCTGTCCAAAGATAAAGAACTCCCTGTCTATTACGTTGAACATCAGTAATGGGTTCCCATTAATCTTGATGAAGGGTAATGAAAAATAAATAATTAATAAAAGATAGCTTACAATGTTTCTATAGTTGGTGTACTTTCCCTTTGGTTTTCTCGGAAACACCCATTTTCTCTTACCGGATTGCTCCATTGTCCCTATAGAATCTCTGTAAGTTTCAGGGTCCAGAACCTGTCCCTGTCCGCCTCGTACTTCTATTTCTTCTATGCCTGACATATTGTAATGTGTTTAAAAAAGAAAAAACATAATTCGTTACTATTTTCATCTAATAACAAATTATGTTTTTTTCATATGCTTTCTAATTTTTTTAAATTATTCTTTTTCCCAATGTGCCTCGGTTCCCTGAGGAGCAGCTCCTCCCTGAGCCTGAGTCACGGGTGGCAATTCCTGGTTGATGTGGTATACATATGCTGCAATCTTTTCGATCTCAGCTCCGGATACCTCCCCGTTTTTACCAAATGCTCTCATCGAAGGGTTGGTAGGAGAACCGTTCCAGTCCATATGGAAAATATTTTTAAATAACGTCTTCTCAGGTTGGTTGATCCAGTAATTATCGGTAAGGTTCGGACCAATACCTCCACTACCGTCATCCTTATGACAAGATGCACAGTTTGTCTTGAATAATTCTTTACCTTCTGCGATATTATCAGCTGAATATTTTGCTGTTTCAATCGTTACAGGAGGCTGCTCACTTTCATATTTTGCAATGCTTGCCATTTGCTCCTTGTATTCTTTTTCATATTCGCTCAGCGGGTGGGCGAAGTCTGTGAAAGAATAAGCTGCAATGTATACAATACAAAAAGCAGTCCCAAAATAGAATAAACCAACCCACCACTTCGGTAACTGATTATCCAACTCCATAATCCCATCGAAACCGTGGTCGATAAGGATATCTTTCTCTTCAGTTTCAGATTGCTTTTTGAATGCGGCATCATACATTCTTCTTAAGAAAGGAATTTTCTTCTCAGCTAAATAAGCTGCTTTTTCCTCCGGAGATAATTTTTTGAACTTGTTGTTCTCAATCAAATCCCCAATGGCATTATGAATATAAGCCAGGATACCAGCGATCACAACAGTTCCCCAGAAGTAAGGCGAAGCCAGGAACGCATAACTTTGTACGAACAAATAATAAAAAACGATTAAAAGTCCGATTATTATTAAGATGTTTACGACAACAGGTGTTCTTTGTTTCATAAAAATAGTTTAATTTTTTAAATTAAAATCGTCATCTTCATCATCCCCAAGAGGAGCCTCTTCTTCTTCTTTGTAATATTTTTTAGGCTTGCTAAAAACATAGATTACCAAAGCTACGAAGAACAGCATAAAGAAAATCAGAGCCAGTGTCTGGTAGAAGCCAGCATTTTCCGTATTGGATAATATATCTTTAAAGTTCTGAGGAATCATATGAACCTTTTAATGTTTTTTAGTTATTACTTGCTGTTTTGATTTCAGTTGTCTTGATATCAGTTCCCAATCTCTGAAGATAAGAAATAAGAGCTACGATTTCTTTTTTCTCTAATTCTCCTTTAGGTCTCTTAGCATAAGCCTCTTTCAGGTCATTGGCTTCAGAGAAGATATCTTTTACAATTTTTGCCGATTGGTTGTCAGCCCATTTATCTGCAGAATCGATCTGAGCCTTAGTATAAGGTACATCGAATGTATTCTTCATCAGCTTCATTTTGTCTACCATTTTAGATCGGTCTAAGTTGTTAGCGATCAGCCAAGGGTAACGAGGCATGATGGAACCTGCAGAAGTAGATCTTGGGTTGTACATGTGCTTGTAGTGCCAAGAACTTGGGTTTTTACCCCCTTCTCTATGTAAATCCGGTCCTGTTCTCTTGGAACCCCATAGGAATGGTCTGTCATATACGAATTCTCCTGCTTTGGAGTATTGTCCGTTTTTACCGTTGAATCGTACGATCTCATCTCTGAACGGTCTGATCATCTGAGAGTGACAAGCGTTACATCCTTCACGGATATAGAGATCTCTACCTTCTAGCTCAAGTGGTGAATAAGGCTTCACTGCTGAGATGGTAGGAACACTTTTCTTAAGAGATAGGGTAGGAATGATCTCTACCATACTTCCGATTGAGATTGTAAACAATGATAACACTGTCAGCAACATCGGCATTCTTTCCAGCCAAAGGTGGAATCCTTCTCCTTCTTTACGTTTGTTTCCGATATTTGCTAATGCAGGCGCTTCCGCAGGAACTTCTTTCTGGAATGATCCTTTTCTTACCGTAGCAATTACGTTCACGATCATTAGGATAGCTCCTGAAATATAGAATACACCTCCTAAGAATCTCATTTTAAAATAAGGAATGATCGCAGTTACCGTATCCAGCCAGTTTTTCCATAATAAGGTTCCGTCCGGGTTGAACTGTTTCCACATTAATCCTTGTGTGAATCCTGAAATATACATTGGTACTGCATAGAAAATAATTCCTAATGTACCTAACCAGAAATGCCAGTTAGCTAATTTTACAGACCAGATTTTTGTTCTCCACATGATCGGTACCAAATAATAGATAACCCCGAATGCCATGAAACCATTCCATCCAAGAGCTCCTAAGTGTACGTGACCGATAACCCAGTCTGTGAAGTGACCAATTTTGTTGATGTTTTTAGTTGCCAATAGCGGACCTTCAAACGTTGCCATACCATAACAGGTAACAGCTACTACGAAGAACTTAAGGATAGGATTCTCCCTTACCTTATCCCAGGCTCCTCTTAAAGTAAGAAGACCATTTAACATTCCTCCCCAGGACGGCGCGATAAGCATGATAGAGAAACCTGTTCCTACTGCCTGTGCCCATGCCGGAAGAGCTGTATACTGAAGGTGGTGAGGACCAGCCCAGATATATACGAAGATGAGTGACCAAAAGTGAATAATAGACAGTTTATATGAGAAAACCGGTCTGTCTGCTGCCTTTGGTAAGAAGTAATACATTAAACCCAGAACCGGAGTTGTCAATACGAATGCTACCGCATTGTGACCATACCACCATTGTACGATAGCGTCTTTTGCTCCTGCATATGCAGAATAAGATTTCCAGCCAGTGAAAGATAATGGAACTTCAAGATTGTTGAAGATGTGAAGCATTGCTACGGCCACCCAGGTACCCAAATAGAACCAAATGGCTACATAAAGGTGTCTTACTCTTCTCTTCGAAATAGTTAGGATCATATTAACCCCGAAAACGATCCAAGATATAGCGATTAATATATCGATCGGCCATTCATGCTCAGCATATTCTTTTGAAGTGTTGATCCCCATAAAGAATGTAATGAACGTAGCAACGATCATAAACTGCCAAGTCCAGAAATGAATCCAAGATAATGTATCACTATACATTCTTGTTTTTAATAATCTTTGCGTAGAGTAGTACACTCCGACATAAACTATATTACACACGAACGCAAAGATCACGGTATTGGTGTGCAACATTCTGATTCTACCAAAACCAAATGCCCCATGAGTGTTTATTAGCCCTTGAATATTACCGGAAGATAAACTATTAATGGTTGTATCATCTGTACCGAATAAGAATTCTGGTAATTCAGGGTAGAAAAGCATTAATGCCGCCGTAAGCCCGAACGTAAATCCTATGAAACCAAAGATGATGGTCGCATAGAGGAACGCACGGACAATACTATTGTCATAACTAAACTTTTGTGTTTCCATATCAACTATTCACTATTTTTCTCAATTTTTATTATTTTCTCCTATTTCTTTCTCGTGTTTATTTTTGTCGCCATTTTCATCTTTTTCTCTGATTTTTTCATCATCGAAAAGAATCCTGACAGCTGGAGATTCATCATCCTCAAACTGTCCTTTTCTGGCATACACTATAAATACGACCAGGAAGATCGCAGCTAAAGAAACACTGCAGACGATCATTAAATATAGAATATCCATTGGACAACAAAATTAACCTATTTTCGGGGTTCAAATTTAGTGAAAAATAATGACATTCATCACGAAATGCCGATTTCAGCTAATTTAAAATCAGTCTAAATAAGGGCGTTTAAGCCGGGTTTTTGAAATATTTGCGACCCAGTATCCAGGTTGAAACTGTAGTGAAGGTAACGACTGTGATAGAACTGACAGGCATGATAATTGCAGCAAAAAGAGGATGCATATGTCCTGTAACAGCGTAACTTAACCCAACGATATTATAAAGAAAACTGATTATAAATGTCATTTTCACAATCGTAATCGAGCCTTTGCAGACATTCAGGTAGTTGTCAAGAGTTACTACTTTCTCACCATTCATAATCACGTCGGAAGAAGGCGTGAAGCTGTTCGTGTCATCAGCGATAGCAATACCTACATTGCTCTGTTTTAAAGCGCCTGCGTCATTCAGTCCATCACCTAGCATGGCGACTTTCATATGCTGATCCTGAAGGTTTTTGATGTAGTTGAGCTTATCCTCCGGGCTTTGGTTGAAAGCCATTCCTTTGTAGTTCGGAATAAGTTCTTTAAGCTGGTTTTCTTCCGAAGAATTATCTCCGCTGAGAATGAAGATTCTATAATCGGTAAGCTTTTTGAACAGCTCCTTAAGCTTTGGACGGTATTCGTTCTTAAAGATAAATTTGCCTATAAACTGATTGTTTTTGCTGATGTAAACAGCTGTTTCAAGGTTCTTTGGCTCCTGTTTGTTATAGCGTGCAGAACCAATTCTGTAAAGATTTCCTCTTACGCTTGCTTCATAGCCTTTTCCTGAGATCTCCTGGAAATTTTCAACAGGGAAGTAATCATCATTCACTTCTATGAAATCATACAATGATTTTGAAAGAGGGTGATTTGAGTTCTTTAATAAAGTTTTGATATTCAACAGATCAAACTCGTTGATTTCAGTTCCTTCGTACTTGATGTTGGATTTCTTTCTGTGGGTGATAGTACCGGTTTTATCAAAAACAATCGTATCCAGTTTAGCGATTTTTTCAATCGTTAATGTATCTTTTACATAAAACTTATTGCGGCCTAAAATTCTCATAATGTGGCCGAAAGTGAACGGTGCGGAGAGTGCAAGTGCACATGGGCAGGCAATGATGAGAATCGCTGAAATGACCTGAAACATTTTTTCAAGATCGATAAATGACCAGTAAATTCCTGAAATAAGAGCAATCCCCAGAATAATAAATGTGAAATATTTACTGATAGTATTGGTCAGGGTATCGAGTCCGGTCTCGTGCTTTTTAAAGGCCTCTTTGTTCCAAAGCTGGGTAAGGTAGCTTTGGTCTACGTCTTTGATCACTTCCAGCTCAAGGGAAGATCCTATTTGTTTTCCCCCGGCAAAAATTTTGTCTCCCGGCTGCTTGCTGATGCTTTCACTTTCCCCGGTGATAAAGCTGTTGTCGATATTTCCTGCTCCGTTGATAAGGACAGCGTCTACCGGTATGATTTCCTGGTTTCTAACCAGGATTCTGTCTCCAACTTTGATCTCTGAAAGAAGGATGTTCTCCTGCTTTCCTTCAAAATCTACTTTCGTAACAGCTATAGGATAGAAAGATTTGTAATCTCTGTCATAAGAAAGGGCACTGTAGGTTCTCTTCTGGAAAAGTTTACCCATCAGCATGAAGAATAAAAGACCGCAAAGGGTATCGAAATATCCGGGACCGTAATCTGTGGCCACTTCGTAGATACTTCTTCCGAAAAGAACAAAGATTCCCAATACGATAGGCACATCAATATTAACGATTTTATTTTTTAATCCGTACCATGCGGATTTATAATAGTCTGAAGCGGAATAAAACACAACAGGACAAGCCAATAAGAACATCAGTACCCTGAAAAGACCCTTATAATGCTCCATCCAGTAATCTTCACCCCCTACGTATTCAGGAAAGGCGAGGAACATTCCGTTTCCGAACGCAAATCCTGCGATGGCAAATTTTACAAGAAGCGATTTGTCCAGATGATCTACGTTTTTTTCTGCAGTCTCAAGGCTGATAACGGGTTTGTAGCCCAGGTTGGTTAAGAAATTAGCTAGTTGGCTTAATTTCAGGTCATTATGATTGAATGAGATCTGTAAGGTCTTTCTGGTGAAATTGACCTGGGAATATTTGATGTGATCGTTTAAAGTATGAAGACTTTCCAGCAGCCAGATGCATGAAGAACAGTGTATTACGGGGATTTTGAATGTGACAAGGCTGGTGTTTCCTTCTGAGAAATCTGTAACCTTTTCAAAGATTTCCGGTGTATCCAGATAATCGAACTGAGTGGAGTTTTCATCACCCGGGCGAATTCCTGCCCCTTTATTCAATTCGTAGAAATTACTTAAATTATTCGTATTCAGAATTTCATAAACAGACTTACAGCCGTTGCAGCAGAAAGTCTTTTCATCAAACAGAATTCTTTCTTTTTCTATACCTTGACCACAATGAAAACAGTTCTCGCTCACCACCCTAAAATATTGAAGTACAAAATTATAACAAATTTTTTTGTTTATCGAGTTAAAAAGTTCTATTTTTGTGATAAATATCATATAAAATGCCGCAGGAACAACAGATAGCAATTGAAGAGAGGTTCGCCAGAGTTTTTAATGATAAATCATTTAAGGAAAGACTTTCTAGCGCAGATTTTGAAAAATATATTAACGGTAAAAAAAGATTGAGTTTTCAGAAACACGATACTATTTTCGAAGATGGGGAGACTCCAAAAGGGGTGTTCGTATTAGAGAAAGGAGCCGCTAAACTTTCAAAATCAGGAGCATTTGGAAAAGATCAGATTTTAAGATTTATCAAAGAAGGGGATATCATCGGCTATCGTTCTTTGCTTTGCGGGGAGAATTTCCAGGCCAAAGCAGAAGCTATGACAGATATAGAATGCGTTTTCTTACCTGCTGATATATTCATGTATCTTTTGGAAGTAGATCCACAGCTGTCTTTCGTAATGCTTCAGAAAATTTCATACGAATTAGGAGAATCCTCCAACACGATTACTTTCCTGGCACAGAAAACGGTAAGAGAAAGGCTTGCGGAAATACTGCTGCTCCTGGAACAGAAGCTGGGAGTAGATCCTGAAGGCTTCATTAAGATCTCATTGACGAGAGAAGAAATTGCCAACATTATTGGAACAGCCACTGAAAGCGCTATCCGTCTGATCTCTGAATTCAAGCAGGATAATCTGATCGAAGTAGACGGCAGAAATATTAAGATTCTCAACCACGACAAACTCATGAAACTCGGTCACGTAGTTTTGTAAAAATCATAAAAACTTAAGTCGGCTAAAGGCCGACTTTTTAACTTTTAAAAAATAGATAAATTATGTCTGTTCACTCTGAAATTAAAAAAGTTACGACTGAAACCTTGCGCAAAATGAAATTCGACAAGGAAAAAATAACAATGCTTACTGCCTATGATTTTACCACAGCAAAGATGGTAGATGCAGGTGGAGTAGATGCTATTTTGATTGGAGACTCTGCAGCGAATGTCATGGCAGGTTTTGAAACGACACTGCCTATTACTTTAGACCAGATGATCTATCATGCCCAAAGTGTGGTAAGAGGAACCGACAGGGCATTGGTAGTGGCGGATCTGCCTTTCGGAACTTACCAGAGTAATCCTGAAAAAGCATTGGAGTCTGCGGTGAGAATGATGAAGGAAGGAGGAGCTCATGCTGTAAAGATTGAAGGAGGAAAAGAAATTTCAAAATCAATTAAAAAGATCATCAATGCAGGAATCCCTGTGATGGGACATTTAGGGCTGACACCACAGTCTATCTATAAATTCGGAACTTATAAAGTAAGAGCAAAAGAAGAAGCTGAAGCTGAAAAGCTGATTAATGATGCAAAGCTTTTAGAAGAATTAGGCTGTTTCTCTGTTGTTTTGGAAAAAATTCCTGCTGATTTGGCTAAAAAAGTAACGGAAAGTATTTCGATTCCTACTATCGGAATCGGTGCCGGTGCAGACTGTGACGGGCAGGTATTGGTATATCACGATATGGTAGGAATGAACAAAGGTTTCAGTCCGAAGTTTCTGAGAAGATACCTTGATCTTTACACAGAAATTACAGGAGCGGTTTCCCAGTACGTGAAAGATGTAAAGAGTGTAGATTTCCCCAACCAAAACGAAAGTTATTAATTCATGCAAAACCAACAACAATCTATCCAGGGAATTTTATCCATTGCAGCACTGATCTGTCTTGCTGTAGGCTGGTTCAATTTATTTTCTCCGGAAATTAATCATCTGCTTTCCAGAAAAGTTTTCTATGTTCTGATAGGAGCGAGTTTTTTTATCCAGGCACCATTGCTTACCAACAAAAATTTTGTCTATGCCATGTATGCGGCGGCAGCTATTTGTGTGTTTGGAGCATTTATACCTGAAGGTTCCAATTTATCAGCCATTAAAACCATTGGCCTGCTGGCCGGGATTATCCTTTCATTGTCAAATAGAAGAAGATAGACGGCATTACGATGAAGGAGCAGATTATATATGAAGACAACCATCTTCTGGTGATCAATAAAAAGGTCGGTCAGCTTGTACAGGGTGATAAGACCGGTGATGAATCATTACTGGAATCTATAAAGAATTTTATAAAAATAAGAGATGCTAAGCCGGGAAACGTTTTTCTCGGCTTGGTTCATCGTATAGACCGTCCTACTTCAGGGCTGGTGATCTATGCCAAAACATCCAAAGCGCTTTCCCGTCTTACCCAGATGGTAAAGAACCGTGAGATCAAAAAGACCTATTGGGCAGTAGTAGGAAAAGAAATGATTCCTCAGAGTCAGAGACTTGTACACTATCTGAAGAAGAACGAGAAAAATAATAAAGCCATCGTTTTTCCTAAGGCTACAGAAGGTGCCAAAGAAGCTATTCTGACCTATAACGTGATCAAGGCACTGGATAATTATCTGCTTCTGGAAATTGATCTTGAAACCGGAAGACATCATCAGATCCGTGCTCAGCTGTCAAAGACGCGCGTTCCGATCAAAGGAGATCTTAAATACGGTGCTCCGCGTTCCAATCCGGACGGAGGGATCAACCTTCACGCAAGAAAACTGGAGTTTATTCATCCGGTTACCAAAGAAAAAATTGAAATTACGGCTCCTGTTCCGCAAAATGATGCGATCTGGAGAGCTTGTGAAGACTAGAGCGGATTGGATTCTTCCCTATTATAAAAATTTAAACATAACAACCATCTCAATTTTGAGGTGGTTGTTTCTTTGAAAGAAATTCAATTTTGCTCATTCTGAAAAAATAACTAACTTCGTCCCATACTTTAGGGGTGTCTGTTACCAACAGACTGAGACTTTACCCTTTGAACCTGATCTGGATCATACCAGCGTAGGGAAAAGTAGGTGACTTTTGCTGTGCATTCTATTGCACAATAATGGCCATTCCTAAAGTGTATTTAAATTATTTAGGAATGGAACTTATAATCAACCACACCCGAAAAACATTCAATATACTTCCTGAAAACCTGGAAGCATTACTGGCTATAGAGCTGCCCGGAAAAAGAAAAGGGATCGCAGTAGCCCTCAACAATCGTATTATTCCGCTGTCAGCGTGGGCGGAAACAATCCTTAACGACAAAGATTCAGTTTTAATCATTACGGCCACTCAGGGCGGATAAATCTCATATTTTAATACCAAAATTTATGGCTCATTCTATTACATGTTCGCCATTTCCGAACTCAAAGAAAATTTATGTTGAAGGAAAAATTCATCCTATCAATGTAGCAATGCGTGAAATACAGCTTAGTCCTACCAAACTCACCAATGGAGGCTTTGAACATAATGTTCCCGTAACGGTTTACGATACTTCAGGCCCGTATACGGACGAAAATGCGGTGATCGACATTCAGAAAGGACTTCCGAGAATCAGGGAGCAGTGGATTCTGGACAGAAAAGATGTCCATATTCTGGAAGGAATCACTTCTGAATATGGAAAAGCACGTTTGGCAGACCCTAAGCTTGATGAATTACGTTTTTCCTATGATCATAAACCCAAGGTTGCACAAGAAGGAAAAGAACTTACCCAGCTTTATTATGCGAAGCAGGGAATCATCACTCCCGAAATGGAATATGTAGCGATCAGAGAAAATCAAAAGATCGAACAGCTTGAATCTGTCTCAAAAGAGATGGCTTTTCAGCATATCGGAAACAGCTTTGGGGCCAATACACCCAAAAGTAAAATTACACCGGAATTTGTAAGAGATGAGATCGCTGCCGGTAGAGCGATTATACCTAATAACATTAATCACCCCGAAAGTGAACCTATGATCATTGGGCGGAACTTTTTAGTGAAAATTAATGCCAATATAGGAAACAGTGCCGTTTCATCAAGTATTGAAGAAGAAGTGGAAAAAGCGGTATGGGCCTGCAGATGGGGAGCAGATACCATTATGGACCTTTCAACAGGAAAGAATATTCATGAAACAAGAGAGTGGATCATCAGAAATAGTCCGGTTCCCATTGGTACAGTTCCTATTTATCAGGCATTGGAAAAAGTAAAAGGAGTTCCGGAGGATCTGACCTGGGAAGTTTTTAAAGATACGCTGATTGAGCAGGCTGAGCAGGGAGTCTCTTATTTCACGATTCATGCCGGGGTTTTACTACGATACATTCATCTGACCGCAAATAGAGTCACCGGAATTGTATCCAGAGGAGGCTCTATTATGGCAAAATGGTGTCTGTTTCATCATAAGGAAAATTTCCTGTACACCCATTTTGAGGAGATCTGTGAGATCATGAAGAAATATGATGTGGCTTTTTCCCTTGGGGATGGCCTGCGTCCGGGTTCTATTGCCGATGCTAATGATGCAGCTCAGTTTGCTGAGCTGGAAACTTTAGGAGAACTGACAAAAATAGCATGGAAACATAACGTACAGGTAATGATCGAAGGGCCGGGCCACGTTCCGATGCACATGATCAAAGAAAATATGGAAAAGCAGTTGGAAGAATGTCATGAAGCCCCATTTTATACCTTAGGTCCTCTGACAACGGATATTGCTCCGGGGTATGATCATATCACTTCCGGAATCGGTGCGGCAATGATCGGATGGTTCGGTTGTGCGATGCTTTGCTATGTAACCCCAAAAGAACATTTAGGCCTTCCGAATAAAGAAGATGTAAAAGTAGGGGTGATCACTTATAAGTTGGCTGCCCATGCTGCGGATCTGGCAAAAGGACATCCGGGAGCACAGTATAGAGATAATGCATTAAGTAAGGCCAGATTCGAATTCAGATGGGAGGATCAGTTCAATCTTTCACTGGATCCTGATACGGCAAGGGCTTATCATGACGAAACACTTCCCGCTGATGGGGCTAAAATTGCTCATTTCTGTTCGATGTGCGGACCAAAATTCTGCTCTATGAAGATTACTCAGGAAATCCGGGAATCAGCGGAGAAAGGAATGCTGGATAAGTCACAGGAATTTATTGAAAAAGGAAAAGAAATCTATATATGATCCTTGTCATCACTCCTGAAATGGCAATTCCCAATGAGACGGATCTTATCAATCAAATGTTTCAGGAAGGACTCGATCTGCTTCATATCAGAAAACCTCACATCAACCAAAAGGAAATGACAGAATTTATCAGAAAGATTGATTCGTCATTGTATTCCCAATTGGTACTTCATAATCACTATGGTCTGGGAAAAGATTATGGGATTTCAAGATTTCATTTCAGGGAGCAGGACCGGAAAGAAGAAAAATATAAACCTTTTGCAGGGGAAAATATGATCTCAACTTCTGTACATGACATTACAACATACAATACTTTGGGAAAAGAATGGGAATATGCTTTCATAAGCCCGTTTTTTCCAAGTATTTCAAAAAAAGGATATGGTGAAAGCTCAACGGTGCTGGAGGATGTAAAGAAACGGAGCAACCAGAATGTAAAATTAATTGCTTTGGGAGGAATTGATCCTGAGAATATTCAGAAAGCCTTTGAAGCAGGAGCGGATGGAGCCGCTTTGCTGGGAAGTGTCTGGGAGAGTAAAGAACCACTGGATGCTTTCAGGAAGTGCAGGAGTAACACTATTTTATAATTAAAAAAAGTCATCCTCTTTGCCGGGGATATTTCATGGAAAAATTACAATACATATCACAGGGAAAAACAAGGTTTGAGCAGGAGCTTAATATCCGCAAGGCATTAGATAATGGAATAAAATGGGTACAGGTGCGCTGGAAAGAAGCTCCGGAAGACGAATTGATAAGCCTTTGTACAGCTTCGAGGCTGCTATGTTCGGAATATGGGGCAATGTGCATCATCAACGATCATGTGCAATTGGCAAAAAGTATAGATGCTGACGGTGTTCATCTTGGATTAAATGATGACTCCGTTCAGGAAGCAAGGTACATTTTAGGGGAAAGTAAAATAATTGGCGGAACGGCAAATACTTTATCGGATGTTCTGCAGAGGATGGCTGAGCCATGTGATTATATTGGCTTAGGCCCTTTAAGATTTACAGCGACCAAAGAAAAGCTGAGTCCTGTCCTTGGTTTTGAAGGGTATCAGGAAATTGTAAAGACTCTTAGAGAAAGGTCGCTGGGTCTTCCCAAAATTTTCGCGATTGGAAGTGTTACCCTTGAAGATGTCGAACCTCTTCAACAGATGGGTATTTATGGCATCTCTGTTTCAGGGGAGATCACAAGACAGCCATCTCTTATTAATGAATTTAAGAAAGAAATGATAGGAAATCGCTGTTAAAAGAAATAGACCGGTGAATGAATGCTGATGAAAAATGGCAGCTGTATAAGATCTTAGAAAAAATAATTGTATATGAATAATCAAAAATTAATAATAGCAGACAGAACGTTTGAATCCAGACTGTTTTTAGGAACCGGTAAATTCGGAAGTCTCAGGGATATGACGTCATCCGTTGTCGCCTCAGAAACGGATATGGTGACAATGGCATTGAAGAGAATAGATGCCCGGTCGGCAGAAGACGGTCTGCTGGATTCTTTAAGAGAGACCAATGTTCATCTTTTACCCAACACTTCAGGGGCAAGAACAGCTAAAGAAGCAGTATTGGCCGCCCAGTTAGCCAGAGAAGCCCTGGAAACGAACTGGGTGAAGCTGGAGATTCATCCGGATCCGAAGTATTTATTACCAGATCCTATTGAAACACTTTATGCGACTGAAGAACTTGCCAAATTAGGATTTGTGGTAATGCCTTATATTCATGCAGACCCGGTGCTTTGTAAACGCCTTGAGGATGCGGGAACGGCTGTGGTAATGCCTCTGGGAGCACCTATTGGAACCAATAAAGGACTACGAACGTTGGACTTTTTAGAAATCATTATCAGCCAGAGTAACGTCCCGGTAGTGGTTGATGCAGGAATAGGAGCTCCATCCGATGCCGCAAAAGCAATGGAAATGGGAGCAGATGCAGTCCTTGTCAATACGGCGATTGCTGTTGCCGGCAATCCGGTCAATATGGCTGTAGCGTTTAAAGAAGGGGTGATCGCAGGAAGAAGAGCTTTTGAATCAGGACTGGGCGCAATAGCAAACCATGCTGAAGCGTCAAGCCCGCTTACTTCGTTTTTATTTGAATAAGATCACAATGATGAAAAGCTTTAAAGATGTTTTTGAAAGCTATCAGTGGGATGAAGTAAAGAATAAGCTTGAAAGAGTAAGCCTGGCAGATGTAAGGCATAGCCTTCAGAAAAAAAATAAAACGCTGGACGACTTTCTGAATCTTCTTTCTCCGGCTGCCTCACAGGAACTGGAGCTGATGGCAGGAATGACGCAGGCTCTTACCCAAAAGCGCTTCGGAAAAACCATTCAGTTGTATGCCCCTCTGTATCTCAGCAATGAATGTCAGAATATCTGTACATATTGTGGATTCAGCTTAGATAATCATTTGAAGAGGAAAACGCTTTCTGATACGGAACTGATGGTAGAAGCCTCCGTGTTGAAATCTATGGGAGTCAGCCATGTGCTGCTGGTAAGCGGGGAAGCCAATAAAATAGTGGGAGTCCCTTATTTTCAGAATGCTGTTCGCCTGCTAAAACCTCATTTTTCCAATATTTCTATTGAAGTGCAGCCTTTAATGGAAGATGAATACAGGCTTCTTCATGAAGAAGGAGTACATTCGGTATTGGTCTATCAGGAGACTTATCACAAAGAAGTTTACAAAGAATACCATCCGAAAGGTAAAAAATCTAACTTTCATTTCCGTCTGGATACACCGGATAGAATAGGAAGAGCAGGAATTCATAAAATAGGATTGGGAGTCCTGTTGGGACTGGAAGACTGGCGTGTTGACAGTTTCTTTAATGCCCTTCATATCGATTATCTTCAAAAGCAGTACTGGAGAAGTAAGTTTTCAGTTTCCTTTCCGAGGTTACGGCCTGCGGAAGGAATCATTGAACCTAATTTTATGATGGAGGATAAAGACCTTTTACAGCTGATCTGTGCCTACAGGATCTGGAATGAGGATCTGGAAATATCGATATCTACAAGGGAGAATGAGATCTTCAGGAATAATATTGTTTCGTTGGGAGCAACAGCGATGAGCGCAGGCTCCAAGACCAATCCCGGAGGATATGCTGTAGATAAAGAATCTTTAGAACAGTTTGAAACCAGTGATGAAAGGAGCATGGAAGAGATCAAGGCAATAATCAGAAAAGCAGGCTATGATCCTGTCATGAAAGACTGGGATTCGGTTTACAGTGGTTTTTAATGGATCAGTTATAATAAAGCATGAAAGAAGAAGATACTTTTTCACGGTACAGCCGTCAGATATTTATAGAAGAAATAGGACTGGAAGGACAAAAAAGGATCATGGCTTCAAAGGTCCTTGTCATAGGTGCAGGCGGTCTCGGAAGCCCTGTCATTCAGTATCTGGCTGCGGCAGGAGTAGGAACTTTGGGCGTAGCGGATTTTGATCTTGTAGAACTTCACAACCTGAACAGGCAGACCATTCACACGGAAAATAAGGTAGGAGCATCTAAGGTTAAGAGTGCCGGGGAATTTGTCAACAATCTTAATCATCAGGTGAAATTTATTGGTATTGAGCAGAAAATTAACGACTCAAATGCAGAAGAAATCCTTTCTCAATATGATATCGTTGTAGACGGATCTGATAATTTTACAACAAGATATTTAGTGAATGATACCTGTGTGAAACTGGAAAAAGCATTAGTGTATGGAAGTATTCTTGGATTTTCGGGACAACTGGCTGTTTTTAATCATAAAGGAAGTAAAAACCTGCGCAGTCTGTTCCCGGAACCACCCTTTGATGAAGATATACCGGATTGTGACAGCCTGGGGGTTTTAGGAGCTTTGCCAGGGATGATAGGAAGTATGATGGCTCTTCAGGCATTGAAAATCATTACAGGACTTCCGGTTGGTTTAAATCAGCTAACGCTTGTTGATACGCTGGATTGGAGATTTCAGACGATAGATTTTTGATGTTTAAAAACAAATATCAAAAAATAGGTCTTCACAAGTGCAAGCTTAATATCAATAGAAACGGATTTTAGTGATCCGGTATAAAAAAGAGGCTGTCTCAAAAGTGTCATTCTGAATGAAATGCAATGTAATGAAGAATCTCAAACAACTGACTATCAATGAGATTATTCCTTTGTCAGAATGACAAAAGCCGAATTATTTGACTTTTGAGACAGCCTCTTTTGTTATTTATTTTGATATGAAAATTATTGTCCCTGCTGCATTACCCCGCCATTATCTTCTTTTTTGGTCTGGTTCAGGATATTCGGGTCCTCTTTTGCCAGCTTGTTTTTTGTTGGAATTTTATAGTTGATGGAAACTCCAAAATTTCGGGAGTCAAATTTCGTTCTTAATAAAGCCCTTTCTCCTTCAGGTGGGTTAGAATAAGCCTGCATCAGCTGGCTGTTGAAAATATCATTTGCAAATACGGAAACAGTCAGACGCTTATCCATAAACTTTTTGGTCAGCGTAATATTCAGGGAATTATTGAACGGTTTATCTGCTGTAAAATAGAAATATCCTCCTTTTGGAGTTATATAACTATAATTAACATTCATGTTGATTTCCTTTGGAAGGATCAGTTGTGTCATGATATTAAAGATCCAGAAACCTTTGTTGTTGAGGTTATCAATTTCATGTTTCTGATACCCTGCATACAGATACATAAAGTTGATCTTATCAGGATTGAAGTTAAACTTCATGATTTCACTCATCGGTTTGCTGAAGATCATGAATGGAACGGGTAACCCTACATTAAAGTTATGAATCCTCATATTGGAGATATTCATTTGCTGGTTGTAAAGATTTTTGCCATCTTTTCTTACAATTTGTGCTACCTGATCTGTTGCTTCACTTAAACTATATCCTATAAATGCATAATCAAAAGCAGAGACTTTCAATTCATAATTATTGAAAATGGTAGGCTGAAGATTGGCGTTACCGGTTATCTGAGTATTGGGACCTCCAAATGTAGTGTTATTCGGGTTTAAGGCAGAAATACTTGGTAAGCTGATCTTTTTGTTATAATTGGCCGCTACATATACCTGATTCATCATATTGTACTGTACGCTGGCATTAGGAAATAATTTAAATCTGTCAAAAGGGGTCAGATTATCCTGAACAAGTTTTCCTTCCTTATAAGACCTGGTGATTCCGGAAATATCATAGTTTTCAGCTCTTGCTCCTAAAGTAAAATCAAATTTCTTCAGTTTGGCCTGGAACTCCAAATAGGTGGATGCAGTTTGTCTTTGATAATCCAAATTGGTAATTCCAAAGCTGTCCGTATCATAATCCTGTCTTTCATATAATCCTCCTGCACTTACTTTTCCGCCATCAAGAAGCTTGACCGGCTGTGAATAATCGATCTTGAAATTAGCAATTCTCATGTCAGAATTATTGCTCAGTATATTTCCGAGAGCAGCTGTTGGCAGGGATTCCTCAGGATTCTGGAAGGTCTTGTTAAAAAAGACATTATCCTGCCCGAACTTGGTGTAAGCCTTTGTATAGCCAAACTGAAAATCAAGTTTCTGGGCCTTATCCGTAAAACGTTTCTGATACGTTACCACAGCTTCCTGTCTTATCGAATGGGTATGGGCAATATCTGAGGAGCTGAAAATATAATCTCTGATGTAAAAACCTTTTGGGTCGTTTGGGTCCGCTGTTCTGTCTCCCAGTCCGCTACTTAAGGTATAATTATCATTGTTGTTATGATAAATATCGTAGTTCAGTAATAACCTGTCCTGCCCAAGATCGAAAGTTACTCCTGCCTTAGCGAAATAGGTGCGGGCAAACCGGTCTGTATTGCTGTCCAGAAGATCATCCTGCTGTGTGTTCAGCATACTTTCACGATAGTTTTGTCCTACGTTGAGCTGCCATCCGAAAAGCTTGTTTCTGGCATTTAAATTAATAGAATTTGTCGTTCTGCTTCTGTATTTATCGTAATTGGAGAATGAATAATTTCCGGAATAGGTAGCTGTTAAATATTTATTGGCATTTTTATTCGTAATGATATTCATGATCGCTCCTCCGGAAGTCGCCGGAAACTCAGCACCTGGCTGGGTGATCACTTCTATTCTTTCTACAGAGTTGGCGGGCATTCCTTCCAGGAAAGAATTCAGTTCGTTGGAGGTAATGTTTAAAGGTCTTCCGTTGAGGTAAACATCCAGCATCTTTCCCTGGTACATCATTCCGGCAATATCTGTGGCCACAAGCCCGGGAAGCTTTTTGATTCCTTCTAGAACATTCCCGTTGTTAAGCTGGGGTTGTTCGGAAAAATCAAAAATAGTACGGTCAGCTTTCTGCTCAACGGCTTTTTTAGTCTTGGTGATGACTACACCTTCAATTTGTTTCTCTTTTGAAGAGGTATTGTCTTTTTCCTGTGAAAAAACAAGCACAGAACTTAAGAGTGACAAAGCGAATATCGTTTTTTTCATAATGTTTTTACTACTATCCGGTTAGACGCAGGAAAAGAAATTTTGTTACAGTAAAATATTGAAAATCGAATTTTTAGGGTAAATATTTTTTTATTTCTGAAATAATTATATCTTTGCCAAATAATTATCAAGAATCCTATGATGGGATAGCAACCTGCAAAAACAAGCAAGGTGCTGAATAGATAAGCCGGATCTCCGGAAAAAATGTTTATCATCTATCTTACTCCCATCTTGAATTTTTGTTTTAAAATGAAATCAATGTTTAAAGACAAGGGAAATCACATTACACATGTAAACTTTTACTTCTCAGATCATGACGCTCGTCTTCATTATTCTGATATATTCTCATGCCATTTCCATATGTGCATGTGCTGTTGTTTCTAGTCTTCTTTATTCTTAAAAAATAATACAATTCTTACGCTTTTTATGGTAACCCTGCAACCGGGGTTACAGGGTTCGTATTGCTTTCAAATAATTTTTAACAACAAAATAAAAAACACATGCATCATTTCAATAAAGGACTTCTTATCACCTCGGCTACGCTTATTTCTTCATTTTACTATGCACAGTCGGATTCCGTACAATCTAAAAAAATAGACGATGTTGTCATTCTCGGCTCCAGAGGGGCTGGAAGATCATTAACTGATACGCCGGTTCCGGTGGATATTATTAATATTTCAAAAATTCTAAAACAAAGTCCTGTTAATACTATCAGTCAGGCCTTAAATTATATTGTTCCCTCATTTTCATCCACTTCACACACTGTAAATGACGGGACAGATTTTGTAGATCCTGCCCTTTTGAGAGGATTGGGCCCGGATCAGGTTTTGGTACTGTTAAACGGGAAAAGAAGATATCAATCTTCCCTGATTAATGTAACCCTTACTCCGGGAAGAGGAGCTGTAGGAACAGATCTTAATGCTATTCCTGCTTTTGCCCTGGATAAAATAGAAGTTCTGAGAGACGGAGCTTCTGCACAATATGGTTCTGATGCAATAGCAGGCGTTGTAAATCTTGGATTGAAAAGAAGGCTGGGACTATCCGGACAAGTATTTCTGGGAGGATATGCCTCGCCTGTGGCCAATAATTTTTCAGGAGGAGTTGATGGGCAGACTATTTCTGTAGACCTTAATTATGGAGCAAAAATCGGGAAAACAGGTTTTTTTAATATTACAGCTTCCGCACAGTACCGTGATCCGTACTCGAGGGCAGGAGTAAGAGAAGGAGATATTTTCAATGCTTACAATGCTATTCATTACAGAGCATTACAGGATGGGATCAATATTGATGGACTGTATAAGAATATCGGAAACACTTCCAATACCCAACAGATCATCAGCACAATTAAGCAATATGCAGGAAAAGTAGATTATTTCTCTTCCGCTTTTCAGTCTCAGATTTCAAATGCAAACAGTATTTCTGATCTGCAGGGATTATTAGGGAGTGATTTTACTACTCAGGAGCTTGCTTACAGAGGATTGGAAAGAAAAGACTTCAGCCTCAGAGCAGGACAGTCCAAATTACAGTCGGGACAGCTTTTTTTCAATTCCGAGATACCGCTTAATGATGACTGGAAAGTTTATTCTTTCGGCGGCTACAGCTATCGTTTGGGAAATGCCGGAGGCTTTTACCGGCTTCCTAATAACGAAAGAAATATCAATGCCGTCACTCCGAACGGATATCTTCCTCAGATCGAAGCTACAGTGAATGACTATTCTCTTGCGGCAGGGGTAAAAGGGAAATGGAATGGCTGGAACGTGGATCTCAGCAATACCTTCGGAAAGAATACCTTTAATTTTGGTGTTGTAAATACATTTAATGCTACGCTGACAGATAGCTCTCCCAGAAATTTTGATGCAGGAGGAACGGAGTTTTCACAGAATACCCTAAATCTTGATTTCTCAAAAAAATACGATGTATTGCATGGCCTGAATCTGGCATTTGGCGGAGAATATCGGTATGAAAATTATAAAGTAGGCGCAGGAAAGGGAAACTCGTACGCTTCTTATGATATTTTTGGGCGTGTGGTTACAGCAAATACTCCCGACAATGAAAAGGTTACAGATTTTTTTGGGAATATAAGGCCTGCAGGAGCTCAGGTTTTCCCTGGTTTCAGCCCTGATAATGCTGTTTCAGGAAGCAGAAACAGCGTAGCAGTGTATGCCGATGCTGAACTTGAGGTGACAGACAGGTGGCTGCTGGAAGGAGCATTGCGATATGAAAACTATTCAGACTTTGGATCTACTTTTAATTATAAAGTGGCTACCAATGTGAAGCTGGCTGACAATTTCAATTGGAGAGGTGCCGTTTCCACAGGATTCAGGGCTCCGTCTTTAGCCCAGATTTATTATAGCTCTACGTCTACGCTGATCCAGCAGGGGAAAACAACTCAGGTAGGGACTTTCAGAAATAATTCTGAAGCGGCACAGGCTCTCGGAATTCCCAAACTGAAGCAGGAAACGTCGCAGTCCTACAGTACGGGAATCACCTGGAGAATTCCAACATTGAGCCTGGTATTTACAGCTGATGCCTATTACATAAAAATTAAAGACAGAGTAGTACTTACGGACCTGTTTTTTCGTCCTGAGGGTAGTTTTAGCCAGGGATCTGATCAGGCAGTACTGCAGGATGCTTTTGACCTGGCAAGAGCCAGTGCGGCGAATTTCTTTGCCAATGCAGTCGATTCTCAGACCAAAGGACTGGATATTACTATTTCTCAAACCTCAAAAATTGCTTCCGGAGTTTCTCTGGAAAATAATTTTGGACTTAATCTTAACCAGACCAGGCGAATTGGCGATATTCATGCGTCACCTAAGCTCATAAGCCAGATTGATAACTATTTTTCTGAGCCTAACCGGGTTTATTTTGAAGAGGCAGTACCACGCATAAAGGCAACGCTTTCTAATACGGTAAGATTGTCGGACTTTACTATTCTGCTTCGTAACTCTTTCTTCGGTAAAGTAACCGATGCGGATGTTGTGGATGCCAATTTCGACGGAGTAACAAGAAGCGGAGAGCATTTTATATTAAACAGCCGTTTTGTAACAGATCTTTCTGTTGGGTATGATTTTAATAAAAATATTTCGGCTACAGTAGGAAGTAATAATATCTTTAATATATTACCTTCCAGAAGTCCGGATATAAGCTCTTTGACAGCAGACAGCCAGTTTGTGTATTCCAGACAGGTTTCACAATATGGTATTGGAGGAAGATTTGTATTTGCAAGAGTAGAATTTAAATTCTGACAGGATAAGCAGCAGACATCAGGTTAATTTCACCTAAAAAACAGAGATTGACGCTCTGTTTTTTAGGTATACTATTTATTTGACAGTAAACTTCTTATTGCTTGGTCTCCTGTAATGAAGAAAACTCTACAAAATCAAATTCCGCAGAAAAAGTTAGAAGCTGTCTTAGTACGGCTGCGTGCCCATTGCCGATAATAACAAGGATTTTGTCTTCATTGTTGTGAGGAATCCGTTGGATGTTGCGGAATATCCTGAGGTTTCTGTCATACCAGTTCATGGCGAGGATATCAGCACCGTCATATTCCCTCAGTTTAAAATCACCGCTGAGGTAAGCTCCATACGCATAGAGATGAGACTCCTTACTGTTCAGGTAGTGAAAAGTGTCCAGAAGTGATTTAAAATGCCGGGGCTCTGAACTTTTATAGAAATCTGTATAGAGCTTGGATACAGGATCATCACTTTTATAATCGTACCCTTCAGTAAGCTTTTGAAAATAAGCAGAATCAGTTTTGCCAAACTGCTTTCCCAGGTCGTTCAGGATAGATGAAGCATCAATGCTGAAAAGCTCATTGATGTTCAGTTCATTGGCGATCCGCATGGCTAGCTGATAGCGTTCATCTCTTTTATTCCTGTGTTTTCCTTCCTTATATTCCTTCATTTTCTGATTGGCATTCCAGTTGGGCCACGCTTCGATAGCGATTTTTGTCGGCTTAAATGTTTTGATATATTCTACAAGCTCAGTAACTTCTTTGGCTGTTTTGGGAGACAGTACATCGATCTGGTCTTCTTTCTTCGTTTTATGGGCATCCAGATTGGGATAGTCAAAATGGAATGAGCCCACTACCAATACTTTTGTTTTTGGGTTTTTGAAATAATCCGATGGCTTTTTTTGGGCCGGAATAGCTATGGACAGACATAATAAAAAGATATAAATAAAGGTTTTCATGATATTGTTTTATATTGATTAAACTATTGAGCTCTGTTCTTTTCTTCAAAATTTACCGCTCTGTTATTAGACTTTACTTTCTGATTACCGAAATTATAAGTGATACTGAGTATCATTCTCCGGGCATCCCAGTAATTGTTGAATGATTGGGTATTATCTGCAAAATACATATCTCCTTTATATCCCGATGTCTTAAAGATATTGCAGGAGGAGTGGTGATAACTTCTATTTTCAGAGAGGATATTTCTTTTCATATTATATAAAAGACAGATTAAACGGAAATTTCATTACATATCCGGGACAAAGGTATGGAGAGAGCCAATTCATTGAAATGGCTGTTAGATGAAAGGCTTTTTAACAGGTATCAAAATAATTTCATCGGGAAAATCGACCCGTTAATCGAAAAAAGAGGTCTTAGTAATATTGAACCGTTATTTTTGTGCTATGAAAAAAAAGCAATTACTTTTCCTCCATTTTGTTTACTGGCTGATGTATATTACAGGAACCATCATCATTCCGAACTTTGTATATAGGAAAGGTTATCTTATTTTTGATGTGACGTTCTTTCTGACAAGTCTGGTGTGTTTTTACTTCAACTATTTTTTTATTGTTCCCCGGTTTTTTGATATACAGAAGCTGTATAAAACGATTATTGGTTTTTTTATAAGCGTGACTTGTTTTGTTATAATACGCTATCTTTCCGAAGAGGTCATTCTTCCCTTAGCTTTTGGAATGAGAAATTATGCGGAGGGGACGAATTTCGGATATTATTTTTTTGATAATATTTACAACAGTGTAACGTCTATTTTTATCAGTACTGTTTTTTGTCTTTTTAAAATATATTCAAAGCTGGATATAGAAAGGCTGCGATTAGTTGAAGAAAAAAAGAATGCTGAGCTGAAGGCTTTGAAAACCCAGATCAATCCCCATTTTATTTTTAATACTTTAAATAATATTTATTCTCTTGTCTATCAGAAGTCGGATAAGGCACTCTCCGCTATTGAAGAGCTCGGTCAGTTGTTGAGATACAGCACAAAGGATCTTGAAAAAGACTTTATTCCTTTGGATAAAGAAGTGGGTTATATTGACAGCCTGATTGCATTGGAAAAACTAAGGATCAGAAATCCGGAATTACTGTTCGTGCAGAAGGATATTCAATATCCTCATCTGAACATTTCTCCGATGCTGTTGGTTCCTTTCGTGGAAAATGCTTTTAAGCACGGTGATTTCCGTAATAAAGGCTTTGAAATGAAAATTTCTGATCATGACAAGGTTCTGCATTTTTATCTTTTAAATTGTAAAAAGGATAGAGTAAAAGACACCGTTTCAGGGATCGGAATTGAAAATGTAAAGAAAAGGCTGGAAATTTTATATCCTCATCATTATCAGTTGAATATAAAAGACTCTGAAACGGAATTTATTGTAGATTTAAAAATTGATTTACGGGATGAATAAGATCAAATGTATTATCGTTGATGATGAACCTCTGGCAATTTCCCTTTTGGAACATTATGTACAGAAAATATCTTTTCTTGAGCTGGTTTTTTCGACTGAGAATCCTATTCTGGCTTTAGAATATATTCAGAACAATCAGTCTGATCTGATTTTTTTAGATATCCAGATGCCGGAGCTTAGCGGGATCAACTTTATGAAGATTGTCGGTGAGAAGAAAAAGTATATTCTGACAACGGCCTATGCCGAATATGCGCTGGAAGGCTATGAACATAATATTATTGACTATCTCCTGAAACCCATTTCGTTTGAACGTTTTCAGAAGAGTATTTTAAAGGCCCGGGAGCGGTTTTCTTTTCAGGCAGCGGAGCATGGTCATTTTTTCGTTAAATCTTCAGGACAGCAGCATCGTATCAGCTTTAATGATATCTTTTATATTGAGAGTATTAAAGATTATATCAATATCCGGACGGACAGTGATGAATATATCGTTCTGGATACCCTTAAATCAATGGAAACCCAGCTTCCTGAAAGATTCGTGCGCATTCATAAATCCTTTATTATCAATCTGGACAAGGTCAAAAGTATCGGTGCCAAAAAAGTCATGCTGTCTGAGATTGAGATTCCGATAGGAGATAGTTACAGGGCAAATCTTTTGGATAAACTAAAGTAAAAATAAAATGTGCATCAAAAAATCGATAAGGTTTAGTTAATCTATACTATTGAATTCACTCAGAAATTAGCAGCATTGTAAACATAAACAAACTCTCTTCTCGTCAAAAAATCTGCGCTATCCGCATAATCTGCGCGCGATAAAACTTAAACTTTATTTTTCTTAAAGATGAAAACAAATAAACAAAAAAAGACGGATTCTATTAAAGAAGCCGCCTTTTGTATTAACCGATCTAACAATTAATCTTATTTTTCCTGTTGTTTAATCAGATTCAGGGCAGAACCGGCCTTGAACCAATCGATTTGTTGGTCGTTGTACGTATGGTTTGCCATGATAATATCTTTAGTTCCGTCTGCATGTACGAACTCTAAAGTCATTTGTTTTCCCGGAGCAAACTGATCCAGATCTAAGAAGTTAACAGTATCATCTTCCTGGATTTTGTCATAATCCGCCTCATTAGCGAAGGTTAATGCAAGCATACCTTGCTTTTTAAGGTTGGTTTCGTGAATCCTTGCGAATGACTTTACCAATACCGCTTTTACACCAAGATGTCTGGGCTCCATTGCTGCGTGCTCTCTTGAAGAACCTTCACCGTAGTTCTGGTCTCCTACAACGATTGTTGGAACTCCGGCGGCTTTGTAAGCTCTCTGTACAGCAGGAACTTCACCATATTCACTTGTAAGTTCATTTTTGACTTTATTGGTTTCCATGTTGTAAGCATTTACTGCTCCGATCAACATGTTGTTTGAAATATTATCTAAGTGACCTCTGTATTTCAGCCATGGTCCCGCCATAGAGATGTGGTCGGTAGTACATTTTCCGAAAGCTTTGATCAATACTTTAGCCCCTTCAATGTTTTTACCATCCCATGCTGGGAATTCTTCCAACAACTGAAGTCTGTCTGAAGTAGGGCTTACATTGACTACGACGCTGGATCCGTCTTCCGATGGAGCCTGGTATCCGTTATCATCTACCGCGAAGCCTCTTGCCGGTAATTCAAAACCTTTAGGTTCGTCTAGTTTAATCTGCTCTCCGGCTTCGTTTGTTAAAGTATCTGTAATAGGATTGAAGTCCAGTCTTCCTGAGATGGCAACAGCCGCTACCATTTCAGGAGAAGCTACGAATGCGTGGGTATTTGGGTTCCCGTCAGCTCTTTTCGCAAAGTTTCTGTTGAAAGAGTGGATGATAGAGTTTTTCTCTCCTTTTTCAGCCCCTTCTCTGTCCCATTGTCCAATACACGGTCCGCAAGCGTTCGTAAAGATCCTTGCGTTCTCAAATTTTCTGAAGGAATTCAGGAATCCGTCTCTTTCCGCCGTGAATTTTACCTGCTCAGAACCTGGATTGATCCCTAAGATTGCTTTAGGTTTCACTCCTTTCGCTACTGCATCTTCTACGATAGAAGCAGCTCTTGACAAGTCCTCATAGGAAGAGTTGGTACAAGAACCGATTAAAGCCCACTCAACTTCTAACGGCCATCCGTTAGCTTCAGCCTTAGCTCTGAATTCAGCAACCGGAGTTGCAAGGTCAGGAGTGAAAGGCCCGTTTAAGTGAGGAGTCAGTTCAGAAAGATTGATCTCAATTAATTGATCGAAATATTGTTCCGGGTTTGCATATACTTCAGCGTCCCCTGTTAAGTGCTCAGCAATTTTATCCGCTGCATCTACCACATCCTGTCTTCCTGTAGCGGCAAGATATCTTCTCATGGAATTGTCATATCCGAAAGTAGATGTCGTAGCTCCGATCTCAGCACCCATATTACAGATGGTACCTTTGCCGGTTGCTGAAAGAGACTCTGCACCATCACCGAAATATTCTACGATACATCCTGTTCCTCCTTTTACGGTGAGGATTCCTGCTACCTTTAAGATCACGTCTTTTGCAGAAGTCCATCCGCTCATCTTACCGGTTAATTTTACCCCGATAAGTTTAGGCATTTTAAGCTCCCAGGCCATTCCGGCCATTACGTCTACTGCATCAGCGCCTCCTACACCGATGGCTACCATTCCCAGTCCTCCGGCATTTACTGTATGGGAATCGGTACCGATCATCATACCTCCGGGGAAAGCGTAATTTTCCAATACAACCTGGTGAATGATACCCGCTCCCGGTTTCCAGAATCCGATTCCGTATTTATCACATACGGAACTTAAGAAGTTGAATACCTCAGAGTTTTTGTTGATCCCTTCCTGTAGATCTTTATCAGCCCCTACTTTAGCCTGGATCAGGTGATCTGCGTGAGCCGTTGAAGGAACAGCTACTTTAGGTTTTCCTGCCTGCATAAACTGCAGAAGCGCCATCTGTGCTGTGGCATCCTGCATCGCTACTCTGTCTGGTGCGAAGTCTACATAAGAGTTTCCTCTTTCATATGCCTGTGTTGCATTTCCTTCCCAAAGGTGGGTATAAAGGATTTTTTCTGAAAGCGTAAGAGGTTTTCCCACGATTTGTCTTGCCGCAGCAATTCTCTCCGGGTAGCGCTCGTACACTTTTTTGATCATATCAATATCAAAAGTCATATCTTATTTTAGTTTTGTTCTTTTTTTCCGATAATATTTTTTCTCTGGTGTGAGAAAGAAAAATCATTTTTTATACATCAAAAAACGTTCCTATAATCCATAAATAAGGACAATTTTGACTGTAAAATCAATTGATTTTATAACTTTCAATTTAAGAAAAAATAGAATTTGTTTTCTGGATTTTATCAGAAAAAAATCGTATTTATCTTAAAATAGAACCGTTCTAAACAAAAAATTGAAAGATTTTAAATCCTAAAGGACTAAAATCTTTCAATTATATAATTTTCAATAGTCTTGCGACTTATTTAATCATTCTATTAATGAACGCTTGTACTTGTCAATTCTTTAATGGAAGGAACAAAGGTTGTCAGGTCAATACCTTCAACTGCCGCTTTATATTCATCAATGCTAGGAATTCTTCCGATAATGGCAGATAATACAACAACTGGTGTTGATGCTAACAAAGATTCTCCTTTCTTACGTTCAGAATCTTCAACCACTCTCCCCTGGAAAAGACGGGTAGATGTTGCCAATACGGTGTCTCCTTTTGCTGCTTTTTCCTGGTTACCCATACAAAGGTTACAGCCGGGACGCTCAAGATACATCACGTTTTTGTATTCTGTGCGGGCTTCACCTTTAGGAGCATTATCATCAAATTCAAAACCTGAATACTTCTCTAATAATTCCCAGTCTCCTTCTGCTTTTAGCTCATCAATGATGTTATACGTTGGTGCTGCCACTACAAGCGGAGCGTTAAACTCTACTTTGCCTCGTTGCTTTTCAAGGTTTCTAAGCATTTGAGATACAATTTTCAAATCACCTTTGTGAACCATACAGGATCCTACGAAACCAAGATCTACTTTTTTCTCTCCACCATAGTAAGAAAGGTCTCTGATGGTATCGTGAGTATATCTCTTGGAAACATCTTCATTGTTTACATCCGGATCGGCAATCATTGGCTCTACGATCACATCAAGGTCTACAACCAGTTCAGCATAATATTTAGCGTTGGCATCCGGAGTAAGAGCAGGCTTCTCACCGGATTTAATCTCTGCAATTCTCTTATCAGCTTTATCGATTAATCCTTTTAGAACCTGGTTTTTATTATCCATACCTTTGTCGATCATGATCTGGATTCTGCCTTTTGCAATTTCCAGTGATTCGATCAAAGTACTGTCTTCAGAAATATTGATGGAAGCTTTTGCCTTCATCTCTGCAGTCCAGTCTGTGAATGTAAATGCCTGGTCAGCAGGAAGTGTTCCGATGTGAACCTCAATGATTCTGCCCTGGAATACATTCTCTCCTCCAAATTGTTTAAGCATCTGAGCCTGTGTTGCATGTACTACATCACGGAAATCCATATAGGGCTTCATTTCACCTTTGAAGGTTACTTTTACAGATTCCGGAATAGGCATAGATGCTTCTCCGGTAGCCAATGCAAGGGCTACAGTTCCTGAGTCAGCTCCGAAAGCAACTCCTTTAGACATTCTTGTATGAGAGTCACCACCGATGATGATCGCCCACTCGTCTACAGTGATATCGTTAAGAACTTTGTGAATTACATCAGTCATAGCGTGGTACTCACCTTTTGGGTCACGGGCTGTGATCAGACCGAAATCATTCATAAACTTCATAAGCTTTGGAATGTTAGCCTGAGCTTTTTTATCCCAAACCGAAGCAGTGTGACATCCTGACTGATAAGCACCATCAACGATTGGAGAAATCACGGTTGCAGCCATTGATTCAAGCTCCTGGGAAGTCATAAGACCTGTCGTATCCTGAGATCCAACGATATTAACACGTACACGAACGTCTGAACCTGCGTGTAATACTTTTCCCGGAGTTGTTCCCACCGCGTTTCTGTTGAAGATCTTTTCCACCGCGGTAAGACCTTGTCCTTCGTGAGAAATTTCTTTTGAAGGAGCAAAAACAACCGGAGCTTCAATTCCTAAAATCTGAGCGGCAAATGTCTGTAGCTTTTTACCGAATACGATAGCATAAGATCCTCCCGCTCTGATGAATTCCATCTTCTGTGGAGTGAAAGACTTGGTAAGGTCAATAAGTTCCTTGTCTCCGTTATATAATTTCTTTTTCTTTGTATTAATAGTTAGAACAGTTCCTGTTGCTACTGAATAAGCCTCTTCAAGAACGACTTCACCATTTTCGTTACGAACAGGGTTTCCGTTCTCATCTACTTTCTTCACCCAGTTTTTAAGGTCAATACCGATACCTCCGGTAACGTCAACGGTGGTAAGGAAAATCGGAGAGATACCGTTTGTTCCTCCCACGATTGGAGCGATATTCACAAATGGCACATATGGACTTGCCTGTTTACCTGTCCAGAGAGCGACGTTGTTTACTCCCGACATTCTGGATGATCCTACCCCCATTGTTCCTTTTTCAGCGATAAGCATAACGCTTGCATCCGGATGTTGTGCCTGTAAAGCTTTGATTTCTTCCTGCGCCTGAGGAGTGATCATACATTTACCGTGAAGCTCACGGTCAGATCTTGAGTGTGCCTGGTTACCCGGAGAAAGCAAATCTGTAGAGATGTCTCCTTCACCAGCGATATAGGTAACTACTTTTATTTCTTCTGCAACTTCCGGCAGTTTAGTGAAAAATTCAGCCTGTGCATAGCTTTCAAGAATTTCTTTTGCGATTGCACTACCGCTTTCAAATGCTTCTTTCAGACGGTTCGTATCTGCCTCATAAAGGAAAACCTGAGTCTTAAGAACGTTTGCTGCTTCCTTAGCAATCGCAGGATCATTACCCAAAGCAAGATCAAGCAATACTTCAATGGAAGGACCTCCTTTCATGTGAGACAACAGCTCAAATGCAAAAGCCGGAGAGATTTCTTCTACTACGGATTCACCAAGAATGATCTCTTTTAAAAATTTAGCTTTTACTCCCGCAGCACTTGTTGTTCCCGGAAGCGTGTTGTAAATAAAGAATTTAAGAGAGTCTGCTCGATGTTCGTTACCTGAATCTTTAATTTGCGTGATGATTTCGCTTAGCAATTCGGCACCATCGATCGGCTTCGGATGAAGCCCCTGGTTTTTTCTTTCTTCAATTTCCTTGATGTAATCCTTATAAATATTCATAATAGAAGTCTTTCAATATTAAGGTAGATTAAAATGTTTTCCAGTACTGCCACTTCTTCACCGGTCTGTATAAAAATACAATTTTAATAACATTTTGATTTTTTGCATTTTAATAAGCAACCTGAACCGGAGTAAAGTAATTATAATCTACACTTTTTTTAAAAAAGTTTTAAAATTATTAAACAATTCAAAATGTTGCCCAAAATTACGAAATTTTACTATTTTATGGGAATGAAATTATTTAGATTCTTTATAAATATGAATTTGATAATTTCTATTTTTGGCTGTAATTTTGCAGGTAAATGATGAATATGAAAAATATCCTGAATGTTTTGTGTGTTTTTATTTCGATTTCCGTTTTTTCTCAGACCAAATCTGTGAAAAAAATTGCGGTGAAGAATGTAGCCAAAACTCCTATGAAGAAAGGATCTGCCGCAAGTAAACCTAATCCTGATCTGGTGGTGATCAACAAAGACCTTCCGGTACTGATTCCCAAAAAGAAAGGAGATCAGTTCGGGTATGTCAATCAAAATGGAAAATTCATCATCCAGCCGGAATATCATATTGCCGTATTTTTTTATGAGGATTGCAATCTTCTGAACTCACCGAACGAAAAAATCCGGAAATTTGGAACGAATAGCTATGCTACGGTAGAAAAAGATATGATTTCCTATAGGATTGATCAGAATGGGAAAAGAGTATATCAGTTCAAGGATGCCGACCTTGGAAAATGTAAGTTTGAAGAATATAAGCAACAGTTATTTCAGGCTTATGTTTTGAATGGCTTCTATGGAATTATTGAAAAATCAAAATTTGTGAATGCCGCTGACTACAGACAGTATCAGATTTACCCTCAATATCAATATCTGTACATTATGGAAGGTGATGATGTTGCCGATCCTATGATCGTGGCTTCCAATAATGATAAATTTGGGGTAATTGATGTCAATAACAAGATCATTATTCCTTTCGAATATTCCAATATTAAAAGAAACTTCAGCTGGAAACTGGGGAAAATGTTTGAGGTGACAAAAGACGGCAAAAACTACTACTATATCGACGCAGACAATAAAACATACTGAGAAATTGTGAGTTGATTCGCATACGGTTCGTAATTTCATCCCAATAGCCCGAACCTTGGCTCCCGACACTGTACCTATATCTCACATATTTTTTGTACTTTTGCGGCTGAAATAAAGGGGTGCTTTTACAGGCTGAGATTATACCCAATGAACCTGGAACAGGTAATGCTGTTTAGGGACGTCTGCTCCATGAGAGCCGGAACTGTATAATATCTTATCGATCCCCTTTTATTCATTAAATGTCAAAGATTTATAGAATGAAAGGATTATTTTTTTTAGGGCTTAGTGTAGGCTCTGTGGCCTTTATACAGGCTCAAAATACAGATTCCCTGAAGATCAGGGAGATTGAAGCGGTCAACTTTACCAAAAGACTTCCTGTTGCCAAGGAAATTATTAATGTTCAGAAAGATTTGGATGGGAAAAATCTGGGACAGGATCTTCCGATCCTTCTGAAAAACCAAACTTCCATTATTTCGACTTCAGATGCAGGAAATGGGGTAGGATATACAGGCTTTAGAATTCGTGGAGTTTCCGGATCTGCCATTAATGTCATGATGAACGGTGTTCCGTATAATGATTCTGAAAGCCAGGGGACATTTTTTGTAAATGTTCCGGATTTAACGAGTTCCGCGTCACAGATTGTTATTCAGAGAGGGGTAGGTACTTCCAATAATGGTGTTTCAGCTTTTGGCGCAAGTATCAACGTGATCTCAAGAGAACCGGAAGAGAAGTTTTTCTTTAAGACTGATGATAGCTACGGCTCTTTTAATACCTATAAATATTCAGCTGAAGCAGGGTCCGGTAAATTCTGGAAGAATCGCCTTTCCGTAATGGGAAGATATACCCACATTCATTCTGACGGGTATATTGACAGGGCTTCATCAGATTTGCATTCCTATAACTTTACAGCCTTGTTTGAGGAAGGAAAAACAAAGTTAAGGCTAATGGCTTTTGGAGGTAAGGAAAAAACTTATCAGGCCTGGGGAGGAATCACCAGGGAAAAATGGGAGACAGATCCTAAGTTTAACGGTTCAGGAGCGATCTATGATGCCAATTGGGAGAATATTGTAGGGTTCTACGATAATGAAACAGACAACTACAGGCAGAGCCATTATCAGTTGCTTTGGGAGCAAAAGTTCAGTGACCGGTGGAATCTTGAAACGACTTTTCACTACACAAAAGGTAAAGGATATTACGAAAACTATAAACAGGGAAATGCCTTCTCAAGATATAATCTGCCTAATATCATTGAAGGAGGACAAACTATTGAATATTCAGATTTTATTAGAAAAAAATGGCTGAATAATGATTTCTACGGAATGGTTTCCACGCTGTACGGAAAGTTTGAAAATCTGGATCTGAATTTCGGGGCAGTGGTCAATCAATACTATGGAAGACATTATGGAAATGTTACCGGAGTGTTCTATCCTCAGATCAATGAAAGTGAGTATTACAGAAACCGTTCTGTGAAGAATGAAGTTTCCGGTTTTGCAAAGGCTTTATTCAGAATGGATGATTTTGAATTTTTTGGTGACTTACAGCTTAGAAATATTAATTACAATACCAAAATTTTACAGGCTGGCGATAAGGAAGGTGCCGATCTTGATAAAAACTGGCTGTTCTTTAATCCGAAAGCCGGTGTGAACTACAGAATAGCCGGTGGTAAGGTGTTTTTATCTTATGCTCATGCCCATCGTGAACCGAACAGGGATGATTTAATGGCCAACAATGACGTTAAGCCAGAAAAGCTTCATGATTTTGAAGCCGGTTTGGAAAAACAGTTTGGTTTTGTATCTGTAACAGCGAATGTTTATTATATGTACTATGTCAATCAGCTGGTTTTGAACGGCTCTCTTAATAATGTAGGGGCATTTATCAGAACAAACTCCGGAAAAAGCTACAGAAGAGGAGTTGAAATTGGAGCATTGGCAAAGCTGTCAAAACAATGGGAGGTTTCCGGAAATGTAAGTTTGAGCCAGAACAGAAATCAGGATTTTAATATTCAGGATGGAGGATTGCCTAAAAGTTTGGGAAATACCCAAATCTCATTTTCTCCGAACGTAATTGCCAATTTAGGATTGAAATTCAATCCGACCAAAAATTTCCAGCTGGGTGTAATGAACCAATATGTTGGCAAACAGTATCTTGACAATACGGAAGATAAAAATCTGCAGCTTAAAGATTATTTCCTGACAGATTTTAATGCGCAGTATCAGTTTAAAATAGCCAATAATGATATTGCGTTAAAATTATTGGTGAACAACCTTTTCAATAAAAAA
This sequence comes from Chryseobacterium sp. UF-290, assembly GCF_058245615.1. NCBI lineage: Bacteria > Pseudomonadati > Bacteroidota > Flavobacteriia > Flavobacteriales > Weeksellaceae > Chryseobacterium > Chryseobacterium sp. UF-290. The sequence continues at coordinate 109,566 of NZ_JBSICB010000011.1, forward strand.
TACGTGAACAATGGAGCTGTTTATGAAGGTCAGCCTTATTACTTTTCACAGGCAGGAACCAATTTCATGTTTGGGATAAGCTGGAAGATTCAATAGAATGGTAAAAAGAGTAGAAGGGCAAAGAGGCAAAGAAAGCTGAGAAAATATCGTAATATGCATATATAAGCAGTTTTATCTTTTGCCTTTTTGCTCTTTTGCGTTTTCGCAATCAAAAGCTGTTTTCCAATTAATCTCCAAAAGTCATGAAAAAGTTATAAATTTGCTGCCAAATGAATATTTCAGCATACATTTTAGAATACTTAAAACAATTTGGAACTGTCACGGTTCCAGGCTTTGGTGTGTTTTCTCTGAAAAATTCTAAGGCAATTATCAATTCTGAAAACGGAAGCATTCTGCCTCCGGCCAGCCAGATCGAATTTACGATCGATTATGAAGTGCAGGCTGAAGAACTTACTGCTTTTATCGCCGGTCAGAAACAGATGTCTTTAGAGGCTTCAAGAAGTGATCTGAAGATTCAGACTGATTTTTGGAAGAAAAAGCTCCAGGCAGAACAGACCCTCGAAATTCAGAACCTTGGAACGGTTTTTATTGAAGAAGGGAATACCCATTTTAAAGGAAAGAGAATAGAAGCGGGACGTCCTGACTTTTATGGTCTGGAAGAGATCCGGTTTTCGGACATCAATAACGGGGAAAAAGTGAATACGACTGAAAGCCGTGAAAAGGATTATAAGTTCAATAAAATAATTCTCTGGATTTTCCTGCTGCTTATTCCGGTTCTGGGAATTATATACCTTGCTTTTACCCAACAGGAGCTTCTTTTCGGAAAGAAATCTTTTAATAAGGTTTCTGTACAGACCTCCACCCACAGAATCGTAAAAGATACCATAAAAATAATGGTACATGATCCGGCAAAAACCGTTTCAGATTCCTTGAAAAAAGATTCATTAGTAAAACCTGCCGGAAAAGATATAAAAACCACTCCGGCTGCTCCAATCAACACTAAGACTCAATGGCAAAAATAAAAAAAGCGTCAGAATCCCTGACCATTATGACCAATATCGTTCTTCCGAACGAAACCAATTCTTTAAGAAATCTTTTTGGCGGTGAACTTTTAGCAAAAATGGACCGATGCGCGTCTATTTCCGCAGCAAGACATTGTGAAAGAAGAGTGGTAACCGCTTCTGTAAATCACGTTTCCTTCAATCATCCGATTCCGGAAGGAGGTGTAGTGGTACTGGAGTCCAAAGTTTCCAGAGCATTCTCAACTTCTATGGAAGTATATGTGGATGTATGGCTGGATGATCCGATCAATCAGAAGAAGATTCATACCAATGCGGGTATTTATACTTTTGTTGCAGTAGATGAATTCAACCGTCCGATCCCTATTCCTGAAATGGTTCCGGAAACTGAGGAAGAAAAAGAAAGATATGCAGCTGCATTCCGCAGAAAAGAACTTTCACTGATCCTTTCCGGCAGAATGAAACCTTTGGAATCCGTAGAGCTTAAGAAGCTTTTCCAGGAACCGCAGGAGCCTAAGAAAGACAAAAAATAAATACAATATTTTATAAAAAACAAGTGCTTTTAAACTTTGCTGAGTGCCAATGCCTTTGCGAGCTTAAAAGCATTTTTGCTTTTTTCTGAAACTGGCAATATTTGCGTTGAAAAAATAATTAACATTCAGAAACAAACGATTACTAATTTCTAAATCTCTGAACTTCTTAATTCCTAAATTTTATAGTACAATGAAAATCCTCCTTTTAGATAAAAACCACCCTCTTATTACCAGGCAGCTTTTGGAAAAAAATTTTATTTTGGAAGAAGACTTCAGCTCTTCATATGATGAGGTTTGTGATAAAATCCATAACTACGACGGAGTTATCATCAGAAGCCGGATTCCTTTGGATAAAAACTTTCTTGAAAAAGGAAAGAACCTGAAATTTATTGCAAGAGTAGGGGCAGGTATGGAAAATATAGATATTCCTGTTGCTGAAAAGCTGGGAATTCAGCTGATCAACTCTCCTGAAGGAAACAGGGATTCTGTGGCGGAACATGTTGTAGGAATGTTGCTGGTGCTGATGAACAGACTTTTTATTGCTTCTCAGGAAGTGAAAAACGGAATATGGAAACGTGAGGAAAACAGGGGAGATGAATTATTGGGAAAAACGGTTGGACTTATAGGCTATGGAAATATGGGAAAAGCTACCGCTAAGAGGCTTTCAGGATTTGGATGTAAAGTGATTTTCCATGATATTATTCCCGGACTTTCTGATGAATTCGCTACACAGGTTACTTTGGAGGAATTGAAGCAGTCTGCGGAGGTCTTAAGCCTGCATATTCCCTTGACATCAGAAACGCATTACCTTATTGATGAAGCATTCATTGCAGACATGAAGCATGATTTCTATTTTGTGAATACAGCAAGAGGGAAAAATGTAAAAACTAAAGATTTAGTAGAATCGGTGAAGTCAGGAAAGGTAAAAGGAGCCTGCCTGGATGTATTGGAATACGAAAAATCCTCTTTTGAAAATATAGAATCCGAAAATGAAGATCTGAAATACCTTTTAGAATCTGAAAAAGCAATTGTTACTCCACATATTGCAGGATGGACACACCAGAGTAAGGAAAAACTGGCGCAGTTTATTGTGGATAAGATTGTAGCATCATATTGCTAGGTAAAGAAAGCTGAGAAGGTAAAAGGCAGAACTGCAAAAAAGGCAAACTTGCTTATTCAGTCGTTTAATGAGTTTCCCGGCTCTCTGTTTCTTTACGTTTTTTGTTCTCTCTTCAGTAGTTATAAAAATAATCACAATTAGCCTTATTTGCATCATCGTCCTCTCAGCTTCCTTTGCCTTTTTACCTTTCTGCGATTTCGCCCTTTCACCCTTTCACCCCATGTATGTTAAATAATTCATAATGTCCCTCTCATATTTATCATTTATTTTTGAGTTTTATTAAATTGCCGCTCATTTTTGAATCTCATGAAGATGCGTAATTTAGTACTTGTTTTAACTATTCTGTTATCCCTGTTATCCTGTAAAAAAAAGTCTGAGGCCAAAGCGGTTTCAGCTGAAAACACGACTAATCTTCCCAATTATGGAAATGTAGATCTGGGGAATGTTTTCACTAAAGCTGACGGTCAGCTTTTAGATAAGCAGGCTACGGTAAATTATATAGATCAGTATTATAAAAGGATCTGGGACGGAGGCGATCTTAGCGGTGGAATTCTTGTTGCTAAAGGAGATGAAATTTTATATGAAAATTACAGGGGGTTCGGAAGAGAGGGAAATCAAATGCCGATCGATAAAAATACCCCGTTACATGTAGCTTCCGTTTCAAAAACACTTACGGCAATGGCAATGATGAAGCTGGTGGAAGCCGGAAAAATAAAGCTGTCTGATCATCTTACACAATATTTCCCGGGATTTCCTTATCCTGATGTTACCGTTCAGACTTTATTGGATCAAAGAAGCGGACTGCCGAAATATGAATATTTCATTACAAAGATACAGCCTGCACCGGCAGAGCTTTCAAAACCTTTCATAACCAATCAGGATGTTTTGAACATGATCATTAAGTATAAGCCGGATCTGGCAAGAGATACGGATACAGGCTTCATGTATTGCAACACAAACTTTGCTTTATTGGCATTGCTGATCGAGAATGTCACAAAAACTCCTTTTCCGCAGGCTATGAAAGAAATGGTCTTCACTCCGCTGAAAATGACCCATTCATATATTTTCCAGGAAAAAGACATTCCGACTGCATCACAGTCTTTCTATTATGGCGGAAATAAGCTGTATCCGCTGGACAGACTGGATCTGATCTATGGTGATAAAAATGTATATACGACGCCAAGAGATTTATACAACTTTTCTAAAGCGATGTTTTCTAAGAATTTCCTTAAACCTGAGCTGATGCAGATGGTTTTTACACCTTACAGTAACGAAAAAGCCGGGATGAACAATTATGGCTTAGGATTCAGGATGAAAATATTTGACAATGGTGAAAAACTGACTTATCATAACGGATGGTGGCATGGTACCAATTCTGTATTTGCCCATCTGCTGAAATCTAAAGTGACGATTGTTGCTATTGGGAATAAATATTCAAACAACGTATACACAGCGTTGGCATTGTCTGGCTTATTTGAGGATTTTCCTTTACAAAAGGATAAGCTTCATACCGTCATGAATGACAATAAAGATACTTTGAATTCCGGACAGGAAGTTTTTGGAGAATAATGTTTACTTTTGCTTAAACATTTTCATGAAAAGGTTTCTTTTATTATTCGTTATCTGTTTTCTTGTACATTCATGCGCAAGAGTAGGATCTCCTGTAGGAGGCCCTAAAGATACTTTAGCACCAAAGTTTTTAAGTTCAAATATTGATACGACCAGGGTCAATGTCAAAAGAGATATCCACGAGCTCCGTCTGGATTTTGATGAATATGTCACATTAAAGGATATCAATAAGAACCTTATTATTTCACCACCGATCAAGAATATAAAGCGTATTCTTCCGTCGAACATTGCCAATAAATTTGTCCTTATTCAATGGGCAGATACGTTGCAGGCGAATACAACCTATAATTTCAACTTCGGAAATTCAATTGTGGATAATAATGAATCGAACATACTTCGTTACTTCAATTTTGCTTTTTCTACAGGAGATAAGCTGGATGACCTGTATGTCAGTGGTGAAGTTCAGGATGCTTTGCAGATTAAAAAGAAGGAAGGAAATAATGAAAATAAATTGGTTGTTGGGTTGTATCAGGTAAAGGATACCATGAATTACAGACAAAAACCCTATTATATCACTAAAGTTGATGAAGATGGATATTATGAACTGAATTATTTGTCACCCGGAAAATATAAGATCATTGCTTTTGATGATGATAACGGGAATTCGGTCTACGATCCCGGAAAAGAGAAGATAGGATTTCAGAAGGAGGCTATAGATATTGAAAAATCTATTTCAGGATTGAATTTAAAAGTATATCCATCCAAAAAGCCTCTGAAGTATTCTGAGATGAAAGAAGTAGCAGGCGGTGTTTTGATGCTGTTTGAAGGACATCCGGATGAAGTTAAAGTTCAGTCGTTAAACGAAAAGCTGAAGGATATAAAAGTTACCCATAATCCAAAATCAGACTCTGTCAGAATCTGGTTTGATGCCGTGAAAAATGATGTGGGGCAGACTGCGAATGAGAAGCTTGTATTTAGCCACAATATAGGAGCGAAGAAAGACAGCGCTTACAGTGTTTCTTTATTTTATAAATACAACAAGAAAAATGTAATGGACCTTGACAGTGACAATGGTGGAGGTTCGTTGCCTCCAAATACAGATTTTAAAATTGTATCAAGCTATATCATCGATAAAATTGATCCTGCAAAATGGACGTTGAACATTAAGGGAGACAGTTTGAATACAATACCGTTTAAAGCCAGAATTTCAGACACCAATCCTTATCAGATCCTGATCCAGTCTGATTTTATCAGTGGGAAGGATTATCAGCTTACCATTCCTAAGGAAACGGTATCCTCATTCTATACTAAAAACGTACAGTCCAAACGTTTCGACTTTGATATTGCCAAAATAGATGAGTTTGGAAGCCTTGAATTCACACTTCAGAATGCTCCGGCCTCAAGCTACTGGATTCAGCTGCTGGATGGTTCCGAGAAAGTAGTATATCAGAAATATACCAAAGGGAACCATATAAAGTTTGATATTCTGAAGCCAAGTGAATATATTGTAAGGATATTGGTTGATAATAATGAAAATAAATATTGGGATGAAGCGGATTTCGCCAGCGAAACTTTTGCTGAGGATGCGTTTGTTTTCTATAAAAAAGCTATCGTCAGAGGCTTATGGGAAACCAAAGAAGAATGGGATCTGAAGGATACCAGGACACTTGATAACCCTAAAGGAACTGTTCCTGCTGCAGTACCTGCTACTCCTGCAGTTCCTGAAGAGTCAGAAACAGTGAAGCAAGATCTCCAAAAAGAAATAAAATCCAATACGGCAGTTATAACTCCTGTGAAATAGATTTATGAAGACGGTGAAAAAAATAGTATTCTGGGTCTTTGTAGCTTTTGCCCTGATTCAGTTCGTACCTATTGACAGGGTTAATAAACCGGTTGATTCAGCCGTAAATTTTGTTGACTCGAGGAAAGCCCCGGAAAAGGTCAGAACCATGCTTAAGAACGCTTGCTATGACTGTCATTCCAATGAAACAGTCTACCCGAAATACGCTTTTATAGCACCGGTTTCATGGTCTGTAAAAAGCCATGTAAATGAAGGCAGGGAGCATCTCAATTTTTCTGTTTGGGGAACTTATAACAAAGATTTGAAAGAGAATATGCTTACTAAATCTATCCAGACCCTTCAGAATAAGACAATGCCGATGCCGGGATATATTGTTTACCACAAGGAGGCTAATCTTTCAGAAGCAGAAAGATCTCTGCTGATTCAGTATTTTGAAGAGATGCTGAAAGCAAAAACTTATTGATTTTTAAAATAAAAAACTCCCGCAGATTTCGCAAATTAAGCAGATTGCTAAACACAATTATCTGCCGGATCTGCAAAATCTGCGAGAGTATATAATACAAAAATTATTTCTTTAAATAGCTCTCAAAGAATCTCTTTTGAGAATCAAAAGCGATATCATTAAGATTGAGCTCCTGTAAAGGGATCCATACCGCCTCTGAGATCTCTGAAAGTTCAAGATTTACCTCAAACTTTTCCGCAACGGTGTACTCGTAAAAGAGATCAATAGTGTTGTAATCGATTTCTTTGTACTGATAGATATTGGGAAGACTTGTAAGGTATTTCAGGTTTGAAATATCAATGTCAAGCTGTAACTCTTCAAAAAGTTCTCTTTTGCAGGTTTCCTCCGCACTTTCTTTGGGGTCGACAAATCCTCCCGCCAGATCCAGTTTTCCCTTTTTAGGATCTCTGTTTCTTCTGGTAAGATAAATTTCATCACCACATCTGATGACAACCGCTACTGCACCTGCCACATTATTATACAGGGTAAAACCACATTCGGGACAGCTCCATTTCTTTTCGCCGTCCCAATGCAAAGACTCTTTGCCGCAGCTTGGGCAATATTTCAACAACTTCATCTGTTTGTCATTATTTTTTCAAAGGTCAGATGGAACTTACTTTTATTGAGCAATATTAATGTTTCTAGGGTGATAGCTCAAAATAACATCCCGCAATTCTTCTGTTTTCAGATGGGTATAGATTTCCGTTGTTGTGATGCTGGAATGTCCCAGCATTTCCTGAATATAACGGAGATCAGCCCCATTCTGCAGCAAATGCGTAGCAAAAGAATGTCTGAATGTATGTGGAGATATCTTCTTATTGACTCCTGCTTTGTCTGTAAGCTCCTTGATGATAAGAAATACGATTACCCTGGACATGGAAGTTCCACGGCTGTTCAAAAACAGAGTATCTTCATATTTCTTATTGATCTTACCTTTAGAGCGTACTTCTTTAATATAGCTTTCTAAAAGTTCAGCGGTATAGTCAGCCAAAGGAACAAAACGGGTTTTGTTTCCTTTTCCGTGTACCTTGATGTATTGCTCCTTGAAATTGATATTGGATATCTTCAGGTCGATCAGTTCAGACACACGGAGTCCGCAACCATAGAGTACTTCAATGATACACTGGTTTCTTTTTCCGAGATCCGTATTGACCTCAATGGCAGCAATAATCTTGTTGATATCAGGAAGGCTTAAGGTATCGGGTAAGTATAATCCCAGTTTAGGGCCTTCAAGTAGGGCTGCAGGATTGTCTTCCCGGTATTCATCCTCCAGCAGAAATTTAAAGAAGGCTTTGATGGAAGATATCCATCTTGCTTGTGATCGCTCACTGAATTTCTGTTTGGAAAGATTGAAAATGTATTCCTGCAGGTTTTCGTAACCTATAGAATCCGGACCGACGTTTTCCAGATCCTCTTCTGCGTAATCTTTTAGTTTTCTAATGTCTCGAACGTAGGCGTCGAGTGTGTTTTCTGAAAAATTTCTTTCGAAGCGAAGAAATATTTCAAAATCTTTGATCTTTTCATCCCAAGTCATTTGTGCTTATTTTTTTAGTTCACAGTCTGATATTTGTTCTATTTCAATATTATGGTTTCTCAGGAACGATATCCCATCGTCATCCGAATACTCATTGATATACACCAGCCTTGTAATGCCTGCCTGCAGAATCAGCTTACTGCATTCCTTACATGGCGACAGCGTCAGATATAACGTTGCGCCTTTTGCAGACTGTGTAGAAGCCGCCAGTTTCAATATGGCGTTGGCTTCCGCATGCAATACATACCAGTGCGTTTTCCCCTCCCCATCTTCACAGCAGTTTTCGAATCCCGAAGGAGTTCCGTTGTAACCATCTGAAATAATCATCCTATCTTTTACGATAAGAGCTCCCACCTGTTTTCTCTTACAGTAGGAGAGTTTTGCCCATTCCTGAGCCATTTTTAGATAAGCTTTGTCAAACTTATTCATACCGCAGCATTAGTTTTTTCGAAATAATTTGGATTAAAATCTTTTTGAAAGATTAGAAGTTGGGCTTTCTTTTCTCAAGGAAAGCGGTTACTCCTTCTTTCTTATCTTCCATTTCAAAAAGTTCTCCGAAATACTTGATCTCAGTTTCAAAACCTTTATCCGTGTCAGATAAATTAACGGCGTTGATCGCCTTTGATATTGCCATTGGTGAATTGTGGGCAATAGTACTCGCTAATTCTTTCGTTTTGGTTAATAATTCTTCAATAGGGTATACTTCATTTACCAGTCCGATCTCTTTTGCTCTTTGGGCAGGGATCATTTTGGCAGAGAAGATCATTTCGTTGGCAATACCTTTTCCGACAAGCTTTGGAAGCCTTTGCGTTCCTCCGTATCCTGGAATTAATCCCAAAGTTACTTCCGGAAGCCCTAATCTGGCGTTTTCCGATGCATATCTGATATGGCATGCCATGGCAAGCTCTAAACCTCCTCCTAAAGCAAAACCGTTCACGGCTGCAATAACAGGTTTGGTCATATTTTCAATTTTGTTGAACAAAATGTTTTGTCCGTTTTTGGCAAGTTCTTCAGCTTTTTCCTGTCCGAAATCACTGAATTCCTTAATGTCAGCTCCTGCTACAAAGGACTTTTCTCCACTTCCTGTAAGGATAATAACTCTACAGGAGCTGTCAGAATTAAGCTCATCCAACGCGGTGCTGATCTCCTGAATTGTTTTCGCATTTAGCGCATTTAAACTCTCAGGTCTGTTTATGGTAATGATAGATAATTTATCTTCCTTTTTTAACAATATGTTCTCGTAACTCATTTTTCCACTTTAAAATATCATCCCCTGCAAATTATGAATTTTTTACAAAAAAAAGGAAAAAATATTATTTTTTTTTCCTTTTTTTTAATTTATTGTTCAATATGATTATTTGGAATGATTCATCATATTTGCATCGATATTGACGTTTAGTTGTGAAGCTACTTTCATGCCAAGCTCAATATTGGCGCGGAAAAAGTGACATAATTGTCGGTTGATAATTTCGTCTTTTTTCGGTCCGCTGATGCCCTTCATGCTGCCTACAATATTTTGAATAAGGTTGTTTCTGTCTTCTGCATTCATCGCTTTTGAATAAAGAAGTCCGGGCTGGGTGTAATGATCACTGTCATTGTCATTTCTGTTGTAGTTGGCTACGTGGGCGCTATCTAGTTCATACTCATAGTTTTTGTAGGATGAATCCGGTTTAATGTCATCAAAGCTGTTCGGGTGATAATTCGGCTTATCCTGATATTGGCTTGAGTCTGCCATATATCCGTCTCTCTGATAATTATTAACGGCAAAGGGACATCTGTTCACTTCCAGCTGGTGGGAATTGACTCCTACCCTGTATCGGTGGGCATCAGGATAAGAGAATAATCTTCCCTGAAGCATTTTGTCCGGTGAAAAGCTGATTCCGTTGATCAGGTTGCTGGGTGAGAATGTAGACTGCTCCACATGGGCAAAATAGTTGACAGGAACTTCGTTCAGTTCCATTTCTCCCACTTCGATCAACGGGAAGTCATCATGGAACCATACTTTTGTTATATCAAAAGGGTTCCATCTGAAATCTTTTGCCTGCTCTTCGGTCATCACCTGGATGTACATCGTCCATTTCGGGAAGTCTCCGTTTTCGATGGCGTTGCAAAGATCTTCCTGTGCAAAGTCAGGGTTTTCTCCTGCCATTTTTACCGCTTCTTCATCCGTAAAGTTCTTTACCCCCTGTTTTGTCTTGAAGTGGAACTTTACCCATACCCTTTCATTGTTATCATTGATCATAGAGAAAGTATGAGACCCGAAACCATGCATATGTCTGTAGCCATAAGGTGTACCTCTGTCTGACATTAATATAAGGACCTGATGGAGTGATTCCGGATTCAGGCTCCAGAAATCCCACATCATGGTGGCACTCTTCAGATTGGTTTTAGGAACTCTTTTCTGAGTATGAATAAAATCCGGAAATTTTTTAGCATCCTTAATAAAGAATACCGGTGTATTGTTTCCAACAAGATCCCAGTTTCCGTCTTCAGTATAAAATTTTAAGGCAAAACCTCTCGGATCTCTTGCGGTGTCTGCACTTCCTTTTTCTCCTCCCACTGTAGAAAAACGCGCAAACATTCTGCACGAATTTCCCACTTTTGAAAACAGCTTTGCCTTTGTATACTGGCTGATATCATGCGTTACGGTAAAAGTTCCGTATGCTCCGCTTCCTTTGGCGTGCACAATCCTTTCAGGAATTCTTTCCCTAACGAAGTGTGCAAGATTTTCCTGAAGAACAAAGTCCTGCAGCAATACCGGGCCTCTTGGTCCTACCGTCTGGGAATCCTGATGCTCAAAATAAGGTGCGCCGTTACTTAACGTTAATTTTTTAGAATCCATATCATTGATGATTTGTATAAATATTTTTGTTTTTCTAATCTAAGTGTAAAGGTAATGAATATCAAATTTACTTGAATTTTTAATTGCTAATAGCAAAAACGTTATATCTTTGTAATAGATAATATTAATCAAATGAACATTCAGCAACTGGAATATCTTATCGCTGTAGATAAGTATAAACATTTTGGTAAAGCGGCTCAGGCGTGCTTCATTACCCAACCTACGTTAAGTGCCATGATACAGAAATTCGAAGATGAACTGGATGTGAAGGTTTTCGACAGAACGACTCACCCGATCCGGACTACAGATGTTGGTCTTCAGATCATCGATCAGGCTAAGGTCATTATAGAATCTGTCAATGAGCTGAAAAATAAAGCCAACCTTTTGAATAATATTTTAGGAGGAACGATCAACCTTGGAATCATTCCTACCGTTTCTTCTTTCATCCTGCCTACGGAGATCTTTAAATTCCTTGAGGAAAATCCGAAGATCCAGATGAATGTAAAAGAAATGACAACGGATAATATTATTAAAGCTTTAAAGGCCGGAGAACTGGATGCGGGAATTATCTCAACTCCTTATGATACGGCTGATGAATTTTACCAGGATTTCCTGTTCAATGAAGAACTGATGATCTACAGCTCCAATACGGAAGCAAACAAAAAGAATTCCTATATCATTCCTGAAGAACTGAACGTAGAAAAGGTATGGTTGCTTGAAGAAGGAAACTGCCTTAGAAACCAGTTTGAAAATATCTGTCACCTGAAGGAAAACACGTTGAAGCCTAAAAATTTGGACTTCCTGGCTTCCAATATTCAGACGCTGGTACATATGGTTGATAAAGTAGGGGGAATCAGTATCCTTCCGGAACTTGCATTAAGCCAGCTTTCAGAAGAACAGAAGAAAAATGTTTTCAGATTCAAAAAGCCTTTCCCTTACAGAGAGATCAGTATTATCTATTATAAGCCGACCTTTAAGCAGAAGATCATTGATGAATTGTCACATTCTATCAAAAACTCTTTAGAGCTGAAGCTGAACTATCACGAAAGTCCGAAGGAGTTTGTAAGCATAAAGCCACAGTAGCCGGATGACTTTAAAGTGATATAAATCATTAATTTAAAGAAAAATATAATTAGTAAACAAAATTTTTGAGTATTACGAAAATAGTGCTTAAATTTGCTAACGTTTATCACGAGGAAAAATTTGACCTGATTGCAACCTCTATAAAAAAATGCTAAAACAGTATTCTTTTTTTCTGGGCAATGTATTCATATTTTTTTCTTCAACACTATTTTTTAATCTAAACAAAGAATAATATGTCTTATTTATTTACATCTGAATCAGTTTCAGAAGGACATCCGGATAAAATTGCCGATCAGATCTCCGATGCATTAATCGACCATTTTTTAGCATACGATAAGAATTCAAAGGTAGCTTGTGAAACTCTGGTAACTACAGGGCAGGTTGTATTGGCAGGAGAGGTGAAGTCTGATGCTTATCTTGATGTACAGACAATTGCCAGAGAAGTAATCAACGGAATAGGGTATACAAAAGGAGAATATATGTTCAACGGAGATTCGTGCGGAGTGATCTCTGCTATTCATGAGCAGTCTCCTGATATCAACCAGGGAGTTGACAGGGCTGTAAATGATGAATCTTTCGAAGCAAGAGCGAATGCGCAGGGAGCCGGAGATCAGGGAATGATGTTTGGTTATGCTACCAATGAAACCGCCAACTATATGCCTCTTGCTTTAGACCTTGCCCATACGATCCTTAAAGAGCTTTCCGCGATCAGAAGGGAAAATAAAGAGATCACCTACCTTCGTCCTGATGCAAAGAGCCAGGTGACCATTGAATATTCTGATGATCATAAGCCAATCAGAATTGATTCTATCGTTGTTTCTACTCAGCATGATGATTTCGGAACAGAAGAAGAAATGTTGATCAAGATCCGTGAGGATATCAAAAATATTCTTGTTCCAAGAGTGGTTGCTCAGCAGACTGACGAGATCAAAGCCTTATTCAACGATCAGATCAAATATCATATCAATCCTACAGGTAAATTCGTGATCGGAGGTCCTCACGGGGATACCGGTCTTACAGGCCGAAAGATCATTGTTGATACTTACGGAGGAAAAGGAGCTCACGGTGGTGGTGCTTTCTCAGGAAAAGACCCTTCTAAAGTAGACAGGAGTGCTGCTTATGCAACAAGACATATTGCCAAAAACCTGGTAGCTGCGGGAGTAGCTGATGAAGTTTTGGTACAGGTTTCTTATGCAATCGGGGTCGCTGAACCTTGTGGTCTGTATATCAATACGTACGGAACTGCAAAAGTAGACCTTCACGATGGTGATATTGCCAAAAAAGTTTCTGAAATCTTCGACCTGAGACCTTATGCGATCGAGCAGAACTTAAAATTGAGAAATCCTATTTATCAGGAAACGGCTTCTTACGGGCATATGGGTAAAGAGCATTATGTAGCTGATAAAACATTCAACAAAGGTCATAAAAATGAACTGACATTGACAGGCCTTGAATTTTTCACCTGGGAGAAATTAGACAAAGTAGAGGAAATTAAAGCCGCTTTCGGAATTTAATTTTTCTTAAAAAGAATAAATGGACTGCTTTATCTTTTGATAAGGCAGTTTTTTTTAATTTTACACCTTAATAAATTGAAAGATGATGAATTTTCGAACTGCTGTTACCGTCCTATCCCTGTTTTTTCTGAGTATATGGGGCAAAGCTCAGTATACGATGCATAAAATGATTACGGTAGGGTATACCTACCAGAATCAAAGTTTTGGAGAAGTAGGAGGCAAATTGCTTTTTCTTAAAAATGATGATGTGATATACAGGTTGGGAGGATCTGCTTTGATGGGGTCTGCAGGCTCAAAGTTTGCGATCATGCCGAAGCTGCAGGCGGATGTGTTGCTCAATTTTGAAAAGAATGTGGATTTCTATCACGCTTATTATTTTATAGCGGGGGCTGAAGGAACCAACAAATATATTGCTCCGAAAATAGGGGTTACTCTTTTTGGAATGCTGGACCTTACAGGAGGCTACGCTTTCCCTATCGGAGATACCCGTTTGAACGGAAAAGAAATGAAGGGATTGAATATTAATTTTACATTAAATATCCCTACTGTATTTATTCATGATATGTTTAAGTGATTTTTTTTAAATTTTTCTTGTGAAAATTTAATAATAGGTTAACAGTTATTAAAAAATTATTATATTTACATCGTAATATAAGTGTACCGCCTATTGAAGAGACTCTACTCTGAAGAACTGTTTTGTATATACAGCAAAAGCCAGATAAAGTATCTGGAGGAATGCCTGTCTGCAAATATTTATATTGAGAAGAGTTATGAAATCAAAATCGGATAGTTTACTAATTTCGCTTTACCAGAAGGGTGACGAGGGAGCGTTATCAACCCTTATTCATCGCCATCAGAGAGAACTTTTTACATTCATTTTTTACAAAATTAATGATGAAGATTTAGCCAACGATATTTTTCAGGATACATTCATGAAGATTATTGTCATGCTGAAAGAAGGACGCTATAACGAAGAAGGTAAATTTATTCTTTGGGCGAAAAGAATTGCCCACAACCTGATCATCGATCATTTCAGATCAAAAGCCAAGAACATCAAAGTCTCAGAAACAACATTTGAAACTGATGAATACTCTATTTTTGATCTGATCAGAGAGCCTTCAGAAAATATTGAAGATCAGCTGGTGACCAATCAGATTCAGGAAGATTTGCTGAGGATGCTGCAATTTCTTCCACTGAATCAGCAGGAAGTGATCAAATTAAGATTTTTTGACGGGCTGAGCTTTAAAGAAATTGCTGATCATACGGATATGAGCATCAATACTACATTAGGCAGGGTAAGATATGCCCTTATCAACCTGAGAAAAATCATGGACGAAAAGAATATAATATTAACCAGATAGATAATATTTCATAAAAATTCACGTTTTAAGGAAAACATGTTTCGCCTATGAAAAAAAATGATTCTTTAAAAGTGAAAACTTTGAAACCTAAGAAACAAACTATTGATTTTTTGCTGAATTTTTCCAAAAGCCTTGAAATTGTAGAAAGCAAGAGCAAAAATTATCCTATCTCAAAAAATTAAAATTATTAACTTTGTGCTGTATGAAAATGCAGCACGTTTATTTTGATCTCGACAATACGCTATGGGATCATCGCAGAAATGCCTATCTTACCATCAAAGACCTTTTCGAAAAACAGGAGATCAGTTCGAAGTATACGATTGACTTTGAAGAGTTCCACTCTGTTTATCATGATATCAACGAAGAACTCTGGGAAAAGATAAGAGATGGAATTATTGGCAAAGAGTATTTGAGAGAACACCGCTTTTATGATTCCTTCAAACATTTCGGAATAGATAATAAAGAGCTTTCCGATTATTTTGAAGAAAACTTCCTGGATAATATCGTAAGTCATAATGAGCTGGTAGAAGGGGCAGAAGATGTCCTTGAATATTTAAAAGCTAAAAATTATACCCTTCATATTATTTCTAACGGATTTCAGGAGGTCACGGAGAGAAAATGTACACTATCAGGGATCGCTCCCTATTTTAAAACCATTACCAGCGCAGATGCTGTAGGGGTAAGAAAACCGAATCCTAAAATCTTCGAATACTCTTTAGGCCTTTCTGAAGCCAGAAAAGAAGAAAGTATTCTGATCGGGGATGACTGGATCGCTGATGCAATGGGAGCCAGAGACTTCGGAATGGATGCGATTTTCTTTGATGTTTATAAAGAGGAAAAGCAATTAGCCGGATTAAAGGCGATTACCCATCTTCAGCAGATCAAGGAATACCTATAATTCTAAATAAAAAGTATACTTAAGCCATTGAGATGATCTTAATGGCTTTATTAATTTATTCTCTCACTGAAAATATGCATGAATGTATTTTATTTCGTCCGGAAAAAATAGCTTATTAGAAATAAAGCACAGACATCCGTGAAATCAGGGTGATCTGCGGGAATATTTTTTCACACCAACTATTATAATATTTCATTTTCACATCAAGTTTTTCTGAGTATAAAGTATATCTGAACAACGGAATGAAAATGGAGTTCAACAGCAACGGAAACTGGAAAGAAGCGGATGGCAATCATCTGAAACTGCCTTATGGTTTTATTCCGGCTTCTATCAGAAATTACAGTACCAAAAACTTCCCGAATACCTAATATCCTGGCTGGGATATTGCTTATGAATTCGAAGACCAGATGCATTATTTTATTCTTGCAAAAAATAAAATCTGACATACGTACATCAATAAAAAATATGCGCATTAGTGGCAAAAAATTCGGCTGTCTCAATTTTGAGACAGCCGAATTCTTATTATTTAAAGCACAGAATTAAAATCCTAAGCTTGCTCTTACTCTTTTAAGGGTATCCAGTGCAATAGGTCTGGTTTTTTCTGCTCCTTGCTGTAATTTTGCTTCCAGCTCATCCAGATTGTTCATATAATAATTGAAGGTTTCTCTTTCCTTTTCGAATCGAACCAAAATAAGATCTAAAAGCTCTTTTTTAGCATGCCCGTATCCGAAGTTTCCGGCAAGATATTTAGCTCTCAATTCCTCGGTTTGCTCTGGTGTAGCGATCAGTTGGTAGATCGCAAACACTTTATCCGTTTCGGGATCTTTAGGCTCTTCCAAAGACTTGGAATCCGTTTCGATGCTCATGACCTGTTTTTTCAGTTCCTTTTCAGGTAAGAAGATATTGATGATGTTGCCTCTTGATTTTGACATTTTCTGTCCGTCTGTTCCGGGAACATATTTGGTGTCTTCCTGAAGCTCAGACTGTGGCAATACAAGAATTTCACCCATTTGGTTGTTGAACCTTGAAGCGACATCTCTTGCAAATTCCAGATGCTGAAGCTGGTCCTTTCCTACAGGAACGATTTCTGCATCATACAATAAAATATCCGCAGCCATCAGAATAGGGTAGGTGAACAGACCTGCATTCACATCCTGAAGCCTGTCGGCCTTATCCTTAAATGAATGGGCCAATGTTAATCTTTGATAAGGGAAAAAACATGATAAATGCCAAGATAGTTCACAGGTTTCAGGGATATCACTCTGTCTGTAGAAAAATGTTTTTTCGGTATCCAGCCCACAAGCAAGCCAAGCCGCAGCAATCTCGTAGGTATTTTGTCTTAAGGTCTGCGCATCTTTGATCTGGGTAAGCGTATGAAGATTCGCAATAAATAAAAATGATTCATTTCCTTCCTGCTTGGATAGCTCTATAGCAGGAATAATCGCCCCAAGTAAATTTCCAAGATGGGGAGTTCCGGTGGCTTGAATGCCGGTAAGAATTCTTGACATTGTTTAAAATTTATATTAAAAAAATTAATGAATTGCAAATTTACGAGGTTTGGTGGGATAATGAATAAAAAAGATTAAAAGAATCAAGAATCAAGAATCAAGAATCAAGAATCAAGAATCAAGAATTTTTATTAAACTTCAATAGGAGCGGACTGAAATATGCTCGCATCTATAAATCTATCAATTGGGCATTAGCCAAAACTTAAAATTTTAGCATAATCATCTGTGTGAATCCGTGCAATCCGTGGTTAAAAATAAAATCAGCATAATCCGCAAAATCAGCGAGAGTCTTTAGGGAATTACAATCTTTAACTTAAAATCCATACAATCTTTAGCATGAACATCTGTGTAAATCCGTGCAATCCGTGGTTAAAAATAAAATCAGCGTAATCCGCAAAATCAGCGAGAGCCCTTAGGGAATCACAATCTTTTCACCCCCGAATTTCGGTTCTACCCCAAACAGCAGATCCCAATACACCTTGGCTTTTGCAAGATATTCTCTTAGGTTGGTCTTTAACCCCGCATATTTGTTTACATCTTCCGCATTATACCCGAAGGCTTCCATTCCGTTTTTTCTGGCAAGGAAAACAGCCCTTTCATTATGGAATTTCTGTGAGATAATGACCAGCCTGGTTTGCCCAAAGATATCTTTTGCCCTTACTACAGAATCCAATGTTCTGAAACCCGCATAATCCAGAATGATCTTATCCTGTGGAACTCCCTGCTCAACTAATGCCGACTGCATGTCCTCAGGTTCATTATAATCCTTGGTGCTGTTGTCTCCGCTTACGATAACGTATTGTACTTTTCCACTCTTATAAAGATCTGCTGCTGCTTTAATCCGGTTGTCGAAATAGGCATTTGGCATGCCGTTGCTTAATGTCTTACCGGTTCCCAGCAATAATGCGGTTTTGGTTTCCGGTATATCGGCTATATTATAGGAAACAAAAGATTCGCTTTTCTTTTTGATGCTGTAATTTGCCCAGGCGATAAAAATAATTCCTGCAACCAGAAGAAGCAGGAAAAATGTAAAAATATTTTTGATTGTTTTTTTCATCTGAAAATTGATCTTTTAAAACTCCAGGCCGTTCGGGAAAGCCTTTTTTCTAAAGATTAATAAGAAAGCAGCTCCTACCGTAATGGCAGAATCGGCAACATTGAAGATATATTTGAAGAATTCAATATGCTTTCCTCCTATTAAAGGCCAGCTTTCGGGAACGTGCCAGTCTACCAGCGGGAAGTGAAGCATATCCACTACACAGCCTTTCATAAAGGTAGAATATCCTTGTCCGAAAGGAACGAGCTTTGACATTCCGCCGTAGCCAAGCCATCTGTCAATGCTTGGATCATAAACTGTTCCGCTGTCGAAGATCATTCCATAGAACATTCCGTCAATAAGATTTCCGATAGCGCCGGCAAAGATAATAGACATAGGAATCAAAAGATAGTTGGAAGCTCCCTCTCTTAACCATTTTCTAAACATATAGATCATTCCTCCGATCAGGAATATCCTTAAAATCACCAGGAAATATTTTCCGAGGATCCCTCCAAAATGAAATCCGTATGCCATTCCCGGATTTTCCACGAAAGTCAGTTTAAAGCCGGGAAAAACAGAAATACTGTCATCCAGATTAAAATGGGTCTTAATATAAATTTTTGAAGCCTGGTCAATTAACAATACCAAAAATGTTATAGCTAAGATCTTTTTCATTACTGTCCTTTAGGTTTAGATGGTTTTGCCGCTTTTACATTTTTATTATCGCTCGCTTTCTTGATCACTTTCTGTCCATTGAACGAACTTTTAACATGAGCTTTTTCAAACTTAATGTTCATTTCTTTCAAAACACTTTTCAGTGCGCTAAGCTCCATAGGATTTTTAGGATGTACTATGATAGATTCCATTTCTTATATTTAAATTTTTACATTTTGGACAATTCGTCAAGCCTTTTTCTATCCTTTGCCGAAAGGTCATTGATTCCGTTCCTGCCCATCTTACTCAAAAGCCTGTCGACTTCTTTCTCCCGTTCCCGTTTATCAGAATTGAACTTATCATCGATCGTATAGTTTTTCTGCTGATCCGGAAAGAACCTGCTTCTGATCCGGTTCCTGTTGAAAAATAACAATACTGCTGCGATGATAATTCCTAAAATTAATAACTCGCTCATGGGTATACATTAAAAATTAGGTTTATAAAGTATCCGGAGATACCATATAAACCCAATATTATTTTACAAACCTTACGGCTATTTCTGCATATTTTTCGCTTCAATGCTCAGCGTGGCATGAGGAACGGCTAAAAGTCTTTCCTTAGGAATCAGCTTCCCTGTTACCCTGCAAACACCGTACGTTTTGTTTTCGATTCTGATTAACGCATTCTTAAGATCACGCACGAATTTTTCCTGTCTTCCTGCCAAAATAGAGTTCTGCTCTTTACTCAGCGTTTCTGCTCCTTCTTCAAATGCTTTAAAGGTAGGCGAAGTATCATCTGTTCCGTTATTCTGGTCGTTGATGAAGCTTTCTCTGATCAGCTGAAGATCTTTTTCCGCTTTTTCTATTTTTTCTTTTATGATCGCTTTAAATTCCTGTAAATCAGCATCGCTGTATCTAACTCTTTCGTCTGACATATTCTTTCTCTTTTTTAATAAAATTATGAAATGGAATTTGAAATACAATATTACATGTTAATTTTTTCGATATTTATCTTAAAATTAACCTCATCTATTTCGATTTCGTTAAAATTTGAAAGTGAAGATACAATTTCTATTTTATTTGACAAGACTTCAGAAGAAATATATTCCTCATTTTTCTTAATATCTTCAATGAATGGTGAATTCTCTTCAATGAAGATATTGATTCGGTCTGTCAGTTCGAAATCCTTCTCTTTTCGCAGGTTCTGAATTCTGTTGATGAATTCTCTTGCGATTCCTTCAGATTTTAATTCATCTGTTAACGTCAAATCTAATGCCACAGTTGTTTTTCCGTCGGAAGTTACCGTCCATCCCGGGATATCTTTTGTAGAGATTTCCACATCATCAAGGGTAATCTCATATCCCTGAACATCCAGTTTTCCTTCTTTTTCAAGACCGGCGATCTGCTCTGTGGTCAGATTAGTAATTTCTGCACCCACTACCTTCATATCTTTTCCTAATTTAGGACCAAGAGCCTTGAAGTTGGGCTTTATCTGTTTTACAATTAAATGAGAGGCTTCCTCAGCATTGATCAATTGTAATTCTTTCACGTTTACTTCCTGCTTGATCAGATCGGCAACAGCAAGAATCTGCGCTTCTGTTTTAAAATCCAGTACAGGAACCAATACTTTTTGTAATGGCTGACGAACTTTTACGTTTTCTTTCTTCCTTAAAGAGAAGACCATACTCGTAATGTTCTGAGCCAAATGTGTTTTTTCAACCAGATCCTGATCGATCAGGCTTTCATCAGCAACCGGGAAATCTGTTAAGTGTACAGATTCACAGCTTTCTTTTCCTGTTACTTTATTCAGGTCCTGATATAATTGGTCCATGAAGAACGGAGCAATAGGAGCAGATAATTTCGCTACCACTTCAAGACAGGTATACAAAGTCTGGTAAGCAGAGATCTTGTCATCAGAATAATCTCCTTTCCAGAAACGTCTTCTGCATAACCTTACATACCAGTTGCTCAGGTTATCATTCACAAATGTGCTGATCGCTCTTGCTACTCTTGTCGGTTCGTAATCTTCGTAGAACGCTTTTACTTCTTTGATCAGAAGGTTCAGCTCAGAAAGGATCCATCTGTCGATTTCAGGACGGTTTTCCACTTCTTTTTCCGAATATTTGAATCCGTCAACATTCGCATACAGAGCAAAGAACGAGTATGTATTATACAGCGTTCCGAAGAATTTTCTTCTCACCTCATCAATTCCTTCAATGTCAAACTTCAGGTTTTCCCAAGGGTTGGCATTGGAGATCATATACCAGCGTGTAGCATCCGGCCCATATACAGAAAGTGTTTCAAAAGGATCTACTGCATTTCCTAAACGCTTTGACATTTTCTGTCCGTTCTTATCCAAAACAAGACCGTTACTCATTACATTTTTGTAAGCAACAGAATCAAAAACAGCTGTTCCAATAGCGTGAAGCGTATAGAACCATCCACGGGTCTGATCAACACCTTCTGCGATGAAGTCCGCAGGGAATGCTTTATTGTTGTCGATTAATTCTTTATTCTCAAAAGGATAGTGCAGCTGTGCATAAGGCATCGATCCGGAATCGAACCAAACATCGATCAGGTCACTTTCGCGTTTCATTGCCTTACCTGAATCTGAAACCAATACAATTTTATCCACCACATTTTTGTGAAGGTCGACCAACTCATAATTTGATTCAGCCATATTTCCGATGATAAAACCTTTGAACGGGTTTTCAGCCATCAGTCCTGCTGCTATTGATTTTTCAATTTCATTGTACAGCTCCTCTACAGAACCTATGATCTTCTCTTCTTTCAGATCATCTGTTCTCCAGATCGGCAACGGAATACCCCAATATCTTGAACGGGATAAGTTCCAGTCGTTCACATTCTCAAGCCAGTTGGCAAAACGTCCTTCTCCGGTAGCTTTTGGCTTCCAGTTGATCTCTTTGTTTAAATTGACCAATCTGTCTTTCACGGCAGTCATCTTAACAAACCATGAATCCAATGGATAATACAGTACCGGCTTGTCAGTTCTCCAGCAGTGAGGATAAGAGTGGACATATTTTTCTACTTTGAAGGCTTTGTTTTCTGTCTTTAACAGGATCGCAAGCTCTACATCCCATGATTTTTCAGGTGCAGTGCCTTCATCATAATATTCGTTCTTGATATATTTTCCTGAGAATACTTCAGGCACATTTTCTCCCTGGATGAATTTCCCCTGTAGATCTACCAATGGCACAAGATTGTCATTTTCATCCTTTACCAACATTGGCGGAACTTCTGGCTGGGCCATTTTAGCAACTCTTGCATCATCAGCACCGAAAGTAGGTGCCGTGTGAACGATACCTGTACCGTCCTCTGTTGTTACGAAATCACCTAAGATCACTCTGAATGCATTCTCAGGACTGTCATTGGGCGTAAACCACGGAACCAGTTGCTCATATCTCGTATCCACAAGCTTTTCCCCGGTAAATTCTTTTAATATTTTGAAAGGAATTACTTTGCTTTCCGGAGTATAGTTAGCAAAATCCTCGTCTGTACCCTCCGTATATTTCTTACCGAAAACCTTAGGTAAAAGAACGCTTGATAACACGACTGTTATTGGCTCAAAAGTATATTGATTGAAAGTTTTAACCAAAACATATTCAATATCTCGTCCTACCGTAAGTGCCGTATTGGATGGTAACGTCCACGGAGTCGTTGTCCATGCAAGGATATGTACATCTCTGTCAACATCGCTGAATAAAGCTGAAGAGTCTTTCTTTACTTTAAACTGAGCCACAACGGTTGTATCTGAAACATCACGATACGTTCCCGGCTGGTTCAATTCATGGGAAGAAAGTCCTGTTCCTGCTTTAGGGGAATAAGGCTGGATCGTATACCCTTTGTACAATAAGTTTTTATCATACAATTGCTTCAACAGCCACCAAACCGTTTCCATATATTTTGACTTGTACGTGATATAAGGATCGTCAAGGTCTACCCAATATCCGATTTTCTCAGTAAGGTTATTCCATACGTCTGTATAACGCATTACCGCTTCACGACAAGCTTTGTTATAGTCTTCAATAGAGATCTTTCTGCCAATATCTTCTTTAGTGATTCCTAATTCTTTTTCTACACCCAGTTCCACAGGAAGACCATGCGTATCCCATCCCGCTTTACGGAAAACCTGCTTTCCGTTCTGAGTCTGGTAACGGCAGAAAATATCTTTCAATGCTCTTGCCATTACGTGGTGAATTCCGGGCATACCGTTTGCTGAAGGCGGACCTTCATAAAAAACAAACTCAGGATTTCCCTGACGAATCTCAACACTCTTATTGAAAGTTTTATTTTGTTTCCAAAATTCCGCTACATTCTCTGCTATGTCAATAAGGTTGAGGTTTTTGTATTCTTTAAATTGGCTCATTGTAAATATCTCAATATCGTTGATTAATTAAGTCTGCAAATTTACTAAATTTTGTCGGTTTATAAGATATGTTTTATCGGGGTAATTTCTATTAAAAAGTTCAATCTCAGAAATATAATAAAGAAAACGTTAAAATGTGAATAAAGAATGCCCGGATAAGTCAATTCCAAGTATAATTTCCCACAGATTCCACAAATCCCACAGAGGTACTATGGGCAAAGATCTGTGAAAATCTGTGCCTATCTGTGGTTAATAACAAAATCTGCTCAATCAGCAAAATCTGCGGGAGTAAAACAGCACGATCATTGCTTGAAATTTCGTACATTTAAGTAGATCTAAACCAAATGATGTATGAAAATCTTTTGTAAACTGATGCTTATTATTTGTTTCCTCAATAATATCATCACACAGGCCCAGAATAATTATCCGCAAAATTATTTCCGCAATCCGCTGAACATCCCGATGCAGCTGGCAGCCAACTTTGGAGCTGTCCGTACGAATCATTTCCATATGGGATTGGATCTCAGGACCAACAGTCAGGAAAATTTACCTGTTGTTGCGGCTGCAGATGGCTATGTAAGCAGGATAAAAGTGGAGCGGTACGGCTTCGGAAACGCTGTTTACATCACTCATCCGAATGGTTATACGACGGTATATGCCCATTTAAACAAATATTTCGACAAGCTTGATGAGTATGTAAAAGAAAGACAGTACAAAGACGAAAAATGGGAACAGGATATAACTTTTCAGCCCGGGCAATTCCCTGTAACGAAAGGACAATTGATCGCTTTGAGCGGGAATACAGGAGGTTCGGCAGGACCGCATCTGCATTTTGAAATAAGAGACACTAAAACGGAAGAATGTATTAATCCGTTACTTTTTGGCTTTTCCATTCCTGACAATGTGGCTCCCGTTATAAGCGGGCTTTACTGGTATGACAGAAGATTCAGTACCTATGAACCGGGAGCGAACGGAATCGCTGTTAAAAAAGCAGGAAGTGGCTATACTGCTGATATTGTCAGGGTAAATTCACCTATGATAAGCTTTGCCGTCAAAGCGGTGGATAAAGCGAACCAGGGATTTAATCTTGGAATTTATCAGGCGGAATTATTAATGGATGGTAAGCAGATCTATAGCTTTTCCATTGATAAAGTAAGCTATGATGATACCCGCTATCTGAACGGCTGTATAGACTATACTAAATTTATCAGGGATAAAATGAGTATTCAGCATTTATCCGTTTTGCCGGGAATGAAGCTTAAGAATTACAGCACCTCTGATTCATCCGGCATTATTCGTCTCGGGGATGAGGAAATTCATAATATTGAAATTATTTTAAGAGATGTAAAGGGCAATACGAGCCGCTTAACAACAAAAGTTCAGCTGAATAAATCAACCGATAAAGCTTTTTCTGCCGGTAAAGCTGTAATGCCTGGTGAAGGAAAAACGATTACAACTGAAAATGCAGAGATCCGTTTCAGCAAAAATGCGGTTTATGATGCGGTAAACTTTAGCGCTTATGAAAAACCTGCAGCCGATTTGAACGCTGTTTCCAATACCATTATTTTACATAGCCCATACATTCCGGTCCATGATGATTATGCATTAAAGATAAAGCCCTTTAAAAAATTGACAGACAGAGAAAAAGACAGAGCCGTTATCATACTCGATTATGGAAGTGATAAAAATGTTGTAAAAGGAAAATGGAATGGTGATTGGGCAGAAGGAAATTTCAACAGATTAGGTACTGTAAAGCTGGTTATTGATAATGATCTTCCGTCTGTTGCACCAGGCTGGAAAGAAGGAACCCTGGTGAATACTTATTCTTTACGGTTGAAAGGAACTTCCAAAGTGGGGGATATTGTTTCATTCCGTGCGGAACTTGACGGGAAGTGGCTGCGGTTTGCCCGTGTAAAAAATGATTTTGTCTATACTTTTGATGAAAAATGCCCGAAGGGATCAGGCTCCCATACTTTAAAAGTAACCACGATCAACACGGCCGGAAATACCAATATGCAGACTTTTACCTTTCAGAGATAATAGAGTGCAGAAGAGCAGGCTTTTAATGCTTCAACCTTTTACTCTTTAAGAGCCTGTTCAAATTTAATTGCTAGTCATTTGTCTAATTAATTTAACGCTTTACTTTCCCGCTGATTTTGCTGATTCAACAGATCATTATTCGTAAATCAAATCAGCGAGAAATAATATTTTAATACAAATTTAAACAGGCTCTTAATTTTAATTAAATTTGCCTAAAATTAAAATCATTGGAATTTCATCCGTTAATCGAGAAAGCAGATATTCAGGAAATAAAAAAGTTTCAGGAAGAAAAACTTCATGGGCTTTTGATTTATCTTGAAAATAATTCACCTTTTTATCAGAAGCTGTTCAGGGAAAATAATATTAAAACTGAAGATATCCTTACTCTGGAAGATCTTCAGAAAATTCCTACAACGACAAAGAATGATCTGCAGCAGTCTAATCATGATTTTTTCTGTATAGCACCGGATAAGATCGTAGATTACAGCACAACTTCAGGAACTTTAGGAGATCCGGTCACTTTTGGACTGTCTGACAGCGATCTTGAAAGACTGGCTTACAATGAAGCCATATCCTTTGCCTGTGCAGGTATTCAGAAAGGAGATGTTGTTCAGATGATCACCACCATTGATAAACGTTTCATGGCGGGACTTGCCTACTTTTTGGGCTTAAGAAAGATGGGAGCCAGCGTTGTCAGAATGGGACCGGGAATTCCGGAGCTGCAATGGGATTCCATCTTCAGGTACAAGCCTAAATACCTGATCACTGTTCCTTCTTTTCTGTTGAAAATGATTGATTATGCAGAAAAGCACGGGTTGGATTATAAAAATTCAAGTGTTTACGGAGCGGTATGTATTGGGGAAAGTATCAAAAATCAGGATTTTACAGACAATATTCTTTCACAGAAGATCAGGGAAAAGTGGGATATAAAGCTTTTTTCTACCTATGCTTCCACTGAGATGAGTACTGCTTTTACAGAATGTGAGTTCCAGATCGGGGGGCATCATCATCCCGAGCTGATCATTACAGAAATCCTGGATGATAATGGAAATCCAGTAAAAGAAGGAGAAAGCGGAGAGCTTACGATCACTACCTTAGGAGTAGAAGCGATCCCTTTATTGAGATTTAAAACCGGGGACATTGTAAAAGCACACTACGAACCATGCCCATGCGGAAGGAATACGATGAGATTAGGACCGGTGGTAGGAAGAAAGCAACAGATGATCAAATACAAAGGCACAACATTATATCCGCCGGCAATGAACGATATTTTGAATGACTTCAACAATATCTTATGCTACCAGATCGTTATTCAGGCGAACGAAATCGGTTTGGATGAGATTGTGATCAGATTAAGTACGGAAGAAGAACATGAAAGCTTTGTGAATGAGGTGAGGGACCATTTCCGTGCAAAGCTGAGAGTCAGCCCTAAAATTGAGATCATAGACTTTGATGTTCTGTCTAAAACGGTTTTCAACCCGAACAGCAGAAAACCGATTACCTTTATCGATCTGCGCTGAATTTAATGTAAGGAGAAAAAGATCTCATTTTTTATAATATCTTTGGACGCTTAAAATTTTAAAACTAATAATACACTATGAAAAAATTATTTTTGCTATTGTTTATGGCAATTGTAACAACAACATTTGCACAAAATCAAATTAACTTCGAATACGGGAATTTTGACTTTTTAAGAGATCAGACTGAAGTGAATGTCCAGTTGATATTGGATAATGCTGTTTATCAAGAGAAAAACTTTACCGAAGCTCAATACCTTGAAAACAGAAAAGCCGATATCACAGCTAAAAAAAGCGAAGCCGTTTGGAAGAACTGGATTTTTCAATGGGAAAAATTTAAGGATTCAGAATATGCTGATTATTTTCTTAAAGGAATAAACGGTAAATCAAAAAAGGTTGTTTTTAAAAAGGATGCACAGACAAAATATACTTTAATTATTGATGCAAAGTGGATCTATGCGGGATGGTACGGCGGAATGATAGGCTCGCAGGAAGGCAAATTAACCGCAGAGATGAGATTTGTAGAAACAGATAACCCTTCAAAAGTAGTAATGAAATTACAGGCGGATAAAATCGGAGGAAAACAAATGAATAAAGAATTTGCGTGGGAATACGGGAGAATTGCTGCAGCATATGAAGTTACTGGTAAAAAGCTGGGAAAAGAAATCAATGATGCTCTGAAAAAATAAAACAAAAAACGGTCTGAATTTTCAGACCGTTTTTTTATTGTTGATTTTGCTGTTCCTGTTTTTCTGATTTGATCAGGTTGGCAAGATTCTTAATGACTGTATCGTGCTTCTTCACAAAAGGATTGTCCTTATTCCATACATAACCTGCTAATACGGCGCAAATCTTTTTCTTTACATCCGGGTTTTCAGGCTGGTGGAAGAATAATTCCTGAAGATTTCCGGTGTACCACTCTTTTACATAGGTGGTGAAAACATCCACTCCATATAAAATGTAGTCTGTATATTCGGTCTGCCAGTCGATCTTCTCTCCGTTCAGTTGTCTTAAAGCCAGTTTTGCTGCCAGCATTCCCGATTCTGTGGCAAAAGCCATTCCTGAAGAAAAAACAGGATCAAGGAATTCAGAAGCATTTCCGGTTAAAGCAAATCCATCTCCGAATAATTTCTTTACCGAGCAGGAATAGTCCTTCAGGTGTTTGGGTTCAAAAAGGAAATCTACGTTACCAAAACGTTTTACATAATAATCAGAAAGAGTAATAGCTTTTCTTAAAGCTTCAGCTGTATCCCCGTTTTCAGATAATTTTTCAATATAATCAGTTGGTCCTACGATTCCCAGACTTGTATTCCCGTTGGAAAAAGGAATCACCCAAAGCCATACTTCTGTTTCAATAATATCAAAGGATATTAATGTTCCCTCTTCACCGGGTTCTCTGTTAATGTCTTTTACATGGGAGAAAATAGCTGAATGAGGAGATAGTTTAGAAGGTTTCTCCAGATCTAATAAACGGGGTAAAACCCTTCCGTAGCCACTGGAATCGATAACGAACTTAGCATGGATCTCTTTTGTGTTCCCATCTTTATTTCTTACTGTAGTAACAGAATCCGTCCCGTCAAATTTAATATCGACAACCTCAGTTTCAAATTCAAGATCAACCCCTTTATTAATGACTTCCTGAGCAAGAGTATTATCAAAATCAGCTCTCGGTACCTGCCAGGTCCAGTCCCAGCCTTCCCCGAATTTATTGCTGAAATCAAAAATGCAGACTTCATCACCACGAAGGAAACGGGCACCCAGCTTCTTTTCAAAGCCCATTTTGTCTAATGCAGGGAAAAGTCCTGCCTCATCAAAGTGGTCCATTACCCTTGGTATTAAGCTTTCGCCCACTACCAGTCTCGGGAATTTAGTCTTTTCCACAACTTTTACGCTGACATTATTCTTCTTTAAGTACGAAGAAGACACGCATCCGGAAGGCCCTGCCCCGATTACAAGAACGTCAACAAATTCTTTGCTCATCTTTGATTTTTTATTTTAATAATAACTTTTATCTTTGCCGCAAAATTAGTGACAAATAATTAATATTTTACAAAATTATCAACTATTACTTTTAATTGATGAAAATAACTAACTTTTTAGAGCTGAAAGACTTTCAAAAAATTATCATTGGGAATGAAAAAATAGAACTGGATGAATCACTTTTATCAAGAGTGGATACAAGTTTTCAGTTTTTAAAGGAATTTTCAAAAAATAAAGTAATATATGGTGTGAATACCGGTTTTGGGCCGATGGCTCAATTCAAGATCAGTGATGAAGATACTCATCAGCTTCAGTATAATCTTATAAGAAGCCACTCCTCGGGAATCGGAAATCCTTTACCCGCGCAGGAAGTAAAAGCATGTATGCTGGCAAGACTGAATACCTTATCATTAGGAAATTCAGGAGTGCATCAGTCTGTTGTTTATCTTCTTCAGGAGCTTATCAACAGGGATATTACCCCGTTAATCTTCGAGCATGGAGGGGTAGGCGCAAGCGGAGATCTTGTTCAGCTGGCTCACCTTGCTTTGGTATTGATAGGAGAGGGAGAAGTTTTTTATAAAGGAGAAAGAAAATCTACGAAAGAGGTTTTTGAAGCCGAAGGGCTGGAACCGATAAAAGTGGAGATCCGTGAAGGTCTTGCTTTAATGAACGGAACTTCTGTGATGTCAGGAATTGGTATTGTAAATGCTTATAAAGCTAATCAGCTAACGGACATTTCTATCAGACTTTCCTGTGCGATCAACGAGATTGTTCAGGCCTACGATGACCATTTATCAGAAGCGCTGAACGGAACCAAAAAACATTACGGACAGCAGAAAGTAGCGGAAAGAATGCGTGCGCATCTGGCAGACAGCAAATTGATAAGAAAAAGAGCCGATCACCTTTATACCCACTTTGAAGAGCAGGAAAAAGTTTTCAAGGAAAAAGTTCAGGAATACTACTCGTTAAGATGTGTTCCGCAGATCTTAGGTCCGGTACTGGATACGCTGGAATACACGGAGAAAGTTCTTGAAAATGAAATTAATTCGGCGAACGATAACCCGATCATTAACGTTGAAGATCAGCATGTTTACCATGGAGGAAACTTCCACGGAGACTATATCTCTCTGGAAATGGATAAGCTTAAGATTGTAGTAACCAAGCTTACCATGCTTGCGGAAAGACAACTGAACTATCTTCTGAATGCCAAGATCAATGAAATTTTGCCCCCTTTTGTAAATTTAGGTAAATTAGGATTCAATTTCGGGATGCAGGGAGTACAGTTTACGGCAACATCTACTACGGCAGAAAGCCAGATGCTGTCGAATTCTATGTATGTTCACAGTATTCCGAATAATAATGATAATCAGGATATCGTAAGCATGGGAACCAATGCGGCGGTCATCTGCAGAAAAGTCATTGAAAATGCTTTTGAAGTACTGGCGATCGAAGCGATTACTATCATTCAGGCTATTGAATATCTTGGGTTCCAGGATAAGGTTTCGTCATCTACCAAAGAATTGTATGATGAGATCAGAAAAATCATTCCTGCTTTCTCAGATGATATGGTCATGTACCCGTATCTGGAGGAAGTAAAGAAATATTTGAAAGGAATGTAACGATTAGCCGCAATAGATTGTCTTATAAAGAAAGACTTCAGGCTAACTAAAAAAACTAAAAACGATATAAACACTAACGCATGAAATGTGCAATTGTAACAGGAGGCTCCAGAGGAATCGGGAGGGCTATCTGCATAAAACTGGCTGAAGAGAAAAGCTATCACATCCTCATCAACTACGCTTCAAACGAAACCGCAGCAAAGGAAACTTTGGCTAAAGTAGAAGAATTGGGCGCTACGGGGGAAATTCTTAAATTCGATGTAGGAAATACCGAAGAAACACAAACTGTTTTGACAGCCTGGCAGGAGAATAATCCTGATGCAGTGGTAGAAGTGATCGTCAATAATGCCGGAATCACAAGAGACGGTCTGTTTATGTGGATGCAGAAGGAAGACTGGAACAATGTGATCAATACAAGTCTGGACGGATTCTTCAATGTAACGAACTTCTTTATCCAAAAGCTGCTTCGTAACAAATACGGAAGAATTATCAATATGGTTTCGGTATCGGGAGTGAAGGGAACTGCCGGCCAGACCAATTATTCAGCAGCAAAAGGAGCATTGGTAGGAGCTACAAAGGCCCTTGCCCAGGAAGTTGCCAAAAGAAATGTTACAGTGAATGCCGTTGCTCCGGGATTTATCAGAACAGATATGACTCAGGATTTTAATGAAGAAGAGCTTAAGACTATGATTCCTGCCAACAGATTTGGAGAAGCGGAAGAAGTGGCTGATCTGGTTGCGTTTTTAGCCTCTAAAAAAGCTTCATACATTACAGGAGAAGTGATTAATATTAACGGAGGAATTTACTCCTAATCATCTAACAATATACCAATGTATCAATGTTGGTTGAATGTCAAATAAAAATATTGTTACATTGCTGGATTGATACATTGTTAAATTTAATGCGAACAAATGGAAAATAGGGTTGTAATTACCGGAATGGGAATTTATTCCTGCATCGGGACGTCTTTAGAAGAGGTCAGGGAATCCCTATATCAAGGAAAATCCGGTATTGTTTTAGACCAGGAAAGAAAAGAATTCGGTTTCAGATCCGGCCTTACGGGGGTGGTTCCAAAACCGGATCTGAAGAACCTTTTAAACAGACGCCAGCGCGTCAGTATGGGAGAAGAAAGTGAATATGCTTATCTGGCTACCATTGCTGCATTGAAGCAGGCGAACCTGAATGAGGAGTTCTTAGATACCCATGAGGTGGGAATTTTATATGGAAATGACAGCGTTTCCCAGGCTGTAGTAGAATCTATTGATATCGCAAGGGAAAAGAAAGATACAACATTGATGGGATCAGGTGCGATCTTTAAATCAATGAACTCAACCGTAACGATGAACCTTTCCACCATTTTCAAGCTGAAAGGGATTAATCTTACGATCAGCGCGGCGTGCGCAAGCGGCTCACACTCCTTAGGACTTGCCTATATGATGATCAAAAACGGTTTTCAGAACATGATCATCTGTGGCGGAGCACAGGAAACCAACAAATATTCTATGGCAAGCTTTGATGGATTGGGCGTTTTCTCAGCAAGAGAAGATGAGCCGGCAAAAGCGTCAAGACCTTTCGATGCAGGACGAGACGGATTGATTCCGAGTGGAGGCGCGGCTACTTTGATCGTTGAAAGTCTGGAATCTGCCCGGAGAAGAGGAGCGCCGATTATTGCTGAAATCATAGGCTATGGCTTTTCATCAAATGGAGGTCATATTTCAACTCCGAATGTTGACGGACCGGCTTTGGCAATGGGAAGAGCTTTACAACAGTCAGGTTTAAAAGCTTCAGACATCGACTATATCAATGCCCACGCTACCTCTACTCCAATAGGTGACGCCAATGAGGCCAAAGCAATTTATGAGATCTTTGGAAGTGAAGTTCCGGTAAGCTCTACCAAATCCATGACAGGACATGAGTGCTGGATGGCAGGTGCAAGTGAAGTGATCTACTCTATTCTGATGATGCAGAATGATTTCGTAGCTCCTAATATTAACCTGGAAAATCCTGATAGTGAGGCTCAAAAGATAAATTTGGTATCAAAAACAAAAAATCAAAAAATTGATGTATTTTTGTCGAATTCTTTTGGGTTTGGGGGAACCAATTCTGCACTAATAGTTAAAAAATTTGATTAAAAACATGGAAAGGGAAAAAATTGTTGCCATCGTTAATGATTTTCTGGTAAATGAGTTCGAGGTGGATGGAGATGAGATCAGTAATGATGCCAACCTTAAAAATACACTGGGCTTGGACAGCCTTGACTATATCGATATGGTAGTGGTAATTGAATCTAATTTCGGGGTGAAATTAGGAGAAGCAGATTTCAAGAAAATGGTGACATTTGATGACTTCTACACAACGATTGAAAATAAGATTGCTGAAAAAAACGCTTAGTTATTGAGTAAATCTTTATTCTATAAAATGTACCAATGTAATAATGTACCGGTGTACCTTTAACAGCTGCACTCAGAGATATTATTACATTGGTATACTGTTTATTATATTGGTAAATTATAGCTATGAACAAATGGAAAGGTAAATCTAAAGGGACGGTGCTGGGATACAGAATATTCGTCTGGTGCATTAGAAATATCGGGATCAGAAGTTCATATGGTGTGCTCTATTTTGTAGCTGCCTATTACGCTCTGTTTCAGAGAAAAAGCAACCAATATATTCTTTATTATTTCCGGAAGAGACTGAATTACGGTTATTGGAAAGCAAGGTCTTCCATATTTAAAAGCTATTTCACTTTCGGAAAGGTCCTGATCGACAAAACGGCTATTTCTGCCGGGCTGAGAGAAAAATACACTTATGAATTTGATGGTATTGAAAACCTCAGAAATCTTCTGGCTGCTAAAAAAGGAGGGGTTCTGATCAGTGCCCATATCGGAAATTTTGAAATTGCAGAGCATTTTTTTGCCGATATCGACTTCGACTGTCAGATCAATCTGGTAACTACAGATCAGGAAGTTACGGTGATCAAAGAATACCTTGAAAGTGTTGCAGTAAAAAAGAGCAATATAAAGTTCATTTATGTAAAAGAGGATATGTCTCATATCTTTGAGATCAATCAGGCCCTATCCAATAATGAACTGATCTGCTTTACAGGTGACCGTTATTTTGAAGGATCAAAGTATCTTGAAGCCGATCTGCTGGGAAAAAGTGCGAAATTTCCTGCCGGCCCGTTTCTTATTGCTTCAAGATTGGGTGTTCCTGTAGTGTATGTGTATGTAATGAAAGAGAAAAATCTCCATTACCATCTGTATGCAAGAGTAGCCCGGAATATTAAAAACAGGGATTCACAGGGGCTTTTACAGTCTTACGTTCAGAATCTTGAAACCATGGTGGAAAAATATCCGCTTCAGTGGTTTAATTATTTTGATTTTTGGGATGATGTTGATTAATTTTTCTACTTTTATGCCCTAAAACTAATAAAGCTCAAAACCATTTAAGATGTACTGAGAATTAAGGCCATTAATTAAATAGTATTGTCCAAATAAGATTTCTTTGCATACTGATACCAAAGTAATATCTGAATTTCTTAATTTTCTCAATCTCTTAATCATTAAACACATTTCCTTTGAAAAAAGAATATGACATACTTGTAATCGGCAGCGGATTGGGAGGTCTTGTTTCAGCTCTTGTTTTGGCGAAGGAGGGCCTGAAGGTTTGTGTTTTGGAGAAGAATAACCAGTATGGTGGAAATCTGCAGACTTTTTCACGGGATAAGCTCATTTTTGATACAGGAGTTCACTATCTCGGGGGACTTTCAAAAGGGCAGAATTTAAACCGGTTCTTTTCCTACCTGGAGATTATGGATGATCTTGAGCTTCAGAAAATGGATGAAGATGGATATGACAGGATCAGCTTTGGAAATGAAAGTGTTGAGTATCCTCATGCACAGGGCTATCAGAATTTTGTTGAGCAGCTGTCTCAATATTTTCCTGAAGAAAAAGAAAACCTTGAGAACTATTGTGAGGAAATTCAGTATGTATGCAGTCAGTTTCCGAGATATCATGTGGTGGGGAAGGACAATTACAACGAGGAGATCCTGCATCTCAATACCAAAAGATTTATAGAATCCGTTACCCAGAATAAAAAGCTTCAGTCTGTTTTGCTGGGGTCCAATTTTTTATATGCCGGAGATTCTGAAAATATTCCTTTTTATGTTCATGCCTTAACGGTGAATTCCTATATACAAAGTGCTTATAAATGTGTAAGAGGAGGAAGCCAGATCTCTAAACTCCTTATCCGAAAGCTTAGGGAATATGGAGCAGAGGTACATAAGCATTCCGAAGTTTCGGAATTTGTTTTTGATGAAAATAATGTTTTGACATCAGTAAGAACAAAAACAGGAAAAGAATATGCTGCAAAACAGTTTGTTTCAAATATCGAGATCCGTTCCACTATCAGGCTGATCGGAGAAGACAGATTAAAAAAATCTTTCCTGAATAGGGTTTTAAGCTGGAAACCGGTTTCTTCATGCTTTAGTGTTTATCTGGTTCTGAAGCCTCAAAG
This sequence comes from Chryseobacterium sp. UF-290, assembly GCF_058245615.1. Lineage (NCBI taxonomy): Bacteria > Pseudomonadati > Bacteroidota > Flavobacteriia > Flavobacteriales > Weeksellaceae > Chryseobacterium > Chryseobacterium sp. UF-290. The sequence continues at coordinate 144,597 of NZ_JBSICB010000011.1, forward strand.
TCTGCCCAATTTCAATTATAATATATACCATTACTCATCAGAAGAACAGGTCTGGAGTGCATTCCGTTACAGAAAAGAAACCTGGCCGGAAACTTATATGCTTTCATCGACAGCTTCAAAGATCCATCCGGAATTTGCAGAGAGCCTGACAGCTATCTCTTATATGGATTTTGATGAGGTAAAAGAATGGGAGAATACATTCAATACAGTAGCTGAAGAAGATGAAAGAGGAGAGGAATATGAAAGGTTCAAGATTGAAAAAACCGAAAAAATGATAGAAGCACTGGAAAAGAGAATTCCGAATCTCAGACATGCCATTAAGAAGATCTATACTTCTTCTCCGCTGTCTTACCGTGACTATATCGGAAATTTTGAAGGAAATATGTATGGCTATATGAAAAGCTCGGAAAATCCTCTTAAAACAATGGTTTCTCCCCGTACTAAAATTGATAACCTGTTTCTGACAGGGCAATCTGTGAATATGCATGGGGTTCTGGGAGTGACGATTGGCGCCTTTAATACCTGTGCGGAAATTCTTGGAAAAGAAACGATTGACAGCCGTCTGAAGAAAATGACCTAATACAACACAAGTGAAAAAAACGAATATCCCTTCTTTATCTTACAAAAGGCTTTTTCTTTGCACTTTTTTTTCAGTTATTCTGATTTCCTGTGGCGTTTCAAAGTCTGTTCACCATATTCCGGAGGTCAGGCAGTATTCACTGGAAATCCCGAAGGTAATCAGGATCAATGACAGTACTTTCAGGTATCATCAAAATTATCTGACTAAAAACAAGCAGCAGCTCTGGGAACTTTACATTAAAGGAAACCCTCTGCAGCTGGGATATAACAATGGAGCGTTAACCCAAAGTTTAATGCAGAAACAGGAGGCGATTTTCTTTTCAAAAGTGGAAGGATTCGTACCGTCAAAATTCAGACAAAGACTGTTGAGAGGCTTTTTGAAATGGTACAACAGAAAGATGTACCTGAATGTAAGAGAAGATTATCAGGCCGAATTATATGGCTTGTCACAATATTCATCTGATCAGTACGATTTTATTGCCCCTAAATATTTGAGAAATCTTTATCTGCACGGTGCTCATGATATCGGACATGCTATGCAGGATCTCGCAATGGTTGGCTGTACATCCCTGGCAGTATGGAATGAAAATACAGAAGATGGTGATCTGCTGGTCGGAAGAAACTTCGATTTTTATGTGGGAGATGATTTTGCACAGAATAAGCTGGTGGAATTTGTAGAGCCCGAAAACGGGATTCCGTATATGTCGGTTAGCTGGCCGGGAATGATCGGTGTGGTTTCCGGGATGAATAAAGAAGGCATTACGGTGACGATCAATGCCGGAAAATCAAAGATTCCTTTAACAGCAAAGACGCCTATTTCCCTTGTTACAAGAGAGATCTTACAATATGCCCGAAATATTGATGAGGCGGTTGCCATTGCTAAAAAGAGAAACGTTTTTGTTTCAGAGTCAATTCTTGTAGGAAGTGCAGCTGATAAAAATGCGGTGATCATCGAGGTTTCACCTAAAAACTTCGGGGTATACAGAGTACAGAATACAAGTAAGGTGTTGTGTACGAATCATTTCCAGTCTGAAGCTTACAAGGATGATAAAAGAAATCAGAAACATATTCAGGAGAGCCATTCTGAATACCGATATGAAAAACTTCAGGAACTTTTACAGGAAGAAAAAAAGCTGAATCCGGAAAAGATGGCTTCCATTTTGAGAAACAGATCCGGATTAAAAGATGAAAAGATAGGCTATGGTAATGAAAAGGCACTCAATCAGCTTTTGGCTCATCATGCCGTTATTTTTTCACCTCAGAAAAAGTTAGTTTGGGTTTCTTCAAATCCTTATCAGCTCGGTGAATTTGTATGTTATGATCTGAATAAAATCTTTTCAGAAAAAAGATTGAAGCCTGATGATTTTTCAACGTCAGAACTGAATATTAGCAGAGATTCTTTTATAGATTCGCAGGAATTCAAAAACTATGAAGAATACAGGAAGGCAAGTGTAAAAGTAAATGCTGCTGTTGATCATAAAGAATTGCTTACAGATGATTTTCTTACCCATTACCAGTCATTAAACCCTGATTTCTGGAAAGTATATTATATGACCGGAAAATATTATTTTTATAAAAGAGACTATTCAAAAGCGAAAATTGAATTTGAAAAAGCCCTGACGAAGGAAATTACAACGGTTCCGGACAAAAAGGATACAGAAAAGTATCTGAAGAAAACCTTAAACAAGCTGAAATGATCCCGAAACATATCAAACTGCTCTTCAGCATTCCTTTTGTGATAATCATTTGCTATTCTGCTTATCTGTGTACGGTATATGGCTCGGTCCCTGATATGATTCCTATTCATAGCTATGGAAATAATAAGGACAGCTACGGCAGCAAAATATTTCTCTTTTTGCCAATACTGCTCAATCTTGTGGCCCTTATACTGATCTGGCGAATTATCCGCAGACCGGATAAGATCAGGTTTACCTTTGAAATAAAAGAAGAAGACCGTGAAAAAGTATATCATACAACCCAATTGGCTATGGTGATTCTTGCTATATTTGTTACGATACTGATGGGACCTTTGTCTTTTTCAGATGTTGTTTATAAATAATCTATCATGAAAAAATTGTTAACCTTCTTTCTTCTGGCATGCTCATTCTTTTTATTTTCTCAGAACAGAACAGATATCGGTACTGCTTTTATCAAAACTTTATTTGTTGATAAGGACATAGAAAAAGCTCATTCTTTTTTTGATCCTTCAATAGGGTCTCAACTTCCATTGGATCAACTTAAAGCAGTTACAGAACAACTTCAGACACAGCTCGGAAGCTTCAAAGAGATTCTGGAAGTCAATAACGAAGGAAGTACTTATTACTACTACTCCGGATTTGAAAAGTCTAAACTGGATGTTCAGATGACTTTTAATGACAGTAATAAACTGATCGGGTTCTATATCGTTCCTCATAAGACATTTGAAAAGCGGGATGAAAAAACTGCCTTAAAAATAAAAAGTGATGATATTGAGCTGAACGGAACATTGCTGATCCCTTCCTCCGATAATAAAAAAAAGCTGGTCATTTTTGTTCATGGCTCAGGTGCTAGTGACAGGGATGAAACCATTGGAGTGAATAAGCCCTTTAAAGATATTGCAGAATACCTTCTGGCCAATGGAATAGCTTCGTACAGATATGATAAAAGGACTTACTCCAATCCGGAAACGTTCAATGAGCAGTCGACTGTAGAGCAGGAAACAATTAATGATGCTGTAAATGCGGCTCAATATTTTAAAAACAGCAAAGATTATAAGGCTTATCAGATCATCATATTGGGGCATAGTCAGGGAGCCTATTTAATGCCTAAAATTGCAGAGAAGGCACAGGCTTCAAAATATATTTTCATGGCTGGAAACGCAAGACCTTTGCAGGACCTAATTGTTGAGCAGTATGAATATCTGCACAGCCTGGATCCTTCTAATGTTCCTGCGGAAGGAGTTAAGAAGATCAAAAAGCAGGTTGCATTTCTGAATTCCTCTCAGTTTAACCTGAATACTCCGGCATCAGAACTTCCTCTTGGATTATCTGCTGTTTACTGGAAGTATTTAAAAGATTATAATCAGCTTAATGAAGTTATAAAGATCAAAACTCCAATGTTTTTTGCACAGGGCGGAAGAGATTATCAGGTAACGGAAAAAGACTTTAATCTCTGGAAAAGCACATTGAAAAATAATAAAACCGCTGTATTTAAATTTTATCCTTCCCTGGGCCATCTGCTCATTCCGGGATCAGAAAAGCCATCCCCGAAAGATTATGAAATAAACGGACATGTTGATGAGGAATTTTTAAAAGACCTGACGCAATTCATTCTAAAATAGAATCTTAATCCTTTAAAGTTTTTATGAAGTCAATATAAAAATCATTGTGAGTATTATTATTTTGATTTGATATATTATATTTTTTTAATAAATATTATGTAAAAATGTAACATTTTATGTTATTTCCCTACTAACTGAAAAAATTGGATATTAATATTTGTTAAAAAGTAAAACTTATGAAAAAAATTCGACTTAGTGTTAAAGTCCTTTTGTTTTGTTCGCTTTTCAGTGTTGGCGTGGTTTCAGCTCAAAAATACGAGCAAACGATCAAAGATTACGTTAATTCCAGCCAGGGAGCATTTCAAAGGGTAAACCCGGAACTGAAGACCTTTAAAATTATCAATGTAGATCCTTCAAAAAGTTTGAAAGGAGATGTTGTAGGGATACAGCAGACGGTTAATGGAATTCCTGTTTTTGGAAGCTCTGCCAATGTACTGATCAGGGAAGGAAAAGTATTAAGTTTTGCGGATACTTTTATTAAGACTTATCCTACTGCAATTAAAGGAAAGGAAAACGGCCGAAAAGATGCTTTAGTTGCAGAAACAGCTAAAAAGCTGAACGGATCACTTACTGTAAAGGATGTGGACGGAAAAGAAGAACCTATAAAAACAAATGTTGTTTATTTTGCAAAAGGAGGAGAATTAATACTGGGCTATCAGTTTAATGTAGAAGAAAAAGGGACGAGTAACGTATGGAATACTATTGTAAACGCAGAAGACGGTTCCATTTTATATCAGGAAAATACAACGCTTTCCTGCAGTTTCCATCCTGGTGCTTATGGCCATGATCATTCACTGGAGGAATCTTTATCTGATGTAGCGGTTCAACCATCTGTTTTATCTGGTAATACAGCAGCATTGCAAAAGAATGCAAATTTTGTTTTATCACCTGACAATGCTTCCTATAATGTATTTGCATTCCCTGTGGAAGCCCCAACTTTCGGAAGCCGTACGCTGATTACCAATCCATGGGACCTGACAGCTTCTCCGGAAGGCTGGCATTCTGACGGAACAGACAGCTATACCATAACAAGAGGGAATAATGCCTTTGCCTATACTGATGAGAATAATACCAACTTGCCACAGTTCTCTCCTGACGGAGGGGTAAACAGAGCATTTGACTTCCCTTTAGATGTAACCGCTCAACATACATCCTATACTTCTGCCGCAGTAACCAATTTATTCTATACAACGAATAAAATGCATGATGTATTCTATAAATTCGGATTTACAGAGTCTGCAAGAAACTATCAAAAAAATAACTTTGGAAAGGGGGGAACAGGTAATGACCCTGTCCTTGCAGAATCCAGAGATGGAAGCGGCCTTAACAACGCTAATTTTAATCCTGGTGCTGACGGAACAAGCGGAAGAATGCAGATGTTCCTTTTTATGCCTGGTGATGCAAGATATCTTTACTATAATTCTCCATCAAACTATGTGGCAAGAACTCCGGTAGCCGCTACCGCTAGCTTTGGACCGCAGCTGATAGGGAATCCGCCTGTAACAGGAGATCTGGCTCTTTCAACTCCGGCAGATGCATGTACTGCCGTTGCAGCAGGAAGCCTTACAGGAAAAATTGCAGTGATAAATGCGGCAGGATGTGGTTTTGCCGTTAAAACAAAAAATCTTCAGAATGCAGGAGCAGTAGGAGTTATACAGTACCATCCAACCCAGAATACACCTGTAGGAATGGGAGGAACAGATGCTACTATTACAATACCTACAATCATGGTAGGAAAATCAGAAGGAGAATTTTTAGTGAATGACCTGACGAATGGGATTGTTGGAAATGCGACAATAAAAACTGAGGCTGTCTATAAAGATGCAAGTTTGGATAACGGAATCATAAGCCATGAGTATGGGCATGGAATTTCTAACCGTCTTACCGGAACCGGAAGTTCTTGTCTTTCTTATATTTCATCAAATGAACAGATGGGCGAAGGATGGTCTGATTTCTTTGCTTTGATGATGACTACTAAACCTGGAGATAATGCTTCCCTTGCCAGAGGAATAGGTACATTTGCTTCAGGAGAGCCAACAACCGGAGGAGGAATAAGACCGGCAAAGTATTCACCTGACTTCTTAATAAATGATTATACCTATGGCAGAACCAATGGGATGAAAGTAAATGCAAATTCTGTACTTGGACCGATTACAGTACCTGACGTTCACAGTATAGGCTTTATCTGGGCTTCAATGCTTTGGGACCTTAACTGGAAATATGTAGAAAAATACGGATACAACAGTAATGTTTTGGCAGATCCTAACAGCGGTAGTGCCAGAGTTTTACAGCTGGTAATGGATGCGCTTAAGCTACAGCCATGTAACCCGACTTTTGCACAGGGAAGAGATGCGATCCTTGCAGCTGATCAGGCTTCTACCAACGGAGAAAATAAATGTATGATCTGGAGAACATTTGCTAAAAGAGGTTTAGGGGTAAATGCATCAGCAGGAGCTCTTAATGGTTTAGCGTTCGGGGCAAGCCAGCCTTTACCGGAAATGAGTGACCAGGTAGAAGATTTTACAATTCCTGCTGAATGTGGAACATTGGCTGTAAATGAAGTTAAAAACTCTAAAGGAATTTCTATCTATCCAAACCCGGTAAGAAATGAATTCACAATACAGACTCCTTCAGATGTGAAATTATCAGGAATTACAACCGTTTCTATCTATGATTTTACAGGTAAGCTTGTCTCCAAAGAAAGCATCAACCTTAATAAACAAAATACGATTAGTGCGGAAAAACTGATCAATGGAGCATATATTGTAAAAGTTAATAATGACTCTATCGATTATACTCAGAAAATTATTGTTTCAAAATAAAAATAAGAATCATTATGATAAAAAGCCCCGGAATGACAAATTCCGGGGCTTTCTTTTTATATCGTTTAATATGATATGTCAGAGTGTATAGCGTTAATCATTATCCGGGCTCAGCTTATTGAGAAACAAGAAGGTAGCCGCTCCTGAAAGAGCAGATAATGTAGTACTTAAAATAAAGCTCCCGATAATATATTGCAGGAGGTTGTTCTTGATCAGTTCGAAATTCAGATCCTGGTTCAGGATATTGCTTTCACCCTGAACAAATGGAGCTCCCAAAAACAAAGAAGCAGCAATAATGAAAGGAATAAAGGGAGGAAGGCTCACGTTGGAAGCTATAAAAGCCAGTACTTTATTCAGCTTGAAAAGAACAGACAGACTGATGACAAGCAGCGTCTGAAATCCCCAAAAAGGAGAAAGCCCTATAAAGACTCCCAATGCGATGGAAAAAGCTTTTGTACGGTTGCTGCCGTCACTTTCCAGCACATCTTCTTTTAGGAACCTTTTAAAGCTTTTTTTTTTGAAATTATTCACGAAGTTTCTCGGAATAATGTATAATAGGGTAATCGTTACCAGAATCGTATTCAGGATACTGATCCTTGTAAAATCCTTGAAGGGCCTGAAATGAGAAACCCGTTCTGCCGGATCATAAAGCACCTTTATCGGGACATTCTTTACCGGAACATGTCTCCAGGCAGTTCTTACGATGATCTCTATTTCAAACTCAAACTTGGGAGTAAAATATTTCCCGGGTATTTTGTGTAAAGGATAAAGTCTGTACCCAGATTGGGTATCCTCCAGCTTGATTCCGGTCTCGAACCAGAACCAGAAATTGGAAAACCTGTTCCCGAAGCTGCTTTTTTTAGGAATGCCGTCCTGAGACATATTTCTGTTTCCGATCAGGAGTACATCTTCCTTTTCCTGAAGAAGAGCCTCAACAAATACAGGAATATCGTCAGGGTAATGCTGTCCGTCAGAATCAATGGTTATGGCATAGCTATATCCTGACTCTTTTGCCTTTCTGAAGCCTGTTTTCAACCCGTTTCCTTTTCCTTTGTTCTCAGGTAAGGAGATTACTGTAATCTGGGGATATTGAGTGAGGATTTGCGGCGTAGAATCGGTAGATCCGTCATTGACCACAATAATACTTCCGGTGTAGTGGAGAACACCGTCAATCACTCTCTTCAGAGTTTTCTCATTATTGTAGGTGGGTATTAAAATGCAGATCTTCTTTTCGGAAATTGCATTTTGTACTTCAGCAGGGGACATGGTTTTATTTTAAAGTAGCTCTTTCAGACTCTGTAATGGTTTTGGATTGCATAGCAAACCTTTTGATATAGTTTTTTAACGCTGCATTCTGCTTGCTGTAATTGCTCAGAAGAAACTCTTTATCATCTTTCAGGCTGCCACGGTATCCCACTATTTTCGGAATATTTTCCTGAACGCTTAATCTGATCAGGCGAAGCTCCGCATTATTCGGGTTGCTTTTGATGATGCTTTCCAGACTTGTAGCTCCTGTTTTTACCAATGCTTTTCTGTTGCCTTTCGCTATTTTTGCCTCCATGATCTTGGCTGCCGCCTTGTAGCCTAACGTTACGGCATCAGAACCGGATTGTTTTTCAGCTGTTTCAATGAAATTTTCAGTATTGCTACTGGAATCGTTGGCTTTGGCATAGCTGTTTCTAAGGGTTTCCAGGTCAGATTGGAAGAAAAAAATAAATGCCGTTACGAATGATAAAATAAGTTTCATGCCGTTAATTTTTTATAGCTTACTGACAACTTCAATGCAATAGTCTCGCCAAAAGATGTTGTATTTTTCACTTTAACATCCTCCCCATTTTCGTTAATATCCAGCTGAAGCAGTAAGTCAGGAGTCTCAAAAGGATTGATGATTGCCATAAACTTTACATTCGATGCTGTTTTCAGGAATAATTTCGAACCTGTAAATTCTTCAGTAAGCTCTTTGATGATCTGCATCATGCAAACCCCTGGTGTCACAGGGTTTCCCGGAAAATGTCCCTTAAATATATCGTGATCTTTATGTAAGCGGATATGAGCCGTAAACTTTCCGTCTTCTGTCTTTTCGTATGATGTTAATGTATAAAAATCTGTAAGAATGGTCTGCATGATCTTATTTTTTAAGATTAAATGTATAATAAACCCCAACCTGGAATGTTACATTCGTATGATAATTATTGATGTGTACAAAGCCTTTTTTTATTCTGGCTTCTACACCAATATTCTTTGTAATATCATATCCGGTACCCAATAATAATCCCAAATCTGCATCGGTAGGCCTTTCAATATTTTTATGATCGGTAAGAAGCTCCAGGGTCGGACCGAAATGGATGTTAAATTTATCAAAATAAAATTTATTCACTACAGCGGCTCCCACATAGGAAAGGGTTACTGTTTTAGAAGCGACAGCCGGGCTTTGACTTTCAAATTTCGCTCCCTGGCGTGTATAATAGATTTCCGGCTGAAGGGCATAGAATTTAGCAAATCGTATATTCGCCTGAAAGCCTATGTAAAAATCAGCTTTTGATTGTATATCGTATGTATGGGTCCCATAATGATAGCCCTGGTTATCATTATAATACCAGGATTCGTGAGCCGGACCGTCAGAAAAATGTGAAATATTGGCACCTAATCTGATTCCTGGGTTGAAAGTGACCTGTGCGAAGGACAAACCGGAGATAAGTGCAAAAAGTAAGAAATATATTTGTTTCATGTGGGAAATTATTCCGTTTCGGTTATCTGAAATAGTTTTATGCTGATCTTAAAGTCCCTATGCTGCAGGGCTAAGCTGTCTGCGAAGATATGCTTTTTTGCATCAAAAGTAAAATCGATTTTCTCCCTGTTATTCTTTGTGTAAATGACCTGTTTCAGAAGATTATCTTCCTTATTAAAAAATAAATAATACCTTTTATTGTCAATGTTGGAAAGGTATATCCTGGAGCTTTCGTTCTCAAAGCTCTCACTGACTGGATATTGTCTTTTTAAAAGCTGTCGGAAATCATTTTTCAGGAAATTGATGACTATTTTTTTATCCAGATCAGGAAGTACATAGTTCAGCTTAAAATCATGATCCGAAATCTCAAAATCAATCAGTTTATTCCCAAAATCAGAAGTTAGGGCGACACGGTGCGTTGTTTCACTGATCTTTTTGATGATCAGAATACCGCTCACATGATTCCTGTAAATATCCATCTGGCATTTATATACATAGTCTTCAGAAGAAGAAAAGTATAGATTTTCAACTGTTTTTTCAGCTGCTGAAACCGGCTTTACATCAGTAAGCTGATAGCTTTTGCAGGAAAATGCCAGTCCTAAGATGATCAGGCTATAAAGTAAATTCTGACGCAGGAATTGAAGCATTGATCTTGGTATTTTTGAAAACAATGTTGGTTGTATCTCCGGAAGCCTCTGTCATATTGACCTGAGAAACGGTAGATTGGTTCTTTGGAAAATACAGCTCGATCTGCTTAATGTATTTCAACAGTTGGGAAGTCTTGGGAATGAATTTCGCCACGTTGTAATTCCCATTCTTGAAATAGGTCACCGTAAATTCCGGATCACTGAACATCGTTCCGTTGGAGCTTCCGACAATCAGTTTATTGATCTTTTCGAAGGTTTTGCTTTTGGCATCTACCGAAGACTTTTTCCCCTGATCATTGATGTAGATTTTATTGCTTTTGAAAACGATGCTGTACTGATAAGGCCTGGTATATTTCCAGCTTAGCATATTCGGGGTCTGCAAAGACATTTTCCCGTAAGTCACAATACTTTTATCCAGAAAGTCCATCTTTTTGGTTTGGGTAAAATCACTCTGTAAGGTTTTGATCTCTTTTGTATCAGATGAAACCTTAGATACGAATGCCTTAGCCTCTGCTCCTGACATTGCCGTATTTTGGGCAAAAAAGAAACCACAAACCAATAAAAATGCCCCGAAAGCAATATTTTTAATCATTTTTTCTTTGAATTTATAATTGAGTCAACGGTAAAGGTTGAATACTTTTTGTCCTCCAAAAATACTAATAAATCTACCAGTACACGATACGTTTTTTCCGAAGTATCGTGGAGAAGGATAATGCTCCCTTTCTTCAGGCTTTTAGTGATTCTTCTGTAGATCTTCTTTTCATCATCGATGATGGTATCTAAAGAACGGACGTTCCAGCCGATGCTTTGTTTATGGGTTTTCTTAATTGCTTTTGCGATGTTCGGGTTCGTTACTCCAAAAGGAGGACGGTACAGGTCTGTTTTTAGATTTCCCGTATTTTTCATTACGGTATCACATTCTGTGATTTCTTTAATCATTTTTGAAGTGGATAAAAAACCTGTAGAGCTGGAATGGGATAGTGTATGATTTCCGATCGTGTGGCCTTCTTCAATAATTCTTTGAAAAGTTTCCGGATATTTTTCAATCTGCTTTCCGATGCAGAAAAAGGTCGCTTTTACCTGATGTTCTTTAAGCAGGTCTAAAAACCTGGGTGTGAACTCTGTAGGCCCGTCGTCAAAAGTCAATGCGACTTCTTTATTCCGTGTCCGTTTATGGGTAATACTGTTGACAAAATAATTCAATTCAATGTCAAACGATCCCCAGACTACAACGGCCGAAAATGCCAGAAAACAAAACAGATATACCCAAAAGCTCCCCTGAAACGCATAAATAAAGACGTTACAGAACAGGTAAAATAAGATAAAGGGGTAATGTTTCATCCTTCACTGTTTTTGAATTTAAATTTTCTCAATCTATACAGCTGCATTATCATTCCGGGCATTGCGAAGAATCTAAGATAATAACACTGCTTTGATTGCGATTTTACTCTTTTACCTTTTCTCCTTTTAGGCTCTTTCCAGTAATACCAAGCTGTGATCACAACCTGCCAGATGATTGTAAAGAAGCACATTTTTTACTGTGTCTTTTTTCACTGCATTGATCATCATTACTTCCGGAATATGTTGCTCTTTAAGAATGTGACAAGCTATAAAAGTCGAAAAACCACTGGCTGTATTGAATTCACCACTCAGGTGCTTATAATACAGCAATGCTGAATCAGAAAACAGATCCATTGCTTTGGTATAATACGCATCAGATTCTGAATCTCCACTGAAGCCTAAGATCACGGCATCAATATCCTGTACGGAAAGATTATTTTTAACTAAAAATTCCTGAATAAAGTCAGACGTTTCATCCAATTCCAATCTGTTTAAGATCTTAATATCTGTAAGTTTAGCGTAAGAAGTTTCTGTTTTTTCTTTTCCTACCACAAAGAAACCGGCACCTTCTCCCCAAATAACTCCTTTCGTTTCTGAATTCGGATAATTTACCGGAAGGTTTTCCTCTTTTTTAATGGTGTTATTGAGCTTGTAAAGCTCCATTGTTCTGTCGGTCTGTTCGTCTGTGGAGCCTACAAGAACGTTTTCTGCCTCTCCGTCATTGATCTGAAGTTGAGCATCCAGAAATGAAAACTCAAGGGATGACGAAGTGCTGACATAGGTGAAATTGTAAGCATGACATTGCAGTCCTAACGCAATTTGCCCTGCTACCGTATTATGGGTGGACTGAATAAAGAATGTAGGCGTCAGAAATTCTTCATGATGATCGATCACATTTTTCAGGAATTTTTCAGAATCCTGTGAGCATCCCATTCCGGTTCCTACAATGATAGCATCCGGCTGTGAAATGCCTGCTTCCTTTAATGCATAATGTGATGCGACGGAGCTCATCTTTACGGTCTTCGACATCCTTCTGATCATGGCAGGAGGAATGAATTCTTTGTAATTAGGCTCTATTGCTTTGATGATCTGTACCGAATTTTCCGGGCTAAGATTCTGAAGGATATTTTCGTTTAAAGTGTCCTGCACAGAGATACAGGATGCACTGTTGATGTATACTGCACTCATGATCTTGAGAAAATTAAAGTGGAACAGTTTCCTCCAAAACCAAATGAATTGGAAAGTACATGGTTGATCTCTTTCTTTTTCAATTCGGTAACGGGTGTCAGATCAAACTCTTCCATTTTTGTTTTGAAATTCAGGTTCGGGAAGATAAGGCCATGCTGCATGGCTAAAATTGAAAATACGGCTTCAATTCCGGCTGCGGCTGCCAGGGTATGACCTGTAAACGCTTTGGTAGAGCTGAATTCAGGAACCTTGTTTTCTCCAAAGATCCTGATCATGGCAATTCCTTCCGAAAGATCGTTATTAGGAGTAGCCGTACCGTGTACGTTGATATAGTCTATATCCTCTTTTGCCAGTCCGGAGATTTTCAAAGCCTGCTGCATCGCTAGAAACGCACCTTGTCCGTTTTCTGAAGAAGCGGTCTGATGATGGGCATCGTTGGCATTCCCATATCCTGAAAGGTATGCTAAAACGGGTTTGTTATCCTTTTTGACAATTTCTTCAGATTCAAGAACTAAAAATGCGGCTGCTTCCCCTAAATTCAATCCCTTTCGGTTATTATCAAAAGGCGTATTGTAAGAATCCGTAAGGATCATGAGCGTATTGAATCCATTCAGGGTAAATTTTGAAAGGGAATCTGTTCCGCCAACAATGACACGGTCCAGGACACCGCTTTTAATCAGTTTTGCCCCCATCATAATTGCATTGGCTGCTGAGGAACAGGCTGTACTGATGGTAGAAACCATACCTTTCAATCCTAAATGACCGGCAATTGCCAATGAAGAATTCCCGGCATCATGAGCGTCAATGTATTTTTGCTTTTCAGGATGGTTTTCGTAGGAATAAAAATATTTTTCAGTAATGTCCATGCCTCCTACGCTGGTAGAAGAGATCAGGCCGGTTCTGTATTCGTTGATATCTGAAATTCCGGCACTCTCTACCGCTTCTTTTGCAGCTACCATTCCCAATAAGGAAGTTCTTGTTACATTATTGTCTTCACCAAGCTTAAGCTTCTGTACCAGTTCCTCATTGGATAATTTTATTTCACCTGTTTTGATCATCCCCGCATGGCGGGTTTCAAACATCTGAATATCTGAAATTCCATGTTTTCCGGACTGTAATGAAATAAAATTTTCCTCCACGTTGTTCCCGATGGAGGAAATGATACCCATTCCTGTTATGGCAATTTTTTGACCCATTTTATTAAATAATGTAACAACGTATTCATGTAACAGCGTATCAATCTTTGGTATATTGATATACTGTTACATTGTTATATTGATTTATTTCGTTCTGTTTTCTTCAATGAACTTAGCCATTACCTCAATAGATTGGAAAATTTCCTTTCCTTTTTTAGGGTCGGCTAATTTTATTCCGTAGTTTTTATCAAGAAGAACGATCAGCTCCAAAGCATCGATAGAATCAAGCCCTAAGCCTCCTCCGAATAACGGATCTGAATCTTTGATATCCTCTACAGATATATCTTCAAGATTTAATACTTCAATAATTTTGTGCTTCAATTCAGTTTTTAAGTTTTCCATAATTTATTTAATTTACCAATGTATCAGTCTAACAATGTAACAATAATTGGTAAACTGTTAGATTGATACATTGTTACATTTATTACAAGGTTAGCAAATATACAAAAGCTTTGTAATTTTCCTGATATAATTCAACCCAGCCGCATAATACTTTATCGGCCTTTCCGGACTGAAGGATCTGTTCGGAATAGTCATTTAAAAATTTTTCATCAAATTCATCCAGAACAAAGAATGCGTTTTCCGTCTGCATTTTGTGCCTGATGCTGATCTCGCCTACACAGATGTTAGGCAATGTGTATACAAAGACGGCCGGGCTTGGAAAATAGCTTTCCGGATCGTTGATGCTTTCCTGGTATTTGAAATCGGTATCAAGGCTTGATGATCTGTTGGCAAAGACCAGCGCTGTCCTGCTGTGATCTTCATCTTTCAAAAGCGTTTCTGCAGCAAGGAAGGCCAGCTTGCTCAAATGGTCCATCTTGTGGAATTTAGGATAGCTGAGGTCTAAGCTTTTATATGCTTCCTTTGCAAACTCCTGGAATGCTTTGCTCTGGCTTTCAAAAACAAGATCTCCGTTGACGGTTATTTTTGAATGTTCTATGGTGCAGGTACTTATTTTCTTCATCAATGGTCCTCCCATCATTTCTTCAGAAGATTTTCTATTAATTTATTCTGAGCTTCAATAAGTTTTGAAATCTGCTCCTGATTTTTCAGGATACTTTCAATAAGTTCAGGAGATTGCATATGAATTGTGGAATCAGTAGAAACAACATAAGAAGTTCCTTCAAAAGTTGCATTTGGAAAATTAACAGTAGATATATTTTCTAATAATTCATAGATATCTGTTTCAAAAACCTCGGCAATCTTCCCCAATTTATCTATATTGGGTTTAGTCTGATCCGTTTCCCATTTGTTATATGCCGGTTGCGAAATATCTAATCGGTAAGCAGCATCGGCCTGTGACCAGTTTTTATTTTGTCTTAGCTGCTTCAGTTTGGTTCCTAAGCTCATGGAGGTATTTTTTACAAATATAAAATAATTTGAAATGATAACTGTTGGTTATTGATTTTATAACCAATGGTTGTTGTTTGTAGTTAAAATTTTGGATATTATTGCATCCATTATCACATCTTTGTGATAAAAATTATTATATTTAATCATAAAAAAATGCTTATGAGAAAAAATTTAATTTTTAGGCTCGCCCTTGTGGGGACCATTGCCTTTTCATTGCATTCCTGCCGTACAGAGGATGAAGTTATTTCTGCTGAGGAGCCAACCCAATTCCGTGCACCTATCACAATGTTTCAGAAATTTGATGAAAAAGTACAGTCTGATGCCAAATTCAGGAATGAAAATAGGCAGCAGGATGTTCAACAGCCGGCTGAAAGAAATAGCACTCCTTATATCTCTACCGTAAACATTCCTATCTCTGCAGTGAGCTACAAAGTACCTTTTAAGGAAACCATCGCTGCTTTTCTTGCCGATACTGAAAACAGTGCTTTCAGCCAGGAGTTTTACAGTAAATTTGGCAGTCCTTTCTATGCTGTATCTACTTACACTTACGGGAACAATTCCAAGGCTATTGCTTTTCCGCTTCTCAAAGGAGATCAGGTAACGGCTTTTATTCATGGGATTGTTACTCCTGCCAGGGACTATGTGCAGTTTACAGTAGTACAGAATACGGAACCTGCCAC